>JAQWMV010000005.1 GCA_029246605.1 Pseudomonadales bacterium | reverse complement strand
GGCCCTTTGCATTTACGTTGTAATTATAAGAACGCCATCAGACCGTAAAGCACTACGGTCAAACCAACGCCACAACTAATAACGCCACCCACGCTGGTCATTGGTCCCTGTTTGCCAAAGATACCATTTCCTTCGAGGATGAGGATAAGCAACATGATAATGCCAATTGCTACTGTGCTGGCATCGCCAATCAGGCCAGTAGGAAGATGCGCGGATGAACCCATAAAGAACAACATCGGTAACGAAAACAGCGTGTTGGTTCGCGAAGCTAAACCTGCTTTAGCCAGCGCACCTGCTGCTTCAGGAATTGCCTCACCACCACCTGCGACCTGCACTGCAGAGGCAATAACCACCTTCTGATTTGGCCAGATGATCAACCAGACATTGAGAAACATTAATGTTCCGAGGGTTGCACCAACAGTAATATCGAATGTAATTGCTTGCTGCCTAGATTCTAAAAGCGCAACACCAGTTAGGAATGTGAACATCGCGCCCCATCTGAACCACCACAGCGCTCGAGGCACTAATTTTTGGATTGCGCCGGATTTATGGTCTGCTTCAGCTTCTTTAAAGTATTCTGTTTGCACAAAATTAAAATAATAGAGCAAGCCGATCCAGGTAATACCTGCCAGAAAATGTCCCCATCTAAACAAGTAGTCCAAACCGTAGCCGGTGAATAATTCCATTGTATTTTCCCTCTTTTTTAGTAGTTAGGCATTTGATTAAAGGTACCTCAATTACTGAGATCGCCCTTTCTTGGGTTTTACTGCAATTGTGTGTTCTAGGGTGATGATAACATTAGGATTTTTAAAAAACTATTACGCCGAACCCCTTGACCCAGCACCGATCATCAAAGCTTTTAGTCAATGACAATTAACGTTAGTATTCCCGACCTATGAACTATACACCTCAGCAATTAATCTTCCTCACGCTAAGTCTAGGCAGTGCTCTTGCGCAAGCCCATGATGAAAAGTGGCAAATATATAGCGATATTGATCTTTTCGCATTTAGCGAAGTAGTTTCTGTTGATCAGTTTGCTACAGACTTTAAGGATGACCTGGTCAGCGGTAACACAGCCTTTACCCAGGACAAATTTGAGATTGGCGCACGCTACAAGTCATTTAGAATTTCTTATGTAGCAAGGTTCGATTACATCACTGAGTTCACCGAAGACACGGCGTTTTTTCACCACAGCGAGAAAAACTTAATTCCTATACCCACCAATAGAGAGTACCACCTGCTGCTGGAGGTTGATCGAGCTAGTGCAGAAGGCGTCAAACTAGGCTATACCTGGGACATCAACGACAGGCTGTCATTGGATTTCGCGGGAACCTACTATACCAGCACCTCAGATCTTCAATCTGGCTTTGCAGAAGCCAACGGGGATATCGAACCTCTCGACGATGCACTCATCGCAGATTTTAATGCGGTCACTGAAGGCCTTACTGTTGACAATAGAGACCTCTCACCTTTATTGGCACTGACCTCGGATATCCGATTGAATGTCAATATCGACTACGCTTACGATGAGCCAAAATTTAGTGAACAATTCTACCAAAAACCCGTAATCCTCGGTGAACCAAACCCTCTCATCTCTGGCATTGATTTCTCGGAGCCAGAGGGCACAGGTTACAGCTTTGACTTTTCGATCACCTGGCAAGCTTCTGACAATCTCAAAATTTCCGCAGATTTTATCGATCTCGGCTACGAAATTACTTGGGAAAACGCACCACAGTCAATTGCCCGCCTTGTTCTTAATGATGCCATCGTTGATGCCATTGGTGTCGCTCAGGAATTTGTTAACGGTGAAGTCATTTCACCAAACGATATAGTTGATCGTCAGCTAGTCGTAGATATTTTCAATGCAGACTATGAACAAACAATACCCTGGCGAGCCGATGTGAACGCCTCATGGCAGTTAGACAGGCAGGCAAACCTGTTTGGTTGGCAACCAAACATTCTTCTTCTCGGTGGTTATTACCATACCAGCGTCAAGGACTTTCCACGTATCGGTGTAGGGCTTAATGACACGCTTCAGGTTCTCTACGATTTCGGCGGTAAAGCCATTCACTTGAACTATCAAGGTAAATACGGCTTCGCAAAACTAATTGCAGATAAATTTGATACGAAGAAAGCACACACACTAGGTATTGCCATCGGTACTAACATCCGTTTCTAGACACGCAAAAAAAAGCCCTGCACTAGGCAGGGCTTAAAGAAGCGAACAGCTTTTACATCATGCCGCCCATACCGCCCATACCACCCATATCAGGCATGGCTGGTGCAGCTGGAGAATCATCTTCTATTTCCGTGACCATACACTCAGTGGTGATCATCAGACCTGCTACAGATGCGGCTGCCTGTAAGGCAGTGCGCGTTACTTTAGCTGGATCAGGCAGACCGTACTTAAACATGTCGCCGTACTCACCTGTCGCTGCGTTATAACCTTCGTTGCCTTTAGACTGTTTTACCTTGTCGACAACAACTGAGGCTTCTTCACCTGCATTAGTGACGATCTGACGCATGGGTGTTTCCATTGCCTTACGCAACAAATTAATACCCACGTTTTGATCTTCGTTATCACCTTCCAAGCCTTCGACAGCCTGAAGCGCACGAATAAGTGCAACGCCGCCGCCAGGTACAATACCTTCTTCGACAGCTGCACGAGTCGAGTGCAACGCGTCTTCAACACGTGCTTTCTTCTCTTTCATTTCCACTTCTGTTGCAGCGCCAACCTTGATCACTGCGACACCACCAGCAAGCTTCGCGACACGTTCCTGCAGTTTCTCACGATCGTAGTCAGAAGATGTATCTTCAATCTGTGTACGAATCTGGTTGACTCGTGCTTCGATATCATCTGAGTTACCTGCGCCGTCGACGATAGTAGTATTCTCTTTGGTCATACTCAGTCGTTTTGCCTGACCGAGATCGTCCAGCGTTGCGCCTTCCAGAGAAAGACCAACCTCTTCAGAGATCACAGTACCACCGGTAAGAATTGCGATATCCTGCAACATCTCTTTACGGCGATCGCCAAAACCTGGGGCCTTAGCTGCTGCTACTTTAACGATGCCCCGCATGTTGTTAACGACCAACGTTGCGAGTGCCTCACCTTCAACATCCTCTGCAATAACCATCAATGGCTTACCTGATTTCGCAACAGCCTCAAGGATGGGTAGCATGTCTCGAATGTTCGAGATTTTTTTGTCGAACAACAGAATGTAAGGCTCTTCGAGCTCTGCACTCATATTGTCCTGGTTGTTAATGAAATAGGGTGAGAGATAGCCACGATCAAACTGCATACCTTCAACCACATCAAGTTCGTTCTCAAGGCCACTACCTTCTTCAACGGTTATGACACCTTCTTTACCAACTTTGTCCATCGCATCTGCGATGATCTCACCAACATGAGCGTCGCTGTTGGCTGAAACACTGCCCACCTGAGCAATCGTTTTGCTGTCAGAACAAGGTTGTGCCAGGGCCTCGATTTCCTTGACGGCGACAACAACGGCTTTATCAATACCGCGTTTCAGATCCATGGGGTTCATGCCCGCTGCAACTGACTTCAAGCCTTCATTTAGAATCGACTGCGCGAGTACCGTAGCCGTTGTGGTGCCATCACCAGCAACATCGGAAGTCTGAGAAGCGACTTCTTTAACCATTTGTGCGCCCATGTTTTCGAACTTATCTTTCAGTTCGATTTCTTTGGCTACCGATACGCCGTCTTTTGTGACTGTTGGCGAACCGAAAGATTTATCTAGTACAACATTTCGGCCCTTTGGACCGAGGGTGACCTTCACGGCATCAGCCAATATGTTGACGCCCGCCAGCATACGCTGACGTGCTGAATCACCAAATTTAACGTCTTTAGCTGTCATAATTGTTAATCCTTAAAGTTACTTGTTTACGATTGGTTTCAGTTGTTTATTCAACGACGCCGAATACTTCACTCTCGCTCATGATAAGCAGCTCTTCACCTTCAAGTTTTACCGAGCTACCGGCATACTGACCGAAGAGAATCTTATCTCCAGCTTTGAGGTCGACTTCCTGGATTGTGCCGTTATCCAACTTCTTACCTGGCCCAACTGCAATTACTTCGCCCTGTGACGGTTTTTCTGTCGCAGACTCCGGAATAACAATACCACCAGCCGATTTAGTTTCTTCTTCTGTGCGGCGTACGACCACACGATCTTGTAGTGGACGGATACTCATTCTTTTCTCCTATTACAATTCAGATAGCTCTCGCCACCTGGTATTTAGTGTGAAACAGCGCTAACTTGCCCTGAATTAGTGGGTTTGAGCCCATGAAAAACAGCGTAATTAGCACTCTCCTTAGCGGAGTGCTAATAATAGGGATTCATTTAGCAGAGTCAAGGCGAGAGTGCTAATTTTGGCAGAATCTATAGCGGAAATGCGTACAGCAATTTGGCAGGTTGTCAGCCTTATTCCTGCTGGCAAGGTGGCGAGTTATGGACAAGTAGCCGCTCTCGCCGGGTTGCCACAGCAGGCACGTTTGGTGGGGCGAATATTGTCAAAGCTGTCAAAGGATACCACGATACCCTGGCATCGCGTGGTCAATGCTACGGGAAAAATTTCCAACCCCAATGCCAGCGATCAGATCGAGCGCTTGGCTAAAGAAGGTCTAACGCCGATAAATGGACGTATCAATGTCAGGTGCCATCGCTGGCAACCTTAGTATGTCGCATCAGGATCAACACCAGTATGATAGCTGGAGCCCCCATGAAACCAGCTATCAGGAAGAATTCGAAATAACCGAAGCTATCCACGACTACACCCGAGAAACCGCTGACAAATTTCCCGGGCAGGGTCATCAACGAGCTGAACAACGCGTACTGCGTTGCGGTATAGGCACGGTTAGTCAAGCTGGATAGATAGGCGACAAATGCCGTCGCTGCGAATCCACCACTTAAATTGTCTGCGCTGATCACGATCGCCAGGTAACTGATTTCTGGGTCCAGTAGAGATAATCCGGCAAACAGACCATTAGTTAATGCCACCGCAACCGCACCAATCAACAATGGTCGATGAATACCCCAGCGAACTACCAGCACCCCACAGACTAATGAACCGGCGATTGACATGAAAAAACCAAACACCTTGGCAATATTCGCGATTTCCGCCAGGCTATAACCCATATCAATGTAGAACGGATTGGCCATAATCCCCATGGCAATATCACTCAGGCGAAAAACCGAGATAAATAGCAGGATAACAAGCGCAAACCTGCCATTGCGCTTAAAGAAGTCGACGAAAGGGCTCACCACAGCGGCTAGAAACCAACCTGCAACGGGCCTCGTTGATGAATCTGAAAGTATTTGCTGCTCTGCGGTGAAATCAGTCTTTGCGGGGTCTCGCAACGGTTCACTAATCATCAGTACGGTGATCACACCGACCAGCATGAGCAATGCCATACCTTGATAGGCCAGTTGCCAGCTGAAATAATCCGCCAAATACAAACAACCGGCGCCAGCCATCAATAATGCTACCCGGTAGCCAAAAATGTAGCAGGCAGACATTGCTCCCTGATACTCATCCACAACCGCTTCAATTCGATAGGCATCAATAGATACGTCCTGAGTCGCAGAGGAAAATGCGACCACCAGGGCGCACACAGACAGCAGCACCAAATCACTAGGGCCAATAAACGACATGAGCGTCAAACCTCCGGCCACACCAAATTGCGCGATGAGCATCCAGCTACGTCGCTGTCCAAACCTGCGGGTTAACCATAACAAAGGCACTCTATCGACTACCGGCGACCAGAGAACCTTAATCGAATAGGTAATCCCAACCCAGGCAAAGAACCCAATCGCACTCCGTGATACCGCCTCATCTCGAAGCCAGGCGGTCAGCGTTGAAAATACCAATAGATAAGGTAATCCTGCGGAAAACCCCAGAAACACCATCGCAATGATACGACGGTGGGTATATATCGCGAATGCCTGGCGCCAGGTAAAGCGCTGATCACTCACGTATGCACGTCCGAAATAGAGGTTTCAAAGATTTAGTCTCTAAAATTCTCGTACTGAAGCGGGATTTCGATATCCGCCTCCTTCAACATCGCAATAACCTGTTGCAGGTCATCGCGTTTTTTGCCGGAAATTCTAAGCTTGTCTCCTTGAATCGCTATTTGCACTTTCATCTTCTTCTCTTTGACCATTTTGACGAGACTGCGGGCCACATCGCTTTCAATTCCCTGCTGAACCACTACATTCTGATAATACTTTTTCCCGGAGTGCTCTAGATCCTTTATATCCATTACGGACGGATCTACACCACGTTTTGCAAATTTTGCCCGGAGAATATCAAGCATTTGTTCCAGCTGAATTTCAGCTTCAGCTGATAATCTGACCTGGTCTTTCTGATTTTCAAAAGTGGCATCGACACCCCGAAAGTCATATCGGGTGCTAATTTCACGATTAGATTGATCGACTGCATTAGCAACTTCCTGCAAGTCTACCTCTGATACTATGTCAAAGGATGGCATATAACTCTCCTGTTCACTTGGACACATGTCCCTTTACTGAATATTTCTTTAAACTACAATCAAGCTTTTTACTATATGCTCCACTAAAAAGCATAACAAACCGGCAAAGTTCATGTTTGATTTACCAATCGTTGTGGTCAAAGGCGGAAATTCAATTCTCGATTTCTTCGACCATGAGTTAATAAAATTCACGAATAATCGCGTCTGTTACGGTGCGGTCAATGCGCTGCAGGTCTTGGAAGATGCGCCAGCTAACGTCGTCATTGCAGAATTTAATGTAGATGACATGAACGGCATCGAACTCGCAGAAGCCATTCGCGACATTGATGAAGAGCGTGGTCACTATACTTATATCATCATGATCGGCGCAATGAATCGTGATCATGTTGAAAGCGAAGCGTTCCAGGCAAACATCGATATGATTACTGGAACAAAAAGACCAGATGTCATGACCCATCTAACCCTCGCTGGTTGTAGAATTTCTAAACAGATAAATAATTTGTTGCACTCCGAAGAGGCGCTTCAAAAGCTTTGTACCGAACTAAGGCGCGGGCAGTTACTCGACTCCTTAACAGGACTCGGCAACCGGAGTTTCGCCGAGCAAACTATGGAAAATTCCATCAAGCAGATAGAGTCCCGTGGGGGTGCTGTGTGTATGTTGATGATTGCTATCAAGAACTACGAAAATATCAAAGAATCTTACGACACGACTATTGCCGGTGAATTGGTGCTCAGCGTTTCCGATCGAATACAAAACCTTGTACGTCCACTTGATGTGGTGACCTACTATTCCCCGGTGCAGTTTGCGCTGATCCTCATACAACCCGATATCGAGAACTGTACCGCGGAATGTTATAGACGAATTTATGAAGGGGTAAAACTGAAGAGCTATAGCACTTCCGTCGGATACTTACCGGCAGAAATAGGCATGAGTATATGTGCCAGCGATGCAGAATCGGGCGCTCCAAATTCCAACAGAATGATATCTACTGCAGTTTCAGGTTTGGATATGTCGAGAGATGAGATTGTTTTCCAAAACCTGTCGAGTTAACCATGGGTAAACGACTGACTAAAATCTATACCCGTACGGGCGACGGTGGGGATACCGGCCTTGGAAACGGGGCGCGGGTTGAGAAAAACCACCCAAGAATTGAAGCCATCGGCACGGTTGATGAGCTAAACAGCATCATCGGCCTCTTCATCGAAAAATTACAAAAACAGGATAATCCGCAACTCAGCGTGATCGCAGAGTTCCTGCGCTATATCCAGCACCGGATCTTTGACCTGGGTGGCGAGCTCTCGATACCTGAACTTTCTATTATTACGTCAGCACATGTGAGGAAGATTGAAACCGCACTAGACGAGTTAAACGATCAACTAGCGCCCCTTGAGAACTTCATTTTGCCTGGAGGCTCAGAGCTAATCGCAACAGCCCACCTGGCACGTTCAGTCTGCAGACGCACTGAACGACGAATGATTGCAATGCCCGAGGCTGCTCACGAGAATGCCTTACGATTTATTAATCGTCTTTCGGATTATCTCTTTGTCGCTGCCAGAACCTGCGCCAGGGCCACCAACACCGACGAAGTGCTTTGGGCTAAAGAATAAGCATCCGGATGTCCCCAATAATCTGTGCAAGGAATTGGGTAAACCTCGCGGCCTCGGCGCCATCTATCGCACGATGATCATAGGATAGCGATAGGGGCAGCATGGTTCTTGGCTCGAACGCTTCGCCGTTATATACCGGTACCACCTTAGATCTGGATACGCCCAAGATCGCCACCTCAGGGGCATTAACAATAGGCGTAAATGCAGTGCCGCCAATACCACCTAAACTGGAAATCGTGAAGGTTGCACCCTGCATAGCATCAAAAGGGAGTTTTTTATCTCTCGCGGCTGCCGCAAGCATGGCGCTTTCTTCAGCCAGTTGCAGAACCCCTTTCTTATCTGCATCCTTTAGCACGGGAACCATCAGGCCATCGTCAGTTTCAACTGCGATGCCAATGTTGTAGTACTTCTTGACGATCAAATGCTGGTAGTCGGCCTGAATCGAAGCATTGAAATTTGGATACTTTTGCAATGCCGCGACACAAGCCTTGACCAAAAAAGCCAGCGGGGTCAATTTAACATCAACATTCTCGGTATTCTGTTGTTTTCTAAATGCCTCAAGCTCGGTCACATCTGCTTCATCAAACTGTGTGACATGGGGAATATTAAGCCAGCTTCGGTGAAGATTTCTGGCGCTGGCCTGCCTGATTTTTGGTAATGGCTTCAGATCAATCTCACCAAATTTACCGAAATCGACCTCCGGAACTTTAGGTATACCTCCGCCACTATCATCACCCAGACGATTCGCAACATACTGCTGTATATCGTCTTTGAGTATTCTGCCTTCGCGACCACTTCCCTTAACCGCCGCCAGTTCCACACCATATTCTCTTGCCTGCTTCCTAACAGCGGGGCCCGCATGCACTAATACATCCGCAGCAGGTGGCGCTTGAGGGGCCTGCACGGATGTCTGAGAAACTGACGCCACCGGTGCGGTTTGCACTTCAGAAGCCGGGGGCGGAGAAGACTTGGGCACCTCGGATGTCTGTTCACTTTGCTGCGGGACGGCGGGCTCTGCTGCAATGACGGGTGCAGCCTCTACCTCTGTCGCATCTGACGCTGTTTCCATTTCCAGAATCAAGTCACCTTCATCAACGGTATCTCCGACGGCCATACTGATCGACACAATCGTACCCGCCTTCGGTGACGGTATTTCCATGCTCGCCTTATCGGATTCGAGCACAATCAACGATGTGTCTTTTTCCATCCTGTCACCTGGCGCAACCAGGATCTCGATCACCTCTACATCCTGAGCTTGACCTACATCGGGGACTAATACCTGTTCAGTCATGGATGATCCTACACTCTGCTGGGATCCGGTTTCTCCGGATCAATACCAAATTCGTTAATCGCGTCTTTGACAACACTGACATCGATTACATTCTCCTGGGCCAAACTACTCAGTGCCGCTACAGCAATGAAATGCCTATCAACTTCGAAGAAGTGACGTAGCCTTTCCCGCGTGTCACTGCGCCCAAAGCCGTCAGTGCCGAGGACTGTATATCGGCGACCGACATACTCTCGGATCTGATCCGCATAACTCTTCATATAATCCGTCGCCGCAATCACCGGGCCTTTAGTGGGTCCAAGACACTCTTCGACATAGCTTAAACGAGGCTGCTCTTCCGGATGCAATATATTCCACCTGGCCGTCGCATCGCCTTCCCGGTTAAGTTCGTTGAAACTGGTCACACTCCAGATATCGGCAGAAACACCAAACGCCTCCAAGAGTACGGCAGCCTCTTGAATTTCTCTTAAAATAGTACCTGAACCCAATAACTGTACGACTTTCTTAGAAGTTCGCTTGCTGTTTTTCTTGAGCAGGTACATACCTTTGACGATGCCCTCGCTGCAGCCATCCGGCATCGGCGGATGCATATAATTCTCATTCATCACGGTGATATAGAAGTAACATGCGCGTTGATCGACATACATGACCTGCAGACCGTGATGAATGATAACCGCCAACTCATAAGCGTAGGTTGGATCGTAGGACACGCAATTTGGTACCGTTGACGCCAAAATGTGGCTATGCCCGTCCTGATGTTGGAGTCCTTCACCGTTCAACGTGGTTCTCCCAGCGGTGCCTCCCAACAGAAATCCACGGGCCTGTAAATCTCCAGCAGCCCAACACAAATCCCCAACCCGCTGAAAACCAAACATAGAGTAGTAAATGTAAAAAGGGACGAGCGTCACACCATTATTGCTGTAGGAGGTTGCTGCGGCTAACCAGGCTGCAAAGGCGCCACCCTCATTGATGCCCTCCTCGATCACCTGGCCATCTTGATCTTCCCTGTAGTACATGATCTGACCTGTATCGGTAGGCTCGTACAATTGACCCACTGAAGAGTAAATCCCCAACTGTCGAAACATGCCCTCCATGCCAAATGTTCTTGCTTCATCTGGAACAATCGGCACAACGAGGTTTCCCAGGTTTTCGTCTTTTATCAATGCTGAGAGAATGCGTACAAAAGCCATCGTTGTCGATATTTCGCGATCACCACTCCCGGCAGTAACATTCTCGAACGCATCAAGCGATGGGATCTTAAGGCGGTCAAAATCCGTTTTGCGACTTGGCATCTCACCACCAAGCGCAGACCTACGTTCTTTGAGATAACGGATCTCAGTACTATCTTCTGGCGGGCGGTAGTACGGCACACTCTCGAGTTCATCATCGGATATCGGAATATCGAATCGGTCTCTGAAATCACGGAGCGCTTCAACATCCAGTTTCTTCACTGCATGGGTATAATTCTGCGCCTCACCAGCTGGTCCTAGCCCATAACCTTTAACTGTCTTGGCGAGGATGACGGTCGGTTGTCCTTTATGGGCAGCGGCAGCAGCGTACGCCGCATAAACCTTGTAGGGATCGTGACCGCCTCGATTAAGACGATAGATATCTTCATCAGTCAAATCCTCGACTAATTCAAGTACTTCAGGATATTTACCGAAAAAATGTTCGCGTGTATATGCGCCGTCGCGACTTTTGTAGTTCTGATAATCTCCATCTACAGCCTCATCCATGCGCTGTTGCAGGAGCCCAGATTTATCCTTCTCAAAAAGCTGATCCCACAATCGTCCCCAGACGACCTTGATCACATTCCAGCCGACACCGCGGAACATCCCATCCAATTCCTGAATGATCTTGCCGTTACCCCTGACCGGCCCGTCTAGCCGTTGTAGATTGCAATTGACAACAAATATCAGATTATCGAGTTCTTCCCGGCCAGCCATGGCGATGGCACCCTGGGATTCTGGCTCGTCCATTTCACCATCGCCAATAAAACACCATACCTTCCTATCAGCTGGATCACTCAGCCCTCGAAACCCAAGATATTTCATAATGTGGGCCTGATAAATCGCCTGTAGCGGTCCCAGCCCCATTGATACAGTCGGAAACTGCCAGTAGTTTGGCATAAGCCATGGATGGGGGTAAGAAGACAAACCACCTCTTTCTACCTCTTGTCTAAAACCA
>JAQWMV010000204.1 GCA_029246605.1 Pseudomonadales bacterium | reverse complement strand
AAAATCACTACCTCCTCGCCTCTCTGCATCGTCGATCTTGGCACAAAAATATTCGTCAAAAATCTCTGGGTGTTGTTTGCAGGCCACTGACAGTGAATTACCAAGGCAGACTTCATCTCTAAGGTATAAAACCAGCGCTTTTACGTTCTACTTGGTAACCTCAAATGCAACGATTTCAAGAACGTTTATGTCCAGGCGACCCTGGGAACGCATTTCCGCTGCGATACTATTACAAAGTTGCGCTAGATCCCCGGGTGCAATCGATGTTTCAATGATCGTTGCTTTAGTTTTCAAATCGATGCCTGCTTATTGCGTTGTAATTTGAATGTTCTAAATTTTATTACTTAGCATCATTTGATAAAAGCTCAAAAGTCCTCTGTTCTGGTTCACATAGGTATTAATGAGTAGCAGGTGCTATCGAATTCACTATACCTTTGAAGTCGAACCTGGGGTCATCCCAAACGTCGCCAGTGATTTCAAAGGAGCCTTTTATCTTAAACTGTTTGCTGCTGCGTATGAATTCTCTATTGCCGTACGTTGTATGGTATTAAGTTGCAACTCTATCCTGCACTAGGTTTATTGTTGGACCCGGCAAGACATCCGTACACGAAGCAAGGGACTCACAAGTGATTGCCGCGGCATCGCTATTCTGCATCAATATATTAGAAGTCTGGAGTGGTTCAGATTAATTAAAATCTTTAACGAGCAAAATGGGATTCACTGCACCGCGAACCCAGTTGTTGCAGTAATCATGAGCGCCGTGATCAGCGACAATAATAATTTTTGTATTATCAAATACCTGGTTTCGTTTCATCCAGTCAAACCAGGTCGCAAGCACATACAAAACACATCGCGTAGAATTTACTCTCGATTCCATCGCGTAGAGATCATTGACTGATCGTTGAAGCGCGTCGCATTGTTCATTCAATCCAAACCGCCCGACCAACTGACCACTCCAAATATGGATAAATTGGTTTGCCACCTCACTCAAGTCACTTGGATGACTGAGATACAGAAATTCTTCATAACGGTAGTTAGTCGCTATTGCTAACTGCGCCTCCCTACTGAGGGCAAACCTAAAAAACTCGCTATCGTAAAAATGTGATTTCAATGACACTGGCAACACTTTGAATATAGAAAAATCAGCAATTGTCATACCGTCGATTCCCTGATCATCTACTGCCAGACGGTCCCGCTCGGACAGTTTAGTGATGTCAGAAATACTCGAAGTACACTTCTTGGTGTGGGCAATATCAGCACAGATCATCCATTTGTGGTGAATAAAAACACTTTCGTATTCGTGAGCAGCGAGAGTTGTGGCAAGCCAGTTATACGCGTCGCTAAGATGTTCGCTTATCAGTTTTGAGTTGTCCGCATTTATCCTGACCGGCGTATAAGCAGCGCCTGCAATTAATGCTGCAGCACTAGGCATCGTAAATGTACCAACCGATACAATATTGGGATAGCAGGTAAAACCCTGGTATCACTCACGTAATCTCTTTTCACCAGACAGTCCAGGGAGCAGATACCCGGCCCCAGCATCGGGAATAAACAACATAATATTTTGACCGGTTTGCGATAAGGTGAATACGCGATCGGCGTCGCGATTTTAGTCCAGATCCATACATACGATCTCATCAAAGTAGCGGTTCAACTTTAGGGACAGATCTATCAATGAACCTATAAAGAGACACAGAAAAATCACGGGA
>JAQWMV010000201.1 GCA_029246605.1 Pseudomonadales bacterium | reverse complement strand
TACGGATTGATAGCGCTCTCTTTCGATAACTTGTTCGTTTTGATACTCCAGACGCACGGCTTCTAGTTTTTTATTTTCCTCTAAAAACTTAATGCGAGCCGAGTCAACCTTACGAAGTTCCTTCTGCACCGATTGATAACGCTCTCTTTCAATAACCAGTTCATTAGTGGACTCACGTAATGCACTGACCTGCAATTCAATCTGACTCTGCCAAGGCGCCAACACCCGCTCGAAAAGATTGAGTTTTTCACTCACCGCATCCAACGCCCTGATGTGACTTCCCTCAACTTGTCTTCCGGTTGCCATCGCCAGCAGTGCATCACTTACACTGCCCACCAGATTCGACAGTTCATCGCTGCGATCAAAGTCTTCATGTTCGTAATGACGAAGATCGCTATCAACAACGTCGGCAATGCCCTTAACGCCATCCCAAGCCTGGATGGGCCAATCAATGGTCGCCGCTTTTGAAATATCGATAAGAACCGTATGCCAGTCCTTCAGAATATCGTGATAATTCACCACCGAACGTGGAAACTGCCTGGACCAGTATTCAGCACTTAGGTAATGGTGCAGGTAAAGCAGATGACAGGCATCACGATGCATGTCATTACGTTTCTGAAGAGATTCTACGATCTCCTCTGGAGACCGGTTTACAATCAGGAAATGCGGCGCGACGTTTAGTTCCTCAAGCACATCCAACCATATCGGAATCAGTAAACAGACCCTAGGATCCTTAACCAACCATAACGGCTTATCGCCAAACTCATCCCTCAGGAAATCGATTAACTTCTGTTTTGTAGCCGCGATCTTAGGAGAATCCCACCAACGATTCGGTAGTGGCATGGTCGTATCCCATTGCCGGTTCAACTGTTCCAGTAATTCATCATGCAGCAGCACGATGTCCTTGTTTTCCCAGAATCCTTTTGGATTATCGGCAGCCGGCTCGATTACACTCTCGCCAAGATAGGCACCGGAAAGATTACACAGACGGCTCAATACAGATGTACCACTGCGATGCATCCCAAGGATCAAAATCGCCTGTTGTTTTTTCACAATGATTCCGACCATTCGAAAGATATCGGCACTGGAAACAAGCCTGTGAATTTTTCACGCATATCCTCGACCATGTTTAGAGAAATCAGATCGTCCTGACGGCTGAGTAATCGAGTCTGATCAATACTCGGAGCATCGACAATGCGAAAACGAAATCGGTACAACCCCTGCTGGAAGCAACAACGCAGATTTATTCGAATAGATATTTTGTCAGTCTCGTGTTGTTCACAGGGTATCGGAATGCGCTTTCCCGATAGCTGTAAACCCTTTTGATCGATGATGTCGAGAATCAGAAATGGCGCGGCAGCACTATTGCCTAGACTAAGATTTAGCCTGATATCTATGGCACTGTCATAGCTTAGTTCCGCATGATCACCGTAGCCATCTATCTCGGCTCGATTGACCATATAGTTGTCGACGGAGAAACCGTTGGTCACGGATTTCGACTCAACATTCGATGTGTCCTCTAACTGCTGCGACTGCACCAGTTTCAGGTAGTCCGCTATGACCTCATCCGGCAGACCATCGCTCAGCATGCGCCCCCCATGCAGCAGTATCGCGCGATGGCAGAATGACCTCACCGTATTCAAATCGTGGCCCACAAACAGCAAGGTCGTGCCACGGGATAATATCTCCTCTAACTTGTTTAGCGCCTTTGCCTGAAACCTAGCATCGCCTACTGCAAGAGCCTCATCAACGATCAGTATGTCTGGGTCAACATGCACCTGCACAGCGAAGGCAAGACGAATCAACATCCCGGAGCTGTATGTCTTTACCTGGCGGTCGATCGAATCGCCGATATCCGCGAAGCGTACGATGTCCTCATAACATGCTTCTATCTGCGCCGCATCAAGGCCAAGTATGGCAGCATTCAGATAGACGTTTTCCCTGCCGGTAAACTCTGGGTCAAAGCCGCTGCCAAGTTCCAGTAGTGCGGCCACCCTGCCATTGACATCAACCCTGCCCGACGTCGCCTGCAATGTCCCTGCCACAATCTGCAGCAGTGTACTTTTACCGCTCCCATTTAGCCCGATGATACCCAGGCTATCGCCCTGCTCTAGATGAAAGCTAACATCACCCAGCGCCTCTATTTCTGTGCAGTGACGGGAATAAATTCCCTCATAAATATCTGGTGTAAGCGGGCGTAGACAACGGTGCGCCAACGATACCAGTAGGCGTGACAGCGGGGATGTCCACACTCTGTAGGTTTTGGATATAGCATCGACTTTGATCATGGTCTACAGCACATCCGCAAAACCGCGCCGCATGCGATTGAATAACGTAAAGCCTAGGACCGCTACAAACAGCGCAACAACAGAGTAGACGGTCAGGTAATAATAATTTGGCTGCTCACCAAAGATCACCACACTGCGGCAGGCCTCCACAATGACCGTAATCGGATTGAACCGAATTAGAAGCTGCAGCTTGTCTGGGAGTATCGATATCGAATAGAAAACAGGACTGAGGAACAGCAACAACGTGGCAAGTGTTCCAGAAATCTGCTGAATATCCCTTACGTATACACCTAATGCAGCAAGTAACCAGGACACACCTAGTAGCAATAGAAAGTAAGGCAAGAGAATGACGGGTACCAACAATGCAGTCACTGGAATCTGCCCCAGTTCGATATAGACAAATCCCAGGAGCAGAAAAAAACCAATAACGAAGTTGAATATAGTCGAGAAAAGCGTCACCCAGGACAGCGTCTCAAGAGGAAACACCACCTTCTTAACGAAGTTGACGTTCTCGACAATAAGCCCTGGGGATCGCATCAGAATGTCTGCAATCATGCCATGAATAAGCATGCCAAGAAAAAGAATCATCGCGAAGCTCAGCACTTCTCCATCAGCGGTCGGCACCGTCCACCTCGCCTTGAAAATGTACTTGAATACAAAAGTGTAAATACCTAGCATCAGAATAGGCGTTACCAGCGACCACACGATACCCATAATCGATCCGCGGTAACGCGAACTGATCTCGCGAACCAGCAGTTGCTTGATTAATGTTTTATGCTTTTCTAACGCGGAAAACATATGCGCTGTCATAGCGAGCGTCCTTACCGGAGATCCAGATACTGTCTTAGCCGGCGGTATTCTAGCAGAAAGCACAGCTTCAGTAAGAGCCGGCTAAAGGGATATCGGCTCGTCGTTTCACCACTACTGAAAACTACTTCATGGGCAACTTGAACGTCTGAATCGACCCCTAAAAAAGAAAACACTTGTTGCATCGTTTGCTGGTGTTCATGCATGAGTCTATTCATGGGCAGGATCAGCACCTGTTCTTCCGGGAAGCTCTTATACACATTCAAGAGCTGATGGCTGTAGTATCCTCTGTGTCGATAAGAATGCAGCCGGGTTGTCGATTCCAATGCTTTAGGCTCTGTATCAGCTTTTAATCGACCCGACTCTGCTAGCAAAGCCCGCCATAATGGCCAGTATTCATCCCCTCGTTCCTTTGCCATCTTATAGTGGGAGATCGCGCGATCTACAGGGTCTCTTAGTAATACAATAACCTTTAACTTTTTGTTATACGCGGCCAACGACTCAAGCACATCCTGCCAAAACAAATAGATTGGCGTCGCGTCTCCTTTTAGTTGACCTTCAGCCGCTTGCTCGAAAAAAGGCGTGTACTTCGTATCAATCGTTGAATGATCATAACCTGGCGCATCGAATACATGCGCCTCCTTTGGACGACTCATGGCAATCGCTGGATGCTGATCGAGGAAATGGGCTAAAGCTGTTGTTCCCGATTTCTGTGCGCCCACAATACAAAAATCAATCATAATGCTCGCAGCTGTTCAGCCAATTTATGAAGATCATTAGTGTCATAAAAGTCTGAATAGATATCCGCTTCCTCAATCAAACGATGCAGAAATAATTCGATTTTGACATCCTGATAAAGTCGGTTCGCATTCTGATTTACCAGCTTACTTTCAGGTTTGAAATCATGATTTACCACAATGGAGAGCACTTCCCCGTTAGTATCAACAATATCTTCAT
>JAQWMV010000186.1 GCA_029246605.1 Pseudomonadales bacterium | reverse complement strand
TGCGCGAGTTTCAGGTCAGGTCTTAAGTGAAGTTCAGATTCTGTCTCGCTGGCCCAGGATTCCATCATGTCCGAGAGTGGTCGGAATACCGACAGTGGTTCAGGTGAACGCCACAGTTGTTGCAGGATACTGGCGATGACTTCGTCCTGCTCAGCTTCTGGAAGAGTCCGCAGGGGTGTTCCTGGCATGCACTGTTCGAGGAGCATGGAGTTACTCGGTTTATCAAAGGCAATTAATCGCACTGTAGGGTCGGATCCCAAAAAGCCAGACCATGAATTTCATGAAAGGATTCGGGACTGAGGAAGCTTATTTTGAGTACAGAGGGTGCACCATTTGACTGTCGGCAAGGCGCTACCCAGGAACAACTGGCTTCATCTACAAATAGGCCAGCGACCTCTATTTCCCAACGGGCGCTGGCAACGCTGATGCGATCTGCAAGTGTTGCTAGCGATGCTGCACCTTCCGGAGAGCGACCGACACCATCGGAGAGAGTATGCGGTATTCGTATAGTCATGGCATATAGTATATGCGTCTTACAGCGAGGAGCGAAAAATATGGCGAAATCACCAGATGATGATTCTGCCGAATCCCCAAGGCCCAATAACCCTCAAAACCTGAATGATGCCGATGGCGCCGAAGTTGAATTACCGCTTGAAGAAATAGAGGACAAAACTACCTGATTCGGACCAGGCCTTCCTGCATGACAGAAGCAACGAGGGTGCCCTCCTCAGTATAGAACTCGCCTCGCGTAAAGCCACGGGCACCAGCAGCAGAGGGTGTATCGCGTAAATACAACAACCATTGCCCGACAGAAAAAGACTGATGGAACCATATGGCATGGTCAAGGCTTGCGATCTGCATTTTGGGCCGCTCATCTTTTGGGAATTCATGAGGAATCATTGCGGTTGAAATGAGACTCATATCTGAGGCGTAAGACAGCAGAAGTTGATGCTCGGTTTCACTCATATTGGCCGTGTCACCTCTGAATCTGAGCCAGGATGCCCCTTTGTTGTAACCGACTTTGGCTACAGTTCGCACCTCGAACGGCCGTTTCCGGTTGGCCATTGCTTTCTTGCCCCATTTACGCAGACCCGCTTCGTAGTCGTCTTCCAACGCTGCCGGCCCCGGAAGGTGATCGATAAGGTCCGCCTGGTGCGACATGCCTGGCTCCTTTATTTGAAAAGAGGCATCCATGCTGAAAATGGCTTCGCCATTCTGGATTGCTTTGATGCTGCGAGTGGTAAAACTTCTACCATCACGGATGGCATCTACCTCATAGAGTACGGGCCTCTCGGTGTCTCCAGGACGAAGGAAGTAGCCGTGTAGGGAATGACAGGGTCGGTCCGTTGCAATAGTTCTGTAGGCAGCGGCCAATGCCTGTGCCAAAACCTGGCCGCCAAATAGCCGGCTATATTTCCGTTCTTCGTTCTGGCCGCGAAATAGATTGTCCTCGATTCTCTCGAGATCGAGTATGCGTACTACATCTTTTGCCGGATCGGTCATCCTTGCACCGAGATTGAGATAGTGTCGTTTTCCACTTTAAGGGGATAGGTCGCGATGGATTCCCATGCTGGTGCGGCCTGGACTGAACCATTGTCGAGCGTGAATTCGGCGCCGTGGTAAGGGCAGGTGATACAGCCCTCGTGTACGTCTCCGCCTTCCAGGGAAAACATTTCATGGCTACAGTAATAATCTATGGCGTAGAACGCGCCGTCATGTTTGACCAGCAAAATCTCTTTGCCATTCAATTCAACATGCATCTGACCCTCGTCAGGCAATTCTGAACAGGCGGCAACAACGTGGTACTCGGGCATGGTATTCCTCATTAAATACAGATTGTTATCTAGCAGTAAAAAGCCCAGCATTAAAGCAGAATTATAGATTGAGGTCTCTTTTTGTGTATGACTATATTATCGTCGGTGCTGGATCTGCGGGTTGCGTTCTAGCAAATCGATTGTCTGAAAACAATCAGGTGTTGCTATTGGAAGCAGGAGGTGCGGATACCAGCCCCTTTATCCATATGCCCGCCGGTGTTGTTAGGTTACTGGCTTCACGAACAGAAAACTGGGCGTTTGATACCGCCGCTGAGCCTGCTCTCAATAACCGACGGCTATATTGGCCTCGCGGAAAAGTCCTCGGTGGGTCCAGTTCTATTAACGGTATGATTTATATCCGTGGCCATGCGGCGGACTATGATCGGTGGCGGCAGCTAGGTAACGAAGGTTGGAGCTATGAGGAAGTGCTGCCTTATTTTAAGCGCGCTATGCATAACGAGCGTGGTGCCGATGCTTTCCACGGTACTGGTGGCCCACTCAATGTCAAAGACTATGAATCCAGTCTACCGGCTCACGAACACTTCATTCAGTCCGGTGTTGAAGCAGGTTACACTCTGAACTCAGATTTTAACGGTGCAGAACAGGAAGGCATTGGACCTTTTCAAATGACCCAAAAGGGGCGAAAGCGGTGTAGCGCAGCCGATGCTTATTTAACGCCTATTATTGATCGAGAAAATCTTAACGTGGTTACCCGAGCCCTTACGCTACGTATTGATCTTGATGGTAAGAAAGCGGTCGGTGTGACCTATGAAAAGGATGGTGAACAGATCCAGGCTGTTGCGCGCAAGGAAGTGTTGGTGTGTGCCGGTGCAGTGCAGTCTCCCCAGTTGCTGCAGCTATCAGGAATTGGAAATCCGGAGCATCTGCAAAGTGTTGATATTGAGTGTCTCCATCATTTGGATGGGGTTGGACAAAATTTGCAGGATCACCTGGATATTATCGTTCAGCGCTACTGCATTGATCCCAAATTATCGATGTCGCGGTTTTCCAGCCTGCCTCAAATGATACTGGTCATGCTGCGTTATATGATCCTTCGCGATGGTCCGGCGGTAGAAAGCCCGGTCGCCGCGGGTGGCTTCATCAAAAGCAGCAACGAATTAGAGATTCCTGATCTCCAGCTACATTTCCTGCCAGCGATGGTTGCAAATCACGGCCGAAAACGAATGCCGGATCCCGGATTGTCTATTCATGTGTGTCAACTGCGTCCAGAAAGTCGCGGTGAGATTCTACTTGCTTCCGATAATCCATTGGACGAACCGGTGATTAAAGCGAACTACTTGAGTGACCCAGCCGATCTGGCTGCGTTAGTAGCAGGCGTGAAAGTAGCGCGCAAAATTTTCGAGACTGCACACTTTCGCCCTTTACTGGGCGAGGAGTATGAGGCGAGCAGAGAAGCACAAACGGATGAGGAAATAGCGGCATTTATCCGACAGCATGCAGAGACGATCTATCATCCGGTGGGTACCTGCAAAATGGGCCACGATGATATGGCAGTCGTGGACGCAAGACTGCGCGTACGTGGTACCGAGTCACTTCGAGTCGTTGATGCTTCTGTGATGCCGACGTTGATTGGTGGCAACACCAATGCGCCGACGATTATGATCGCGGAAAAAGCTAGTGATATGATCCTTGCGGATGGTTCAGCGTAAATCCGGTAACGCGTAATTTTCAGTTTCGAGATTTGCGCGTATGGTCTTTTTATCGATCTTGCCGGTTGAGGTTTGAGGAATTTCAGCAACAAAAATGATCTCATCCGGTAACTGCCACTTCGCGAATATTTCAGCGCAGTGCTCAAGAATCATGTCGCTGGTGACATTGGCATTGGGCGACAGAATGACAAGTGCGACCGGTCTTTCATCCCATTTCGGATGTGGTTGAGCAACGACTGCAGCCTGGGCAACGCCCTCGAGAGAAACAATGTGGTTTTCGACATCCACCGAAGATATCCACTCTCCGCCCGACTTGATGAGATCTTTCGATCTGTCAGCGATGATTAAATACTGTTCCGGGTCGATTTTGGCAACGTCTCCGGTTACCAGCCAGCCATCGTGAAATTTCTCCGGCTGTGGGTCGTTGAAGTAACTGGAACAGATCCAGGGACCACGGATCAGAAGCTCTCCCACCGCTTCACCATCATGGGGTAGTGGATTCCAGGATTCATCCACAATTTCCAGCTCAAGGCCCGGCATCAGTAGTCCAGCTTTGGCAATGTTCTCGAACTGCTGGTCTTCTGTGAGACCCAGGTGAGAACGCTTTGCTACCTTTCTAGATAGCGTGCCGAGTGGATTAGTTTCAGTCATTCCCCAACCCTGAACAACTTCAATGCCAAGTGTGTCCCAGTACCAACGGCTCATGGATACCGGTGGTGCTGAACCACCACAGGTCAGACGTGAAAGTTTTGATAGATCATGCTTGTTCGGATTGTCAGTGACCACGGATTTAATGCCTTGCCAAATGGTGGGTACACCCGCAGAGATAGTGACCTCTTCATCGGCCATTAACTGCACCAGGCGAGGCGCGTCCATGAAGCGATGCGGCATCACTTGTTTGCAACCAAGCATGGAAGCTGTAAACGGCAGCCCCCAACCCATCGCGTGAAACATTGGCACAATGCCACAGACGGCATCGAGCGCAGATAGGTTCATTGAGTCAGTCATTGCTTGACTCATGGTATGCAGATAAGTCGAGCGGTTGGTGTACAGCACACCTTTGGGTTTGCCGGTGGTGCCGCTGGTATAACAAAGGCCCATCGGGGCATTTTCATCGATATTGGGCCAGGCGTAACTATTCGGTTGCCCATCAATAAAGTCTTCATAGTCCAGGGTATTCGAAAAGCTGGTTTCTCCACCTTCTCCATGTGAACATATTATCAACATTTCAACAGAGGGGATGGAGTCAATCAATGGTTCTAGCAAAGGTAGCAGGTCTTCATCGATGAAAATAATCCGGTCTTCGGCATGGTTAATAATATAGGTGAGATCTGTTGGACTTAAACGAATGTTGAGGGTGTGCAACACCGCGCCCATTGATGGTACTGCCTGATAGAGCTCCAGATGTCGGTAGTTGTTCCACATAAAGCTGGCAACGCGATCACCTTGTTTAATGCCGTGCGCTGTTAGTGCTGCTGCCAGCTGATTGGCTCTTTGCCAGGTGGTTTGTAGCGTTTGTCGGTGAGTACCGCCTGCCAGGAGCGTGACGATTTCTTCGTTGGGATCAAGCCCGGCACCACGGCCCAGAATTCTAGACATTAACAACGGGGTTTGTTGCATGGTCATAGGTGTTCTCCTCTTATTGCCATTGTTCAAAGCACATGATTTCGGACGTCGGTTTGCGGCTTACGGGGCCAAATTTACCGGTCGGATAGCCTACTGGGATCAGGCAACAGGCTGCCATGGTATCAGGTAGATTTAAAACTTCAGATACTGCCTGATAGTTGCTGAGTGCGAGCGTTGTCGGCGTTGCACCGAGCCCCAGTGCGCGCGCTGTAAGTAGTAAATTTTGTATCCCAGGCCATATTGAACCACCATTTGTGGATATCATATCCTGATTTACCTTGGTGCCAAATTCTAAGCAGGCAATAACCAATGCAGGAATCTCATGCATGTGTTCCATTTGCCAGAGAACGGCATTTATCATCTTGCTGCGTTTATCTGCTGACTGATGGGGCAACCCATTGGACAGATCAGCGTTAAATCCCATGTAGGCTTCGACACCGATGCGGTTTAACTCCGCAAGTTGTTGCTTAATCTTGGGGTCACGGACCACAAGCCAGCGACCGTTTTGCATATTGGAGCCAGAAGGGGCCTGATTTGCAGCGTCTATCAATTTGACCAGAAGTTCCTCTGGGACTTCTCGGCTATCAAGACGGCGCATGGCACGGCAGTTGTAAATTACGTCGAGCAAGTTCATGTCTTCTGCCATTATGTTGCCTCTTCTCTAGGTACTTGTCTCGTTTGGTCGAATAATCAAAACCTCACCGGAGGCGCGTACGGGTCTCTTTAGGAAACTTTGTTCTAATGCAACCGCGGTGAATTTTTCCGCCGTTTTTTCTGCTAGTGCTGTAAATGGCGAGCGGCAGGGGTCCGAGATGATAACCTCTTCAACACCTGCACGTTTCGCGCGATTAATCAGGTTAAACAGGATGCCTGTCATGTCATCCCAAAAGCAGATGTCTGCGCCAAGGATGAGGTCGAACTGTGATAGATACGCTACGGTTAGCTGCTCAAAATTCTTTCTCTCCGAAGTCATCTTCACACCATTGATATCCGCATGTAGTTGCAAATAAGGCAATACCTGCGCATCGGCGTCTATGCCGTGTACTTTGCAGCCATAGGTTTTGGCGCAGTACAGACCGAGCAAACCCCAGCCACAACCGATTTCCAGAATGCGAGTAGTTTTTTTCAAGGGATGTTTCTTCAGATGGTCCATAATCAGAAAGCTTGAATTCCAGAACTTGTTGCCGTGGATATCTGGAACGTGGCCCTCGCGTTTAAGACGTCGAACTTCAGCATGTCGAGCATTCAGGATTTTTAAGCCATAGGCACGGCGCATGGTAGGTATGGACATAGGGAACCTTAGTTGTGTGTTGTTGCAGCTATGGGACGAATGCGTCCCGGCCCTGCTGGTAGTTAAAGAAAGTTTGCGACGCGTTGCGATTAACCAGAAATCGTTCGTACATCGGGTGGTGTAAACTGCGAACTTCATGTTCGATATCGAACAACTTCTTTCCCGACTTAGGATCGATAATCGTCAGAAAACGATACTGATGAGCGTCAGACTCCTCGGTAATCAGATTTTTCTTTTTTAGGTAACTGTGCGGTTCAGAAAAGTTTACGACGTAGATTGCGATGTGGTGACCGTCGTAGTCCACTTTTTTCTTTGATTCTCGAAAGCGCAGAGTCTGACCACGACCGACATTGATTTCACAGGATTTTTTTCGCAGCGTCGTGGTGCAATTAAAAACTTTTTCATAGAAGCGGGTGATTCCAGGGCAGGTGCCTACGGGTACATCGAATTCTACGTAGGGAATACCAAGCTTCATATTTCCAAATTTTCCAGGGGCGTAGCATTTAATTTGATTACCCCAGGGGCAGGTGACAGATATTGATTCGCGGTTGCGCGAAAAAGCAAATTTTGTGTCCTTAAGCCGGGAACTCACTGAGGTCAGACGCTTTTCGAGCGCGTCCAGATCAGCCACCACGACGCCAGTATGACCACGCAGAACCTGAGGTTCTTTAGTTGGCAAGTGAAACTGTTGACTGCCAACGTTAATCCACACGTTGAACGGCCCGAAATCGATGTACGGATCGCGGGTGAAGCCGAGTCCGTTGACATAAAAATACGTTGCCAGTGTCTGGTCGGGGACCGTCACATTGACATGTTCCATGCAAAGTATGTTACCGACATCATCGATCGAACGATCAAAATCTTTGGCTGCGACCATAGGTCCTCCCCAAAATCGAAAGAGCGAAGTATACCAGCAAGCGGACGGATCAACTCAAGGCGTTGCTGCGTAATCTTTCTGACGTAAAAAGCATGTCACGCAGGCGGACTGTAGTCGCGTCAAAAGTTGCATTGCTGATAGCCGCGGGCGTTGGCCCCTAGGTGGCTTCGCCCGCACCAACACTCGGTTCATGTGGTTGGTCCAGGAGCTTGACGTCAACGGTCGGTATCTCTGGGAAGGCCAATATCGGATAGCTGTCCCAGTCGGGCCCAGTAATGCCATTAGAATAAAAATTCACGGCTTCCTTAAAGTGGATAGCGCGACTCGTGTGTATTCCCTTGACTTGGGCAAGTCTGAAGAGGTGTCGTTAACCTACACTGTACGGTTGAACTGGTAGATTCCTAGAATAAACGAAAGTCGTTCAACGCAACGAAAGTTCCGCCATTACGAATACAGAGTTCACGCATCAGAATGGCAAAGCGGATTGCCGAGGCCTGGTAACGAGGGGGTAGGGAGAACAGCACCGGGAATCCCACGGCATGAATACGTACCAAACGATTTCCTTCGGCGTCTTTGCGATTAATTCGATCCACAATGTTGACGACCTGCTCCACCGATCTCCCTGTGAAGTCATCGCCGAAGACGTAGAGGCTAATTTTCCGTCCTGGCTTATAGAACGTCGAGATGGCTTTGGTAATGCCCTCTACTGGACTCGAATTGCTAAATACATTCCAGGTTCGCAGGCGATCAATGATGGCACCCCGGCGAGCGGCAGTATCCGGAATCCAGGCGTTAGCATATTGGGAGAACATATAATTGCCCATATCGTTCATCACCTGAATACCTTTGAGCCGGGGATAAACATTGAGCGTTTCCGAAACTTTCTGAATAACCAGTGGCCAAGCGTTGGCATACATGCTGCCTGAGGTGTCAATAATGAATATGACATATTCACTATCGACGGGGATCCCACCGATAGTATCGTCTTCAGCGCTACGCCTATAGTCCGCCAGTAAGCGCTGCATTTCCTCAGTTAGCGATTGTTTAGCCTGTGTTAACCGGCCCTCTATGGTCTCGTTTACCTTGGTTTTGGTGACCACAGTGTCGAATTGTGATTGCAATGCTTCTAAATCTGAACGCAAGCTCGTTAAGCGTTGCACTTCCTCAGTTTGCAGGTCTTCTTTGCGGATCATCTCCCGGTTGATATCCCGGGTTTCTCCACGAAGATTAAAGAGGTCATCCTGCAAAGCTGCGAGATAGCCCTCTAAATTTTCGATGGTGTCTTCCAGGATAACCGGTTCAAAAACTTTGGTCAGCACTAGCAGCAAAATGAGCGCGCCGAAGCCGCAACTAATGACATCGAGGAACGACAGGCTGACGCCTTCAATCTCTCTACGTTTGGTTTTCATTATGGCCAGTCTTCAGACGGTGCGAGGAAAGATCCGCCGGTAATCTGTGCAAGTCGCCAATAGGAGGCTGCGGCAAGTGGATCGCCCTCCATGGGAAACAAAATGATATTGACCGGAGAGTCAATCGGTATCTGCGAGATGCTGCTGACAAACAATTCATTTCTCTCCTGACTAGAGATAACCGTACCTCTGGGTTCATCAAAGCCCTGGGTTGGCAGACCATCAACAATAAGAAATATGTTGTCCGGTTGTGGTTTGAGATTTCGTGCGCTGGCAAAGGCATGATGTAGAGATGTGCCGCCACCGGGGATCACTGATTTAACGTAGTCGATGACCTGGTCCACCTGCTCACGATTCTTGGTTTCGAGCCATTGGTTTTCCTTTTCCGGAATCGCAGCCTGAATTTCGGTATTGAAGGTATAAAGCTGGAAGTTTGTATCTCTAGGAAGATTGGCGGTGACCCACTCAATAGTACGTACCGCTCTTTGCCATTTTTCTGCACGCTTCTTGTCTTCATCGGAAAGATTCCTGGTGCGTACAATATTGACGATTGTTTTGTCCAGCATACTGGCTGAGCTGTCGAGCAGGATGAGGATATTTTCTCCACCGACCTTCAGTCCGGTCAGGTACTGACGGTCGCCCTGACCGACAAATGTTCGAAGGTTCTTACCGCCATCCTCATCATCAGCGATGCTGATTTCCAACAATGCAGCTTCATCTTCAAGGCGCTTTATTTCTGCTTTTAGCTTTTCAATGCTGTCGTCGCTGCTAGCACCCAATTCCGCAACGATCTGCGCCTCGAGTTCGTTGATTGCATCAATAATCTGCTGAATCAATTGCGCCGTGGTAACAATTTCGTCTGAAGTCTCTTCAACTGTGTTTTTGATCAGAATGAGGTTTTCTGTTTCATCTTTAATGTCCTCTTCGATCTTTTTTATTTCTGCCAGGAGCTGCG
>JAQWMV010000164.1 GCA_029246605.1 Pseudomonadales bacterium | reverse complement strand
AGAATTTTATCATCGACCGAATCGGTGAAATGGTTGATGCCGGCGTTGATGAGATAATGATCGGTGGCATGGTCACGGACAATCCCGATGACTATGTTAGGTTTGATGAAGAAGTACTGAGTGCGTTCTCGTAACTTGTAGGTGACGACAAATCATAGTGTAAATCACAGCGCCATAGGAACCGAAGCCCGCCGGCTACTGCTGTTGGCGTTGCCGTTAATGGGTGCACAGTTGGCACAGATGGGCATGGGTGTCACCGATGTCATTATGGCGGGGCACTATAGCTCAGTTGATCTTGCCGGAGTGATGCTTGCGACCAGCGTCATGTGGCCAGTGACCATGTTGTTAATGGGTGTAGTGCAGGCGGTGACCCCTGCCATCGCGCAGCTAAACGGTGCCAACAAACATAGCGAAATTGGTGAATTACTTCGGCAAGGACTATGGATGGCAATACTGGGCGGTTTGATTGCATCCCTGGTGTTAATCAACACCGCACCCTTCTATCGCTTTGTTGGTGTTGACCCGAATGCCGCGGCTGTATCGATACCCTATTTAGAGATGACCGCCTTCGGTGTTCCGGCCTTGATGTGCTTTTACTGCCTGCGTTTTTTAGCAGACGGCACCGGTTATACACGACCAGCCCTGATTATCGCGGTCAGTGCATTGCTCTGTAAGATTCCGCTTAACTATATCCTCATTCATGGACACTTGGGACTACCGGAACTCGGTGGCGTGGGCTGTGGTGTTGCTCAGGCGATTGTGATGTGGGTGCAGCTGATCCTAATTTTACTGGTGGTTTCCCGTGAGCGATTTGATCACACTCGATGGATGCGGCATTTTTCCTGGCCGGATTGGCAGCGCATTAAGCCATTACTAGTAGTCGGAGTGCCGATTGGGCTGACACTGTTCGCGGAAATCGGACTTTTTTCACTAACCACGCTACTGATTGGTCGTTTCGGTGCTGAATTCGTCGCGTCCCACAGCATCGCTATGAACATTAATGGCTTACTGTTCATGTTGCCCTTTGCGCTGGGTATGGCGGTGACAATTCGTATTGGCTACCGTGTTGGCGCGGGTGAGATTATGCCGGCAAGGACGACGGCGGCAATTGCGGTTGTGTCCACGGTAATATTTTCTATCATCGGTGCCTTATTTATCCTGGCTACCCGGGAATATTTGGTAGCGATTTTTTCTAACGATCCGGTGGTACGTGAGCTGTCTTACTCATTGTTGCTATTTGTTGTGTTTTTTTTAATTTTTGATGCTACTCAGGCTACCGCCATCGGTTGTCTTCGTGGTTACAAAGATACACGAAGACCGCTCATCATCGCGTTGTTCAGCTATTGGGTCATCGGGCTGCCGCTTGGCAGTGCGCTCGGATTTGGCTGGTTTAGTGATCCTATGGGGGTCTATGGTTTTTGGATTGGCCTCAGCTCGGGTCTGGGGGCTGCAGCCTGTCTGGTTTGTGCCCGGTTATGGCATGTGAGCAAGAATGAGACGCTGATTCGCACTTTGGCGGGTTAGCGTCGATATTCATGTCCAAATCTTGTATGATTGTGCCCCTTGAAATGGCCTGCAAGTTCGACAACACCCGTTTCCTCGATTGACTTCCCTTCGGTATCCTCGAGCACGTCAGCGTTCGAATTGCTCAGGATATAAGGAATTTCATGAAGATTAGCAAACACTCGATCGTGTCCATTCACTACGAGTTGACGAACGATTCAGGCGAAACGCTGGACTCCTCGGAAGGTCAGGATCCACTGACCTATCTGCATGGCACGGGTTCGCTGATTCCAGGTTTGGAGCGGGAGCTTGAAGGCAAACAGGTTGGCGACGATCTGACCGCCGTTATCACACCGGCTGATGGCTATGGGGAGCAGGATGATGCGCTGATTCGGGATATCCCCCGATCTGCATTCGGTGATGTTGACGACCTATCGCCCGGTATGCAATTTCAAGGCGGTGGCGAAGGCGAAGCACCGCAGGTTTTTACGATTACTAAAATAACGGGTGATCAGGTGACGGTAGACGGTAATCATCCTTTAGCAGGCATGACACTTAAATTCGACGTCAGTATAGAGAGTATTCGTGACGCGACGCCGGAAGAACTCGATCACGGTCACGTACATTAAAGTAAGTGCACAATAAATAAAGTACATACACATTAATTACAACTAGGTAGGAAATATGGCGACTAAAACTAAACAATCGGGCCCCACAGCAGGCGAACTTCGCGAAAGTCTTGAACAAGACGTAAAGGCTTATCTTGCCTCAGGCAAGAAAATTACCATGATTCCAAATGGCGTTAGCGGTGTAGATAGCACCAAGGGTACAAAAAATATCGCGCTTGGGCGGGCTAAAAAACGCTAGCGAGTTTTCCTGGTTGGTATCGCTATCAGGGGATCATCCGGCCACGGATGTTTTGGATACCGACCTTTCATTTCCTTTTTTACATCAAAGTAAGAACCTTTCCAGAACCCGGCAAGATCCTGGGTGACCTGTAGTGGTCGACCGGCGGGGGACAGTAAGTGTACTAGCAGCTTAATGTTACCGTTGGCGATGCTGGGGGTTTCTACAACGCCAAACATTTCCTGGAGTTTGACCGCCAGCACGGGCGGATTCTCACCGTAATCAATTTTTATGTTTGAACCTGAGGGCACTTTTATGCGCTCTGGGGCAAGCTTGTTGAGCAGTGATAACTCTTCGAAAGTAATTAGAGATTTCAGAATCTGCAAGACATTCAGTTTCTTGAAACCATTTAAGGCAGTGATCGGCCCAAGGTATGGACCAAGCCACCATTCAACATGGTTAAGGAGATAGTCATCGGACAAGTCTGGCCAGGTAGATTTCGATTCAACGCGCAATAGCATAACCCGGCAGCGAAACTGTTCGCAGTCGTTAGTCCATGGCAGTAGATCAAAGCCACGTTGCTGGACGAGTTCAATGAGCGCGGACTGTTTCATCTCGGCATCGGGCTCGAGTGTTTGTCGATCTAGTACCAGAACACCGATGCGTCTTTGCCGTTCCGCAGTGAAACGATTTACTTTCGAATCCCATTGCGCATGGCTAACCTCATCAACCAAATCTGCCAAGGGCCCTTCGAATAGTTGTGGATTGAGGGGTGCCCCAGAGTAAATAACATCGCTTTTTGCACCGCCACCCGTTTCAGCAACAGCGAGCCATCTTGCCGTACCAATACTATGCGGCCCCGTGAGATTGGCGCTCCGGCCATTAACGAGTTGATAGCCGCCGGCATGCCGTTTCCGAGCAACTCGATCGGGGTAAGCACAGGCCAATAGATAGGCGATGTAGTCTGTCGCAGGTAGCGCTGGCGTATCGGTGTTGCTGTAACAAGAGAGTTGTTTAGCAAACTGTTTGGCCAACTCACGGGTACGATATACCCAGCCGCGATGTTGTGTGTTGATTTCCCCGCTGAGTGCGGAGATTCGATGTGACATGTCCGGTGTCTCACGGGTGAAGGGATCCCGGTCCGACAGAATTGCCGCGAGGTAGGTGGCAGTTTCGAATAAGGCTTTTTCGCCGACGGCGCGCAGTAGCATATGTGATAGACGGGGATGGGTCGCGAGCTCCAGCATGGTCTGGCCGTGCCTGGTTAGAGTAAATGCATTGTTTGCATCCAGTGCCCCCAGCATTGCCAGTAGATCTTTTGCCTGGCTCCAATTCCCGGTCGGTGGCGTTTCCAACCAGGAAAGTTCCGCGGGATCACTGACCCCCCAATGCAATAACTGCAACACCAGAGGAGACAGATCAGCATTGCGAATTTCCGGTGTCGTGTGCGTCGCGAGCTCAAGCTGCTGACTCTCTGACCAGAGCCGATAACAGCGACCGTCTGCCAGGCGCCCGGCACGCCCGGCACGTTGCGTTGAGGAAGATTGCGAAATCGATACCGTCTTAAGGCGAGTCATCCCGGTGTTAGGGTCAAAGTGCGGCTCCCGGGCAAGACCGGTATCAACCACCACATCAACGCCAAGGATAGTTAGACTGGTTTCAGCAATATTAGTAGCCAGTACAATTTTTCGTTGGCCCCCGGGTTCCGGTGCAATCGCTAGTTGCTGCTCCTCTATAGACAGATTGCCATACAGGCGTCTGATGTTGATGTTGGCATCCTGAATTTTCTCCGCTAACCGCTCGGCGACTCTGCTGATTTCCCCCTGGCCAGGCAAAAATACCAACACGCTGCTCTCTAGACTCTCATCAATAGCCTGCAATACCGCGGAGATAGTGCGATCCACTATACGGTCGCGCATTTGTCGGGCACCGGTGTAGGTAATAGCAACGGGAAACTGTCTGCCCTCACTGGTGACCAGCGGTGCATCGGCTAACAACTCTGCAATCCTTTGACTATCCAGCGTAGCGGACATGACTAGTATTTTTAGGGGGGCTTTCTCAGCACGAAACAGTGCGCGTCCATGCAGTGCCAACGCCAGTCCCAGGTCAGAATCAAGACTCCGCTCATGGAACTCATCGAAAATGACCAGGCCAGTGCCCTCGAGGGACGGGTCGGACTGTAGCATTCTCGTGAATACCCCTTCGGTAATCACCTCAATAATCGTGGAAGGCCCAACGCGGGTATCTAGTCGCATTCGATAACCGACAGTGCCCCCCGGTTTCTCACCCAGCATGTCAGCCATTCGATGGGCAGCGTTTCTGGCGGCGATGCGTCGTGGCTCCAGCAGTAGAATCTTCTGACCGTTCAGCCAGGGTTGATCCATCAATACCAGCGGTACTACCGTCGTCTTACCGGCCCCTGGTGGCGCTTGCAGTACGAGTTCATGGCGCTCGCTAAGGTGTCGCTGAATATCGTCAAGTACATCAGCAATCGGCAGTATCGTATCGATATCGGTCATCTAACGCGCTCGCAACAGACTAATTCAAATTACGTTTTGGACTATAGACCCCGTCATTGAAGCCATCGAAGAAGGCCGCTAACAATGGATGATCGATATAGTCGCTGCCACCATAGGTCTCAAGATTCTGTTCTGCGACATAGGTAGTGTGGTCTGCCCCATGCACCAGCACGTGATACCAGGGTTTATCTCTGGGCGGCTTCGATTTTGCCATCTGCGTATACCAGTCTTCGGTGCCGGCAAATGTAGGATCCACGTCAAAGATGACGCCACGGTAATCGAATAACTTATGGGTCACTTGCTGACCCATAAAAAAGTTTGCAGTGTTGCTCATTACTGAGATGCCGTTATGTCTTGATTATTATTGTAGCAGGCAGAGTAGAAAGCGGTTGCTGCAGTCAGT
>JAQWMV010000162.1 GCA_029246605.1 Pseudomonadales bacterium | reverse complement strand
GCCTGCATATCGGCCAGTGTGCTGGGGGCGCCATTGATGAATCCCCGTGAACGGCCATCTGCTGTGAGCACCCTTCGAAGAATACAAATTTTGTCATCTGACAATTCTCGTTCTTGTAACCAGCGTTGCGCCTCATCGTTGGCGGTGAGGTCAAACGTTGCATTGATTTCAGCGCGTTTTGCATCAAGGGCGATCATGGCGGTATCTGCGCGGCTTCCGAGCGTGAGAGACAAGGCATCGAGCATGATCGATTTACCCGCACCGGTTTCGCCGGTGACTACCGACATACCGGTTGAGGTCTCGATATCGAGATCTTTAACCAAAGTGAAGTTGTTGATCGTTAGGTTACGAAGCATGGTTCCATGTAGGTCGACTCATCCATAGGGTCCCATTAAACTGAACCTTGTGCACACAGGCAATCATCCTGTGCAAATTTGTTTTGAATAGATTACGGAATCCGTATATGTTCTCCAAATGCTTAACCTATGGGATTAACAATTGACTACAGCGGTTAGCGAAAAGGCTCAGTACCTATTAAAGACACTGGTTGAACACTATATCGAAGGTGGTCATCCTGTGGGGTCAAAGACGCTTTCAGATCATTCCGAATTACCCGTCAGTCCAGCGACTGTGCGCAATATTATGGCAGATCTGGAAGAGCGCGGGTTCGTGATTTCACCCCATACCTCAGCAGGACGAGTGCCAACGGCAAAGGGATATCGATTCTTTGTTGATAGCCTTATTACTGTGGCACCTCTTGCCAACTTTGATTTACAGAACCTGTCGCGAAATTTAGATCCTGACATGTCAGCCCATGAACTCGTGGAATCAGCCTCTGGGATATTATCCGAGATTACGCATATGGCTGGCCTGGTGATGTTGCCGAAGCGACAGCAGACGCAATTGCGCCATTTAGAATTTCTGAGATTAAACGACAATCGCGTACTGGTGATACTTGTTCTGGATGATCATGAGGTACAAAACCGGGTTATCTACACCAAAGAGACCTACACGGATATTCAACTCAAGGAGGCCGCCAACTTCATTAATCGTCACTTTAACGGGCAGTCCTTGGTTAATATCCGCTCGCTATTGGTCGCCTCAATGAAGGATGACCAGAAGGACATGAATTCTCTCATGGTAACGACCCTCGAGGTGGCAGAGAAAGCATTTACAAATGAGGATGACGATGAAGCGGACTTTGTAGTTGCCGGTCAAGAGAATCTGATAAGAATGGCTGAAGAGCAGGCACATAAAGACATCAGGGAGCTATTCAAGGCATTTTCGCTGAAAGGTGACATCCTTCACCTTCTGGATCGTTGTCTGGACAGTGAGGGCGTGCAATTGTTTATTGGTAGAGAGTCCGGATATGAATTATTTGATGAATGTACCGTTGTCACGGCGCCCTATCAGGCTGACGGTGAACAAATAGGTGTATTAGGTGTAATTGGACCCACACGAATGGCTTATGATCGCGTTATTCCTATTGTCGATGCGACGGCCCGCGTCCTCGGTGCTGCCTTGGACTTTTCCAGACGTTAAGCCTTCCCTTGAAGACTGAATTCGAGCCCCCATATAGGGGGGACGTAATTTAGTTGGAGTAGATGGAAAAAATGTCCTGTTCGGAAGAAGAAGCACCTGATGAAGTGCCGGAAGTTGAGCAAGAACTCGTCGAACCAGAAGTCTCTGAAGCAGCGGCGAATCAAGTAGAGCCTGAAGAACACTCGGACCATTTACTGTCTGAAGTAGAGAAATACAAAGATTTGGCACTGCGTGCTGAAGCAGAAATGCAGAATGTTAGGCGCCGCGTCGAAAAAGATGTCGCTAATGCCCACAAATTTGGCTTAGAGCGATTCGTCAATAATATCCTGCCGGTTGTCGATGGCCTTGAGAAAACGCTGGAGAATGCAACTGACAAAGACGTTCCGGTGATTGAGGGCGTTGAGCTGACGTTGAAGTTGTTGCTGGATGTGCTAGCAAAAGAGTCCGTAAATGTCATTGATCCAACCGGTGAGCCCTTCGATCCGAATCTGCATGAAGCGATGTCGATGGTTGAGAACCCTGATATGGAGCCAAATTCGGTTTTTGCGGTGGTGCAGAAAGGCTATGCACTTAACGATCGACTGGTAAGACCCGCCATGGTGATAGTCAGTAAGGCGCCAGTGGACAAATGATCCCTTGAATTTCATCGATTAATAACAATATCAGGGTCAGACATTTTGAATTATTGGTCAGAAAGACTGGCCAGCGAGTAAAACGGAGAACTATAGAATGGGCAAGATAATTGGTATTGACTTGGGAACGACAAATTCCTGTGTCGCAGTAATGGAAGGTAAAGACGCTAAGATTATTGAAAATTCCGAAGGTGATCGCACAACACCTTCTGTTGTAGGTTATGCCGACGACGATGAAATTCTCGTTGGCCAATCGGCAAAGCGTCAATCGGTAACTAACCCGCAAAATACACTCTTCGCTGTAAAGCGGCTCATTGGACGGCAATTTACTGATGATGTCGTGCAACGGGACATCAAAATGGTGCCTTACGCAATTGCAAAAGCTGATAACGGCGATGCCTGGGTAGAAGTTAAGGGTACACAGATCGCACCACCGCAGGTCTCTGCGCAAGTGCTGACCAAAATGAAGAAAACCGCTGAAGACTATCTCGGAGAAGAGGTTACTGAGGCTGTTATTACCGTCCCCGCCTATTTTAATGACTCACAACGTCAGGCAACTAAAGATGCAGGACGCATTGCAGGTCTGGATGTTAAGCGAATTATTAACGAACCTACGGCAGCAGCATTGGCCTATGGCATGGATAAGTCGACTGGTGATTCAACTATAGCGGTCTATGATCTTGGTGGCGGAACATTCGATATTTCTATTATTGAGATCGCAGATGTAGATGGGGAGAAGCAGTTTGAGGTGTTGTCTACCAATGGCGATACCTTCCTCGGTGGTGAAGACTTTGACCTCAGAATCATTGACTACCTAGCGGATGAATTCAAAAAAGAACATGGCATGGATTTGCATGGTGACCCTCTCGCGCTACAAAGACTGAAAGAATCCGCGGAAAAGGCAAAGATTGAACTTTCCAGCAGTGGCCAGACAGAGGTCAATCTGCCCTATATTACTGCTGACCAGTCTGGTCCGAAGCATCTGGTCATTAAATTGACCCAGGCGAAACTTGAGTCACTGGTAGAAGATCTGGTGGACCGAACGTTGGAACCACTTCGTGTTGCACTCAAGGATGCCGATGTCAGTGTATCGAGTGTCGATGACATCATCATGGTTGGCGGGCAGACCCGTATGCCCTTGGTGCAAAAGAAGGTGGAGGAGTTCTTTGGGAAGGAACCCCGCCGGGACGTAAATCCCGATGAGGCGGTCGCGATGGGCGCGTCAATTCAGGCAGCAGTATTGTCGGGAGACGTGACGGATGTCTTGTTGCTTGATGTTACTCCGCTGTCCCTGGGCATTGAGACCATGGGTGGGGTGATGAGCATATTGATCGAGAAAAATACGACCATTCCGACCAAGAAAGCCCAGGTGTTCTCAACAGCAGAGGATAATCAACCGGCGGTGACGATCCATGCACTCCAGGGAGAGCGCAAACAGGCAGGACAGAACAAGTCACTGGGAAGATTTGACTTATCCGACATACCACCGGCACCTCGAGGTACACCACAAATCGAGGTAAGTTTTGACCTGGATGCTAATGGCATCTTGAATGTCTCGGCGAAGGACAAGGCTACAGGTAAGGAACAGTCAATTGTAATCAAGGCATCCAGTGGCTTATCGGATGAAGAAATTGATTCTATGGTTGCAGATGCTGAATCTCATGCGGAAGAAGATCGCAAGTTTGAGGAGATGATCACCTCAAGAAACACGGCTGACGGCATGATACATGCGACGAAGAAGACAATTGAAGAAGCCGGTGACAAGGTTGCTGATGAGGAGAAAAGCAGCATTGAAGCCGCCATCGTTGAGCTTGAGGAAGCGTTAAAGGGCGATGACAAGGCTGACATTGATGCAAAAACACAAAAATTGACTGAAGCATCATCGTCCCTGGCACAAAGGATGTACGCGGAACAGGCGGAGCAGGCCGGGGGTGCACAAGCAGGTGAAGAAGCGGGCCCTGAAGCTGACGCCGTTGATGCTGAGTTTGAAGAAGTTAAGGACGATAATAAGTAACCTGAGCAGTTAGGGGGTAGGGAGAAGGCGTGGGCGTCTTTGGACGTCCGTGCTTTGCTGTGTGAACGATTGCGAGTAGTAAAAAAATGACAACAAAACGAGACTACTACCAAGTACTTGGATTGTCCCGGGATGCCTCGGAGCAGGAAATCAAGAAAGCGTATCGTCGTATGGCAATGAAATATCATCCAGATAGAAATTCGGATGATGATGAGGCGGAAGAAAAATTCAAAGAATGTAGCGAAGCTGCCGAAGTGCTATCTGATCAGAGCAAAAGGTCTTCTTACGACCAGTATGGCCACGCAGCATTCGAGGGTAGTGGTGCTGGTGGTTTTAGTGGATCCGGAAATTTCAGTTCCATTTTTGAGGATGTATTTGGCGATATTTTCAGCACTGGACGTGATGGCCAGCGTGTTCATCGCGGTTCAGACCTCAAGTATGTCCTGGATATGTCGCTCGAAGATGCCGTCCGTGGCAGTAACCCGAGAATCAAAATACCGACCCAGGTCGAATGTATGGAGTGTCTGGGTTCGGGTGCTAAAAAAGGTTCTGCACCTATAGACTGCGTACAGTGCGGTGGTGTCGGCCAGGTAACGACGCGCCAGGGATTCTTTTCGATGCAGAGCACCTGCCCAAGATGTCGGGGTCGGGGAAAGGTGATTTCTGATCCTTGCAGAAAGTGTCAGGGTCAGGGCCGGGCTCAGGAAGAAAAGACACTGGCAGTGAAAGTGCCACCTGGAGTTGATACCGGTGACAGAATTAAATTGTCCGACCAGGGTGAGGCAGGCGCCAATGGTGGGCCGGCAGGTGACCTCTATGTTGAGGTAAGGGTGCAGGATCACCCCATATTTACACGTGAAGGTGAACATCTGTACTGTGAGGTACCCATAAGTTTTGTTGATGCTGCCCTGGGTGGGGACCTGGAGGTGCCGACACTCGAAGGACGCGTAAACCTGAAAATTCCTGCAGAGACGCAAACCGGTAAATTATTTAGACTGCGTGGTAAGGGGGTTGATGTCACGCAGGTTCGTGGTGGAGGTATTGGTGACCTGTATTGTCGAATTTCGGTGGAAACACCCGTTAATCTGACTCGAAAACAGAAAGACCTGTTGAAAGAGTTTGCTGGCGAAAGTAGCGAGAAACAATCACCTAAACAGACATCCTGGTTTGAGGGTGTCAAAAAGTTTGTAGACTCACTGACTGACTGAGCAGGAGAGGAATATGATTAATGTAGGTGTAGTAGGTGCTGCTGGTCGTATGGGTAAAACGCTTGTTACCGCGTTACAGGAGTCCAAAGAACTACAGTTGTCCGCTGCTATAGAGCAAGCAGGACTGCCTGTTATTGGAACGGACGCTGGTGAAATAGCCGGTGTAGGCGCAAACGGTATACTTGTTGCAGAAGATTTGGAGGTCGCCTGTGGCCAAGTCGATGTATTGATCGATTTTACAATCGCACCGGTTACTGTCGCTAACGTGGCTGTTTGCCTGTCACAGGGTTGCAAGATGGTCATTGGAACCACAGGATTAGACGAAACCGAAAGAAAGGGCATAAAGGCTGCTGCAGAAACCATTGCTATTGTGCATGCCTCCAATTTCAGCGTCGGGGTAAATGCGACATTTAAGCTCGCCGAGATTGCGGCAGCTATTTTAGGCGATGATTTCGATGTGGAAATCACCGAAGCGCACCATCGACACAAGGTTGATGCACCGTCGGGTACCGCCGTAACCTTGGGTGAAGTCGTGGCGGCGACGCTGGGTAGAGATCTTGGAAAAGTTGCAGTCTATGGCCGCGAAGGCTTCACCGGCGAACGGGATCGCCAAACAATTGGTTTTAACTCAATTCGAGCCGGCGACATCGTCGGTGATCATACGGTGATGTTTGCTGGAGATGGAGAGCGTATAGAGATTACACATCGTGCGCAAAGTCGTATGAATTTCGCCATGGGTGCATTGCGGGCAGCAGTGTTTGCAGCAAAGCAGGACGCTGGATTGTTCGACATGCAGGATGTTTTAGGACTTAAATCGATCAACGTGTAACATTTTCTGGAAACAAGGCAGCGCATCTTTTAGAATGTCGCGCCAGTATGACACCCCTGTGTAATCACATTTGAAGGCGAGACGGAAGAACATTCCAGTCTCGCTTTTTTTTGACTTTGACCCTTATTATTGGAGGCTGATAGTTGACCAGTAGAGCACTACTCGCACTTGAGAATGATATGGTTTTCGAGGGTCAGTCGATCGGCGCGGACGGAGAAGCAGTAGGCGAGGTCGTATTTAATACCGCTATGTCGGGTTATCAGGAAATATTGACCGACCCATCCTATGCCCAGCAGATTGTGACCCTGACCCATCCTCACATAGGCAACACCGGGACCAATGATGAGGACGCGGAATCGTCTTCCGTATGGTCAGCTGGTCTGGTTATTCGCGATTCACCTCTTCTGGCGAGCAGTTGGCGTAATCAGATATCTCTGTCCGAATACCTTAAGAAAAATAACATTGTGGCCATTGCAGATATCGATACCAGGAAACTGACGCGGGTGTTGCGCGAGCAGGGTTCACAGAATGGCTGTATTGTGGCGTCGTCAGATTTATCTGATGAGCATGCTGCCAGGGCAATCGGGCAAGCCAAGGGTTTTCCAGGTTTGCAGGGGATGGATCTGGCGAAGCAGGTAACTGCCCATGAGACTTATCAGTGGCGAGAGGGTAGTTGGCATCTCGGTAAGGGCTACGAGCAGTTGACGACACCTAGATTTCACGTCGTGGCGTATGACTTCGGTGTAAAAAGGAATATTCTGCGGATGCTTGTTGATCGTGAGTGTGAGCTAACCGTGGTACCCGCACAGACCCCTGTTGCCGATGTGCTCGCCCTCAACCCGGATGGTATATTTTTGTCGAATGGGCCGGGCGATCCAGACCCATGTGACTATGCGATACATGCCATTACTGAGATTCTCAAAACTGATATCCCTGTTTTTGGTATTTGTCTGGGCCTTCAATTGTTAGGGCTTGCGGCGGGCATGTCCACCAAGAAAATGGGCCATGGCCACCACGGTGCGAATCATCCGGTTAAGAATCTCAGCGATAGTACCGTGCTCATTTCAAGTCAAAACCATGGTTTTTGTATTGATGACAGTACGTTGCCAAAGAATGTGCGAATCACTCATCAGTCCCTTTTTGATGGTTCCTTGCAGGGCATTCATTTGACCGATCGACCGGCGTTTGGTTTTCAGGGACACCCTGAAGCAAGCCCTGGTCCTCATGATGCGGCGCCACTGTTTGATCATTTCATTGAGCTTATGTCCGAGCGAGCAAACTAAGATGCCGAAAAGAGAAGACATTAACAGTATTTTGATTATCGGCGCCGGGCCCATTGTGATCGGCCAGGCCTGTGAATTTGACTATTCCGGAGCACAAGCATGCAAGGCACTCCGGGAAGAAGGTTTGCGCGTTATTTTGGTGAATTCAAATCCGGCGACGATCATGACGGATCCAAGTATGGCTGATGCGACTTATATTGAGCCTGTGTGTTGGCAAAATGTTGCGACGATCATAGAGAAGGAGAGGCCCGATGCGTTGCTACCAACGATGGGCGGGCAAACGGCATTAAATTGTGCGCTGGATTTGGCCCGGGAAGGTGTCCTTGAGCGTTTTAATGTCGAGCTGATAGGCGCCACTAAGGAAGCGATAGACAAGGCAGAAGATCGCCAGTTGTTTGATGAGACAATGAAGTCCATTGGCCTTGAAACACCCCGTAGTGCGATCGCACATACGTTGGAGGACGCGCGACAGGCACAGGGAAAACTGGGCTTCCCTTGTGTCATTCGACCTTCATTTACGATGGGTGGTACCGGTGGGGGTATTGCCTACAACCATGAAGAATTCATCGATATTTGTACCCGCGGTCTGGATCTGTCGCCAACCTCTGAGCTCTTGATTGATGAGTCCCTGATTGGTTGGAAAGAGTATGAGATGGAGGTTGTCCGCGATAAAAATGACAACTGCATTATTGTATGTTCGATCGAGAACTTTGATGCCATGGGCGTACATACTGGTGATTCCATAACGGTCGCACCGGCCCAGACGCTGACCGATAAGGAATATCAGGTGATGCGTAATGCTTCTCTGGCAGTGTTGCGTGCAATTGGCGTAGAGACCGGCGGCTCCAACGTGCAGTTTGGCGTCGAGCCAGGTACCGGTCGGCTGGTCATTATTGAAATGAATCCCAGGGTTTCCAGATCTTCCGCGCTGGCCTCAAAGGCCACTGGTTTCCCTATCGCCAAGGTCGCCGCAAAACTCGCCATTGGGTATACGCTGGATGAGTTGTCCAATGATATTACCGGTGGCGCAACACCGGCATCCTTTGAGCCATCGATCGATTACATCGTGACAAAAATTCCGCGTTTTACTTTTGAAAAATTTCCCGAGGCGGAAGATTTCCTGACCACACAGATGAAGTCGGTCGGTGAAGTCATGGCAATTGGCAGGACCTTTCAGGAATCCTTACAAAAAGCCTTGCGCGGTCTGGAAACAGGTATAAACGGATTGACTCCCATACGTGATGAGACAGAAGGGACATCGAAGGAATGGCTCAATATTTTGCATAAAGAGCTCAGATTGCCCAGCTCCCAGCGGATCAGATATGTTGCTGATGCGTTTCGCGATGATATGACTGTGGAGAGCGTCTACGAGCTAACAGGGATCGATCCCTGGTTTCTTGTACAGATTGAGAACCTAATCCAAATGGAAAGGGAGTTCAGTGAAGTGGCACTTGAAAGCATCTCGAGAGCTGAAATGTTTCGCTATAAGCAGCACGGTTTCTCTGATTCAAGGCTCGCAGATCTGCTCAACGTTACTGAGACAAACATTCGAGAGAGGCGCCTTTCGTTGGACGTGAGGCCAGTGTTTCGACGCGTTGACACCTGTGCAGCCGAATTTGAGTCTACTACGGCTTATATGTATTCAACCTATGAAGACGAGTGCGAGGCGAGACCTAGTGATCGCGAAAAAATCATCGTCCTCGGCGGCGGTCCAAACAGGATTGGCCAGGGGATTGAGTTTGATTACTGTTGCGTTCATGCGGCCCTGGCAATGCGGAAGGATGGCTATGAGACCATCATGGTTAACTGTAATCCAGAAACTGTCTCTACTGACTATGACACTTCTGATCGGTTATATTTTGAGCCGCTAACCTTTGAGGATGTATTCGCCATAGTTGAACTGGAGAAACCCAAGGGTGTTATCGTACAGTTTGGTGGTCAGACTCCCTTGAAATTGGCAAGGGCACTTGCGGCTGTTGGTGTCCCGATTATCGGTACCACTCCCGATGCCATTGATCGAGCTGAAGACAGGGAACGCTTCCAAACGATGATTGATAGATTGCAACTGCGGCAGCCGCCAAACAGAATAGTCAGGAATATCGATGATGGTATTGCTGCGGCCAGCGACATTGGTTATCCGTTAGTCGTTAGGCCCTCTTATGTTTTGGGTGGCCGGGCGATGGAAATTGTTTACGACGATGCAGAGCTTCGAACCTATATGCGTCAAGCGGTTCAGGTTTCGGATGATTCGCCTATTTTACTTGATAGATTTTTGGATCAGGCAATCGAAGTCGATATTGACGCGGTTTGTGATGGTCAGCAGGTCGTGATCGGATCCATTTTGGAACATATCGAACAGGCGGGAGTTCATTCCGGCGATTCGGCTTGCTCGTTACCTCCCTATAGTTTGTCACCAGAGCTGCTTGATGAAATGCGGGTACAAGTCAAGGCTATGGCTTTGGAACTCGGTGTTGTCGGCCTAATGAACGTTCAGTTGGCCGTTCAAAATGGCGAGATCTTCGTATTGGAAGTGAACCCTCGGGCATCACGAACCGTGCCTTTTGTATCGAAGTGCATTGGCGTCTCGCTGGCTAAAGTTGCAGCACGTTGTATGGCTGGGACTAGCCTCGCAGAACAGGGTTTTACGAGAGAGATAATACCAGAGCACTTTAGTGTGAAAGAGGCAGTCTTTCCCTTTGACCGCTTCCCCGGCGTTGACCCAATACTTGGACCAGAGATGAAGTCTACGGGTGAGGTAATGGGTGTTGGTCATACCTTCGGTGAGGCCTATGCGAAGGCTCAAACGGGTGCGGGTGGCGGTATTCCTGATTACGGCACTGTTTTCCTGAGTGTTCGCGATGCCGATAAACCGCAGTTACCATTTCTTGCGCGGGAACTGTTGGATCTAGGATTTTCGATCGTGGCGACGCGGGGTAGCGCTAGTATTATTCAGGATGCAGGTATGTCGGTAGAGGTAGTCAATAAGGTCATGGAAGGGAGCCCGCACGTTGTCGACATGCTCAAGAATGGTGGCATCGACTTTATTGTTAATACCACGGAAGGCAAACTGGCGATCGCTGATTCTTTTGCAATCCGTCGCACAGCGCTACAACAGAAGGTATGCTATACCACTACAATGGCTGGCGGTAGAGCAAGTATTGCGGCGGTTAGACACGGTCCTGATATCTCGGTTCATCGATTACAGGATCTGACGTAACGGTTTGCTGGACAAATTTGTAATTCCATTCGACACTATATCTATTCGTTGCACCCTGAAAGAGAAAGAAAATGGACAAGATCCCAATGACGGCTAACGGTGCTACCACGCTGCGCAAGGAATTCGATCATCTTAAGTCGGTGGAACGGCCGCGTATAATTCAGGCAATTGCCGAAGCAAGAGCACAGGGCGACCTGCGAGAAAATGCTGAATTTCAATATGCCAAAGAGGAACAGGGCTTTATTGAGGGTCGTATCCTCGAGATCGAAAGTAAGCTCTCAGCCGCACAGATCATTGATGTCCAGAAGATTTTACCCAGTGGCCGCGTTATATTTGGGACCACGGTGACTGTTGTTAATATCGAGGATGAGTCCGAATCAACCTATCAGATTGTTGGAGATGATGAGGCCGATCTAAAGGTGAATAAGATATCGGTATATTCACCTATTGCTCGCGCGCTGGTTGGCAAGGAAATCGGTGATGTTATTAGCGTCCAGACACCGAATGGGACTATAGAGCTTGAGATTTCCGCAATCGAGCATCTGTAGCGGTTGCGAATAGCTGCGCGCAGCTGTTGCATAGCTAAAAAATATTACTACGCAGGATATTTGAAAGGGCAGGGTTAGGTTTCTTGGCAGCGCGATAGACGAGGGCGATACCGCCGACTTTTTGTATAACCTGCAGTTCGTGAGTTGTTGCAATTAATGAAATGATGTCACTTCGCTCATGCCGATCGTCAGCGACAATTTTGAGCTTAATCAATTCATGGTCGTTCAACGCACGATCAATTTCTCCATTGACGTTGTCAGTTAAGCCTTTTTCCGCGATGGTTACCACTGGACGCAGTGTATGCCCAATAGCGCGAAAGCGTTTTTTCTGTTTTGGCGTTAACATTTGGGGTCCAGTTTTAAAGAGCGACGATTCTAACGTGGGTTTTCCAAAGCGCAACAAAAAGCGTAACCAATAGAGCATCAGTTATGGCAAAACAATCCGGTTCCAGTAAGCGCTGGCTTGCAGAGCACGCCCAGGACGAATATGTGCTTTTAGCGAAAAAAGCGGGTTTACGGTCCAGGGCGAGCTATAAGTTGATGCAGATCCAGGAAAAGTACCCATTACTCTCGGCGGGTCAGGTGGTTATTGATCTTGGCGCTGCGCCAGGTGGCTGGTCGCAGGTTGCGGTAGACAGGGTATCGCCGAAAGGACAGGTGATCGCGGTTGATATCCTTGAGATGGCACCCATACCTGGGGTGCAGATATTATGCGGTGATTTCACTGAAGACTCTGTAGTAGCTGAACTTGAGGAAACCATAGGCGGCAAACCTGTAGACCTTGTAATTTCGGATATGGCCCCCAACTTAAGTGGTATGAAGGACATCGATCAGCCAAGGGCTGTGTACCTTGTTGAACTGGCATTGGAGTTTGCAACAAGAGTACTAAAGCCCGGCGGTTCGCTACTGGCGAAATGCTTTGAGGGTTCTGGCATCGAACCATTGAGGAGTGAATTTCGTGAGCACTTTCAACGGGTTAATAACATTAAGCCCGCAGCATCACGGAATAGGTCTAATGAGATATATTTGCTAGGTCGAGAACTGAAGTCATGATGCGATTGCTTGTACAGGGGTAGAATGATTGGCGGTGCAACGAACGTGTACTAGAGGAATGTGTAATAATGTCGTTTTCCCTGTCAGTCGAGACTGGGTTAGCGTGAGGAACTAGATTTGAACGATATGGGTAAAAATCTGCTGCTTTGGTTAATTATAGCGGCCGTATTATTGACAGTTTTCCAGAATTTCCAGGTTAAGTCTGGTCCTGAGGAAATTGACTACTCGACTTTTTTGGATTTGGTGAATAGTGACCAGGTTCGCGATGTCGAAGTTGAAGGTCAAACGATCAGCGGTCTGCGGTCCTCTGGCCAGCGTTTTGAGACTATCCAACCGCAGATTATAGATAATGCACTCATCGATGATCTGCTCGACCATAATGTAAATTTTAAAGGCAATAAACCCGAACAACAGAGTATCTGGACGCAGTTGTTGGTGGCGAGTTTCCCAATTCTGGTCATTATTGCTGTTTTCATGTTTTTTATGCGCCAGATGCAGGGCGGTTCAGGTGGTCGAGGTGGACCCCTGACCTTCGGTAAAAGTAAGGCAAAGCTTCTAGGTGAAGATCAGATTAAGACGACTTTCGCGGATGTCGCAGGAGTCGATGAAGCCAAAGAAGATGTGCATGAGCTCGTCGAGTTTTTGCAGGATCCCGGAAAATTCCAAAAACTCGGCGGTAGAATTCCAAGAGGAATTTTGATGGTTGGTCAGCCAGGAACGGGTAAGACTTTGCTGGCGAGGGCAATAGCAGGGGAGGCAAAGGTGCCTTTTTTCTCCATATCGGGTTCGGATTTCGTCGAGATGTTTGTCGGAGTTGGTGCATCCCGTGTTCGTGACATGTTTGACCAGGCCAAAAAGCAGACTCCATGCATCATCTTTATTGACGAAATTGACGCAGTTGGCAGACATCGTGGTGCTGGTTTAGGCGGTGGACATGATGAACGTGAGCAAACCTTAAACCAGCTGTTGGTAGAGATGGATGGTTTCGAGGGCAATGAAGGCATCATTGTTATTGCGTCGACTAATAGACCTGACGTCTTGGACCCGGCATTGCTGAGGCCTGGCCGTTTTGACAGGCAGGTAACAGTATCGTTGCCTGATATTCGGGGTCGTGAGCAAATTCTCAAAGTTCATATGCGAAAAGTACCGCTAGCGGCTGATGTTGAGTCAGGTATTATTGCTCGAGGCACACCAGGTTTCTCAGGTGCCGATCTTGCAAATGTAGTTAACGAGGCAGCACTGTTTGCGGCCAGGAAAGACAAACGAACGGTGAGCATGGGAGAGTTCGAGCAAGCGAAAGACAAAATCATGATGGGCACAGAGCGTAAGAGCATGGTGATGTCGGAAAAGGAAAAGCGTAATACTGCTTTTCACGAGGCGGGACACTGTATCGTTGCGTATTTGGTCCCAGAGCATGATCCCAGTTACAAGGTAACGATTATACCGAGGGGAAGGGCGCTGGGTGTCACTATGTTTTTACCTGAAGAAGATCGTTATTCTCTAAGCAAGAGATCAATCAACAGTCAAATATGCTCGTTATTTGGCGGCAGAATCGCTGAAGAATTGACCCTTGGTCCCGATGGCATTACGACGGGTGCATCGAACGATATCGAGAGAGCAACCAAGATGGCTCGTGCAATGGTAACAAAATGGGGCCTATCGGCAGAGCTTGGTCCTCTTATGTATGATGAGGATGACGAAGAAGTTTTTCTTGGTAAGACAACGGGATCCGTTAGATCCACAGTATCGGGTGATACCGCGAGAAAGATCGATACTGAAGTTCGGTCAATTATTGACAGCTGTTATGCAACCGCACAAAAGTTGCTGGAAGATAATCGCGACAAGTTAGATGCCATGGCGGAAGCGTTACTTGAATACGAAACTATTGATCGCGACCAAATTGATGACATTATGAACGGCAGAACAGCGCGCCCTCCGAAGGATTGGGACGACGATGGTACGCCGGACCCTGGACCTGAAAAACCAGCCCCACGTCCTGCGGGACCTGTTGGTGACCCAGCAGCAGACCATTAGTTAATCCAGCGAGATGGCCTCGAGATTAGCGACTTTGCTCGCTTCTAAACGTCCGTTGGTGATGGGCATACTCAATGTAACGCCTGACTCTTTTTCGGATGGCGGTTCATATCAGAAACCCGAAATAGCGGTGCAACATGCTCGAAGAATGTTGGCAGAAGGTGCCGACATTATTGACATTGGTGGCGAGTCCACGCGCCCTGGTGCGGAACCCATCACGGAGCAGATTGAACTTGACCGTGTTGTACCTGTGGTTCAGCTGCTTCGATCGGAGACTGACGCATTAATTTCCGTTGACACCAGTACCGCAGCTGTCATGCAGGAAGTTTCACCGATGTGTGACCTTATTAACGATGTACGAGCGCTGACTAGATCCGGGGCTATTGCTGCTGCGGCTGACAGCGGGTTGCCGATCTGTCTCATGCATATGAGAGGTGAGCCTAAAACAATGCAAGATCACCCCGTTTACGACAATTTAATTAGCGACATCATTAATTTTTTTAGCAGTCGTATTGTCATTTGTGAAGCCGCAAATATCGATCGTCGCAGGCTACTAGTCGACCCTGGATTTGGGTTTGGAAAAACACCAGAAGATAATTTAATCCTATTGAATCGGCTTGCGGAGTTTTTATGTTTAGAGCTACCGATCTTGGTGGGTCTTTCTCGAAAGAGTACGATTAGCAAGATTGTCGGATCCGAGGCAGCATTGACCATAGGTAGTGTGGTTGGTGCCATGCTTGCCATAAATAGCGGAGCGTCCATTGTACGTGTCCATGATGTAGCGGAGACAGTTGCTGCGTTGAGCATGGCGCTAGCGACCAAAAGAGAGCAGATACTATGAGTAAAGAAAAGCGCTATTTTGGTACTGATGGGATTCGTGGCCGAGTTGGCGAATCGCCTATTACACCTGAGTTTATGCTGAAACTGGGTTGGGCAGCTGGAAGAGTTTTTTCCGAGTCGGGACGAGGCAGAATTCTGATTGGCAAAGACACTCGAGTTTCAGGTTACATGTTCGAGTCTGCGTTGGAAGCCGGATTGTCTGCAGCCGGTGTTGATGTATGTCTCCTTGGGCCGATGCCTACCCCTGCGATCGCCTATCTGACACGAACGTTTAGTGCTGCGGCCGGTATTGTCATCAGTGCGTCGCACAATCCTTATTTTGACAATGGGATTAAGTTTTTCTCGGCCAGTGGTGAGAAGCTGGATGATAGCGTCGAACTCGCGATAGAAAACCAACTCGATGCCGAGATGACGATGGTAGAGTCCGATCAAATAGGAAAGGTATCACGTATTTCGGATGCTGCTGGTCGATACATAGAGTTTTGTAAGAGCTGTTTCTCCAACGGTTATAGTCTTGGAGGTATGAAGATCGTTGTCGACTGTGCGCATGGTGCAACCTATCACATTGCGCCGAACGTCTTTCGAGAACTGGGGGCGGAAGTAATAGAAATAGGGACCGCACCTGATGGCTTTAACATCAATGACAACATTGGATCCACGTCTCCCGGCAGCATTATAGCGACAGTGAAAGCGCATAACGCGGACTTTGGTATGGCCTTAGATGGTGATGGTGATCGGCTCATCATGATCGACGGGGAAGGCGAGGTAGTCGATGGTGACGAGTTACTACTGCTCATTGCGTTAGACAGAAAAGCACGCAATGAGTTGAGCGGTGGAGTCGTAGGTACCTTGATGAGCAATTTTGGACTGGAAGAAGCGCTGTCTCGTGAATCAATCCCCTTTGTAAGAGCCGCAGTCGGCGATCGTTACGTGTTGTCAGAGCTGGCTCAAAGGCAGTGGCAACTTGGCGGCGAGTCTTCTGGGCACATCCTATGTCTAGATTTGACCTCAACAGGCGATGGTATTATTTCAGCGTTGCAGGTTGTTGGTGCGATGATTCAGGCCGGTAAGAGCCTAGGTGAGCTCAAACACAGGATGGTGAAGTACCCGCAACATATGATCAACGTACGCTGTAGAGACCGTGTAGAGGTGCAAACAATCCCGGAAATAGCTAAAGCGATTGAATCTACTGAAGAAAAACTTAATGGAAAAGGCCGAGTATTGCTCCGTGCCTCAGGAACAGAACCGGTGGTCAGGGTCATGGTTGAGGGTGAGAATTTGAACCAGGTTGAGAAACTCACCAGTGAGTTAGCAGAAGTTGTAGCAGAATCAGTGGGATAGCTGGATCCTCATGGTTTGCAGTTTCAAAATAAAGTCGTTACTATTTGCCGCCTTTTTGGCTGCATCCGGGCGATAATCTGTGAGAAAACCAATTGTTGCTGGCAACTGGAAGATGAATGGCTCTCGGGAGAGTGTCAGCGAGCTCGTCTCGGAGATTATTAGTGTTGGAACGCTGCCCTGTGACGTGTTTATTTGTCCACCGTCAGTATTTTTTGACCTGGTTGGGTCACAGATTGCCGATAGTCCCATGGACATGGGTGCGCAGAATATTGATTGGCGTGAAAGTGGCGCGTATACCGGCGAAATATCGGCGGCAATGGTAAAGCAAAGTGGTTGTAGATATGCCCTGGTAGGCCATTCCGAGCGGCGCACGTTATTTCATGAAACAGATGTTGAGGTCGCAAAAAAGTTCAAAGCGGCACTTGATGTGGGCATGACACCGGTATTGTGTTTAGGCGAGACGCTTCAGCAACGCCAGAGTGGAGATACCGAGGAAGTCGTTAGCAGTCAGTTGAAGACAGTAATGCAGACGTTATCGGTTGCCGAATTCGGTCAGGGTATTGTTGCCTATGAACCCATCTGGGCAATCGGCACTGGTGAAACAGCAACACCAGCGTTGGCCGCTGAAGTACACGGCGTGATTCGCGATCTCCTGCAGGATCAGGCTCCTGTGCTAGGTGACGAGATGCGAATTTTGTACGGCGGTAGCGTGAATGCGTCTAACGCAGCGGGTTTGTTTGCTGAGGCAGACATTGATGGTGCACTGGTTGGAGGTGCATCGCTTATTAGTGAAGATTTTGTTGCTATTTGTAGGGCGACAGGGACGAATTGATGGACATGAACATATTAGAAACACTGGTATTGACGGCGCATGTTCTGGCGGCGCTGGCGATTATCGGGCTTATATTAGTTCAGCACGGTAAAGGTGCTGACATGGGAGCAGGGTTTGGTGCGGGTGCGTCTTCCACCGTATTTGGCAGCGGCGGCGCAGGAAATTTTCTGACCAAGGCTACAACTACGATAGCGATTGCGTTCTTTTTGACAAGTTTTGCTCTGGCCTATTTTGCAAAGCAAAAGTCAGAACAGGTCCTGGATCTGGGCATACCCGAAGTTGGCGTGTCTACACCAGAACTTCCCAAAGCATCTGAATCTGAGTTGCCAGATCTTTAACGGATATGCCGAAGTGGTGAAATTGGTAGACACGCTACCTTGAGGGGGTGGTGGGGGAAACCCCGTGGAGGTTCAAGTCCTCTCTTCGGCACCATATATAATCCCAGAATATCTCATATAGCTTTGTTTTATATAGATATTTTTAGATTAAACTATAGTTTAAAAACCTGTATACGGTCTACTTTTGGTATACTTATATAAAAATAACCAACAATAAGAAGTGCCCTGCGGTATACTAACGGAACGCTTTCGACCAGTTTAGCAGCGCATGAAAATTAAGCATCTTAAGATTAGAAGCGATGCCCAGAGTTTCGCATTCCAGCGAAAGATACCGCTGCGGCTGCAGCAGAAAGCCAAACACCTGAACATTAAAAACCCAGTAGTCATGCCCCTGAAACTAGCTGTCGGCGCTTCTGAGGTAATGGTGGCGACAGCCATCGAGCAGAAAAATAAGCAATTTGAAACGCTGGTTCGATTCCTAGAGCAGACCGATTACACAGCTGTCGATGCGGCTGGCTGGGAGAAAAACGCAAAGGCGTATCTGGATGTCCGCGGGTTAAAAGCCGGGACTCTTCTCGGGGTTGACAGTTTCAGCGATGAGACCGACTACAGGATCGAGGAAGCTCTTGGCATCCACGCCAACCAAGACGACCCAGGTTGGGATCGAAATTACCCAGACGAAACGAAGCTCCCAAGAAAACTAGTTGGGGCGGTGATGGAGATACTGAAACAGAGGGAAGGTAAACAGAAGTTTCATCTTTTCAGCGATGCAGTCGATTATTACAAAGCCTACAAAGAGAACCAGTTGGACGAACACTCAGGAAGTGAAGTCGAACGAAATCGTAAAAAAAGAGAATGGCTAAAAGATGTTAAACGGCTGGACGACTTTTTGGGTTTCTCCGGCAATCAGGAGTTTACTCAGGAGAACGTCAACGAGGGTCTCAGGCTTTACAGAAACCACCTCACCACCGTTTACCCCAACGCCAACACCGCTAAACGACATCTCAATGTACCAGCGGCTGCAATTAGACTTTACGCTGACGACGTTGTTACACAAGTCGCTGTAGCACAACTAAGAATAGCTGGTCAGTCTAAGACCGCTTCAGCAAGACCACCGATAAAGCTAGACACCGAACTGCCACTAATGTGGAGAGCAGCCCATGATGAGTCTTTCGGACAATTTGAGAGGCTAAGCATCTTTGGGATTTTCTGTGGCGCTTCTGCAGCTGAGATATGTCAGACGCAAGTAGAAGATGTTTTTGCTTTGGACGGCTATTACATTCTTGGCGGCACGAAGCGAGAGTCTAGACGAAGGCCTGTCGTGATAATCAACCAGACGCACCTGAAACTGCTGACGCTCAATAACACAGGATATGTCGTCGGTGAGAAAGTCGCTCTGCAGCAGAATCATTCACAGAAGTTTGCCAAGGTGCTGCGAGAAGTCACCGGCAATAACCAACTTATACCTTATAGCTGCAGACACACAGGAAAGCACCTGGCGGATACAAAGGGCATAGGACACGATGATGTGCTTGAAAGCATGTTTGGCTGGAGTGGTGGTAAAAAACAAGCCAAAGACAACTATGGAAAAGCGGGGATTTACTCTACGACCTATATTGAGCAGATGAAAAAAATAACGACTAAGTTACTGGAGGATCTGCCAGATTACAGCAGTCCGAAACGTCCCACGAAGAACGTAGTCCCCATAAGAAGCCAATAAAGACGTGTTTTATCGGGTTAGCTAACGCTCACTATTTAGCACAACGCCGTCTAAGCGGCCTCACGCTGCCCTGAGAGACTTATAACAGCCCCTTTACCTTAGTTATATATATTTATTGTGTGAAGTCTGTGAAGGCTGTGAAGAGAATCCGCTAGTCGCAACGACGGGCTGCATAGGTACGTTGGAGTGCAGTGAAAAGACAAAAAGTAACTGTATTAGTTTTGTTTTGTTTATTTCTGCTGTTAAAGCCTAAGTTCAAAGTCTTCTTTCGCTTTAAACTTAAGTAGTGCTTATGCTTTTTTTGAAGACTCCTAAGAAAAACCAAGTCCCCATAAGAAGCCGGTAATAAAAAGAATAAACAAAAAGAAACTACACAAGTTACTCTACTGTCACTGCAAGGGTCGGTAGTATATACAGACTACTGCTCTAGA
>JAQWMV010000113.1 GCA_029246605.1 Pseudomonadales bacterium | reverse complement strand
GACGGCGGCCCATTCTTGATAGCGATGGCAAACTACAGGGACAAATCACCTGTCGGCAAATTTTAAGGGCAGTGACTAACTACGTTCCGGATTAACCCGGGTTTATTCACATTTCCATGCTGGAACCCATGTCATAAGCATGGTATCGAGTAACCATGAGTGACACTTTGTTAGACACTGTCGATGTGGGTACCGAGGAAGCTGAAGAGCAACTGCTGGAAGAACTCGCACGAATCAGATCTGAGGATGTACAAGACTACGTCCAAATCGATCAGCCAAAGCGTGATGCCCTAAACAATCTCGTTGATCATCTTTGGAATCAACTTGCACCTAGCGCTGACGAGGGCAACCTAATACCGGTAGTAGCAACTTGGCGATCATGGGCTGAACCAGAAACAGTAGAAACGCCGATAGACCGATGGCCAGTGTATAGATGAAGAAGGTTGTAGACTTCACGTGATTACAAACGGCCCTTTTTTAGCTCAAGCTTGCCTTTCGCCAGGTTAATACGCAACAAATCACTCGCACCTTCCACCAATCGCAGCGATCGCACCTGTCTGTATAGCGCCTCTAAAGGATGGCCCCGAACCAGGGCCTGCCCGCCAACCAACTGCACCGCCATATCGATTACCCGACCGGCTGTCTCAGTACAAAATACTTTGGTTGCAATTGTTTCATTAACGACATTGTCCCCCGTATCGGCTAATCGTGCTGTTCGATATAGCGTACTACGTGCCACATAGGTTTCAATTCTCATATCAGCGTAACGCATTCTAACGCCTTCCCGATCACCTAAAGGAGAACCCGACCTATGAGGGCCAGCAAGATGCTGCTCTACAAAATCAATCGCCCACATACACATGCCAGTCGCCTGGGCAGAGACCATAAGTCGGACATTGCCAATGTTCCCAAGGGCCCGTGGCATCCCCTCGCCGATCTTACCAATGACCTGACTAGACGATACACGTAAATCCTTGAATTCCATAGATGTGTGACCACCACCCTCCATTGAGGTGTATTGCCGAGAAATTTCAACGCCGGGGTTGTCCCGATCTATAACAACCATCGCGGTACCCGCTTTGCTGCCATCTGCATTTTCGACATTGACTAATGCTGAAACGAAATCGGCTGATGAACCACCGGTGACATAGGATTTCTGACCGTTTATAACTAATTCATCACCATCGATCCTTGCCCAGGTTGGACGCTTCGCACTATCAGATTCCGTGAACGCAAATGCACCGCGCTTTTCGCCCCGCATCACCGGCTCGAGATAATCCGTCTTAAGCACACCTTCTGCGGCATGCAAAATACCCGGGGCCGGACCAAAAATAAAGCCTGTCAACTGAGAGTTAACCGCTGCCCATAGTTCTCTCAGCATGGTGAGTTCGAGCGTGCTTGCTGGTTTACCACCGTACTCCGCTGGCTGAGTCTTATAGTAAAAACCCGCAGCCTGAGAAGCATGACGCACCTTTGCAGCGATCTCTGCACGCTGTTCATCGCTTTCAACAGACGCTTCAAGCGGCTTGATCACATCTTCCAGAAACGAAAGCGCTGAATCGCGTACCGTCACTAACTCTTCTGACAATTGATCCGGCATAAACTGATCTCGAAATAATATGACGCAATCAAATCAGGTTAGGCAGCCACACGCAAGTATTCCCCAACACCTGTCGCACCATTTCATATTCGTTACTTAGAACTGCATTTTATCGTTAGTACAATTTTTCCAAAATAATTTAAATCTCAAAACTTAAAATCCTTTATAGGAGGTGTATCATGAATCTCTTTCATGAATAATTAAGCTTTATAATTCAATACTTTACAGCGCATTCCATAACTTGAAATAAAGACCAATAGATATATTCCCACAATTTTTAGTGTTACCCACAAGCTATCCACCGATGCTTGCAATCGTTTCACTAGTCATCATAGATAGCCGTGTTAAATTACTTTCAACGGCAAAGCCAGGCGGGTTAGCTGGAAACAGTTCACCCAAATCCTGCCCAAACCGAACGACCTGTGCCAGGTCGGGGTCGCGAGGCAACAGCGGCTTAAGGGCTATCGGCGAGCTTCTTCGGAAGCACTGTTTGAGCTCCTTCGGGGGACGCAGAAATGAGTCGCAAGTCTGTTTCAGCAATCGTCGGCGATCGACCCGATTGATGAGGACGTAGCAAGGCGTCTTAAAATAACGACTTTAGGGTCACGTTGCGGAAAGGTCAAAGACGTTTGAACCTCAGAAGCAGCAGCGATTGGAAGCGATGGTGGATAGTCGCGGGGAACGGGAACTTCGGCAATCGGGAACCAAGAGAGGAAACCAGAGACAAAGGTCGCACCGAGTCCTAAGACCAGAACTTCCGTTCTGGTCTGACAGACTCAAACCGGATCTTCGGGTTCGGAGGGATAGACCAAAACAGTGGCGGACTTGTCCATCGCTTTCCGGCCAAAACCCGGAAACCTCGCTTCGGCGGGGTTTCTTTTTGGGCGATCCGTAATAAATTGCGCACACTTCTTCTCTTAAGCTGAACTCACTTCCACCCTGTGATCAATCAAGGTACCGTTTACGGCATCGAGAATCTGTCCATATCTATTCATCACGAAACGATGGAACAACATGATCAATGTAAAACTCTCGTGATAGGTGAGCTGCGAGTGCAGCGTTGTTTGCCAAAAAGCGACATGAGGACTCGCTGACTGAATTGGTAATTGACTGACGCCCCTGCCCACCAGATAGCTCAACCGCAATCGAACCTCTGTAATCAGCACTTTGTAGTGACTCTCAGCCTTTCGGCTGTTTATTCTGATGAGTTCTGATACAGGCCCACAGACCCTGTGCATCAGATCGCCCAAGTTTGATCCCACTGCTCATCCATGACCTGGCAAAAATGGGGCTCATAGTAGTCTCCATGGACTTTCAAAAATTGCATCACGTTGAAACGACGCGCCAGCATCTCTTCGCGATCAAGGGACCAAATTTCCTCAAACAGCGCCGTTGAAGCATTCTGCAATAGACCATCAAACAAATAGCCCATCTTCAGGTTCATGGCACTTTTTACAGCTTTCAGAACAGCTTCATTGCGTCTCAGTTCAGGGAACTAAATAACTTCAGCGCTTTTCAAAATAGTCATGTTTTTTCATCATTAAGTATTAACTGACTGCAATATTTACCATGGGCAATAGGCCTACTCCATTGATTCCCAGGGGAATGTGCCAAACCGTGAGCCAGGTCACACTTGGTCTAGGCAGTGGTTCAAATAACACGCTGCTCCCCCTATAAACGCCATTGTGTAAAATGCATTTTTTTACACTGAAATACCGTGAATCTCGAAACGATAAACCGCAACCTCGCGATGACAATCGATAGTTCGCAACTCTCAAAAACAACGTTACCGCTCTGCCCTCAAATTGAACTCTATCTGATTGCCGCAGATTACTCGCAAGGTCGACTGGGTCAGTCCGAAATGCTCGCCATACTTGACGCCCCTGCTTACTGGGCATTTTGCTGGGCCAGTGGGCAGGTGCTTGCTGCGTACATACTGGCCCACCCCTATGAATTCAAGAATCAAAGCATTCTTGATTTTGGTTGTGGATCTGGTGTGGTTGCGATTGCTGCTGCGATGAGCGGTGCCAGTCGGGTCATCGCCTGCGACATAGACCCAATGGCGCTGGATGCCGCGCGTGCAAACGCCGAGCTCAATCAGGTCACAATCGATTACCTGGCAAATGTCGATGATCTTGATGTACCAGTCGATACTGTGATCGCTGCAGACGTTCTGTATGACAGAGACAACCTATCTTTTCTAAAGTCACTGCCTGACCTGGCCAATAATGTGATCATTGCAGATTCCCGCGTCAAAGATGTGGAATTGCACGGTTATCACCTATTGGATCGCCAGGAAGCTACGACAATTCCTGATCTAGATGAATACAAAGAGTTCAACGACGTCAAAATATACCGTGCTGATTAAATGCACTGACTATTGGCTAAAAATAATCATCGAGATTTCGTGTAAACATCAAATGACTGATGCCGTTAGCCTCTCGGTTGAACTGAACATCGAATTCCAGATCACTTACAGTTTGAATAGCCTGTGACGCTGTCTCCGGGATCCAGATAAGCGCTTGTTTGAAAGCGCGGCGCTTAATTACCGTAAGACCATGAACCAACAGCTTGCGCCCCAGCCCCTGGCCACAAAAGTACGGATCGAGATACCAAGCCAAAACTTCACCCGTCTGACCATCCTCGTAAGCCTCGTCACTAGGAGCCCCCACACAAACGACGCCAAATGGATGTGACTGCTCTGCAAGATAGGAAAAAGTGCCGGGTGCAGCGAACATTGCAGCCCAATCTTTAAGATCAAACCCCTTGAGCGTCGCGATGGCGGCGCGTTCTACAGATGCAATGCCAGACACATCTCCGATAACCGCTCTTCTAATACCAATCGATTCTTTCAAGCGCCATTTCCAGCCTGTCCTCGAAGCAAACCAGCATGCGCAACCGGTTATCTGAAATCAAGGACTTCCGTGGCTAGCGCAAACCGATGCTCGCTGCTATGCTTCGCCGCGACATACTACCGGTTTAAAGGATCAGGCTACATGAACGACGAGACCCAGGAACAAAAACTCCCCTCCATGAATTTTATGGATGAGAAGCTGTTCAAATCCCGATCAATATCCATTTTCGGGCAGATTGATGAGAAAATGGCACGTAGTGTCACGGAACAATTACTGGCACTGTCTGCGGATAGCGACGAACCAGTCACAATCTACGTCAGTTCACCGGGTGGTCATGTAGAGTCTGGCGACGTCATTTACGACATGATCAAATTCATTAAGCCCGCGGTCCGTGTTGTGGGTACCGGCTGGGTCGCGAGCGCTGCTACAAACATTTATCTTGCTGCTAAAAAAGAAAACCGCTTTTCTTTACCTAATACCCGTTATCTGGTTCACCAACCTTCAGGTGGATCACAGGGCTCTGCAACGGATATCCAAATCCAGATGGATGAGATCGTAAAAACCAAAGCCCGTATCAATAAAATCATTGCCGATGAAACCGGGCGACCACTGGAACAGGTAGAAAAGGATACTGATCGTGATTACTGGATGTCAGTCGATGAAGCCATTGACTATGGCATAGTCAGCAAAGTCATTACTTCGGTTACTGAACTAGACTAACGACTGCAAGCAACCAGGTCGGCTTAACGCCTACTACCCGCTATAAGACTCTACCGTTACAGGCCGAATACGGCCTGTACTATCAATCACCACCATCAGTTCGGAAATTTCTTACGATGGAGCTATTTACTTGCCCGCTCTGCGCTGAACCACTCAGTTGCACTGATCGTATTCTATCGTGCCCGGCAAATCATTGTTTCGACCTAGCACGGGAAGGCTATGTCAACCTATTGCCTTCTCACCACCGTGGCTCACTAGCCCCTGGCGATACGTCTGAAATGATCAGTGCACGCAGCCGGTTTCTGAATTCAGGACATTACGAGCAACTGATCTCTGCACTGCGGTCGGTCCTGTCCGGCATGCAGGGCCCCCTTGTTGATCTCGGATGTGGCGAAGGATACTTCACGAGCTTGATTGCGGAAGTTATCCCTAATGTATACGGCGTGGACATCTCCAGACCGGCTATCAAGGCAGCGAGTAAACGCTCAAAATCAATCAACCTGGCGGTCGCCAGCACGGCCCGCTTGCCTCTGACAGACAAAACCTTCGAATTGGCAACGATAATCATGGCACCCAGCACCAATGACCTCCCCCGTATTCTAAAAGACGGTGGCAGATTCATTAGGGTCACACCAGGACCGGATCACCTGACAGAACTAAAGGAAGTTTTATACATCGGCTCACGCGCCCACGCGCGCGCAAGCACCGACCTACCCGATTTCAAACTGTTGAAGACTGAAAGAGTGACCGGGTCGACCGAACTCGACGCCGACCGGATCGCAGACCTCATCGCCATGACCCCGATGCAGTTCCGCACATCCCGGGAACGTCAGATCAACGCAGGGCAACTTGGGGCGCAGAGTTTCACGCTAGACTTCTGGATTGATGTTTTTGAGAAGAACATCGAGGCGTCCGTTGAACTTCCAGCACCGAGCTAACCTGAACAAGGTTGACATCGAAAGTAGTTAGAAAGTAGTTAACTGTGACTTAAGCCAGCATGGAGCATTCTGAGTAATAATCTCTGGAACCGCGCGGACATCCGCTGGGAATTCACCATTCTCGGCGGCATGTACCTGGGCTATGCAGTATTTATACTCTGCTGGACGACGGTTGGAATCGCCGGGCCGGCGATGCTCCTCGATCCTGACTTAAACCCGGATAAGACCGCCTTTGGTGCGATTCTTGGTTGGGGTACCGCTGGCAACCTGGTCGGCAAACTTGCTAATGGTGTGCTAGCAGACCGGATAGACGGCAATAAGATCTTTATTCTGGCTATCACTGTCTCCGCATTGGCTATCTTCTGTATTGGCAACACATCTAATATAGATGCCTTCTTCTTGTTTTACTTCATCACGATCTTTGCCTAATCTGCAGGTTGGCCGTCGATGGCAAACATCATCAAAGTATGGTTTACGCGGTCTAAACATGGTCGTGTATGGGGCATTATCGCAACCAGTTCCCGTGCCGGCTCAGTTGCTGCAACCCTCCTCCTCGGCGATTTATTGCTGATTATGTCCTGGCGCGGATTGTTTTATGTGGCTGCATTTATCACGATACTGATAGACCTGCTATTGTTTAAATTTCTAAGGGTCTCACGATCAGACATTACAGTGTCGTCGGCAGAATCGGATGAGACGACGAACCTGTTATCTACCTGGACGCTAAACCACCCGCTGAATGAACTGGAAACTTTTGATTCTTTAATTTTCTTCTTCAAGAATGCGCATTTCTGGCTGATTAGTCTTAGCGTGACTATATTGGCAGTTTTGTTTGAGTTCCAGGTTTTCATCCCTGTCTACCTCAACGAATCATTCGGATTGATACCTGCGCAGGCGGGCATCGCCTCTGCAGTATTCCCCACGGGATGTCTCGTGGCCGTATTCGTAGCTGGATTCATATTTGACAGGCTTTCCAAGAAGTCCTTGATCTTCGTGCTTGGCGGCATGTTGGTCTTGGCATTCGCTTGCCTCTTGCTGTTGTGGTTACTTGTCAGCACCGATTCGAACTCACAGATAGCATTGGCACTTACAATCAGCACGATTTTTGTATTTGGCTTTGCCATCGCACCTGCGTATTACTTACCCATGAGTATTTTTTCAATCGACTTCGGTGGCAAACATTCCGGTCTGTTGGTGAGACTAATCGATGCTGTGGCTTATTTAGGGACGATGGTGTTTGATTTTGAGGGTGGTTCGGTTGCTGCCCAGGAACGGTGATGGGAGAGTTTCCTCATGATACTCATCGTCACTTCGGTTTTGGCAACTGCGAGTATGGTGCTATTTCTTTATACCGATTTTCGTGACACGGCCATCAGACAAAGAAAAAACGTAAGTCTGTAACCTATTTTGACTCAATCGACATCCCGAATTACACCTATATCCCTTGGTCACAAACAATCTCCACTTTTTGCTATGCTGGGCATCGAATAGTTTGATAGCGAAAACTTTATGGCGTACACACGAGACCAGGCGATAGCCGATGCAACAGCACCCGGCCAACCCTTTGAACTCATAGATGGTGAAGTCTGGGGCCGACCCTGCAAAATATTCAAAAACGCCCCCCACTCACTTCGTGAGCTTTTTGAGGAGTCCCGCAGCGACGCCACGTTCCTGGTTTATGAGGACGAACGCTATAGTTTCGAGGAGGTCTATCAATACTCCTGCCGTATCGCGCACCTGTTGGTGCATGAGTATGGTGTTGAAAAAGGCGATCGCGTTGCTATCTCAATGCGCAACTTTCCTGAATGGGTGATGGCGTTTAATGCGATTACGTCCATTGGCGCGATATCCGTTGCCATGAATGCACTCTGGCAGACTGAAGAAATGGAATTC
>JAQWMV010000105.1 GCA_029246605.1 Pseudomonadales bacterium | reverse complement strand
CTGGTGATACCGACGGTATCGCAGCCCTTAATTTTAGCGATCTGACCAACGAGGTGGCCAACGGACCCCGCACCTGCAGACACCAGCACGGTATTTCCTGCTACCGGCTGTCCTACGTCAATCAGCCCAAAATATGCCGTTAGCCCGTTGGTGCCAAGGGCACCGAGGTGATGCGCCGGATCAATATCGTCTGACACTTTTCTGAGGGCTTTTGCCTGATGTACAGAATAGTCCTGCCATCCTGTGCCGCAGACCACTAAGTCGCCAGGGGCAAACCCGGCATCGTTTGATTGCTCGACCCGTGCGACACCTGATCCGTTCATCACAATATTGGTTTTTGGCGCACCGGCGTAACTGGCACTGCCCTGCAGCCCGGCACGGGTGCCGGCCCCGACGGTAACCGCGAGGGTTCGACACAGTACCTCACCGGCACCAGGCTCGGGAGCAACAGCGGTGTCCAGCCGATAGTTCGATTCCTGAAGTTTGTCCTCAGGCAGTGAGTCGATGAGTACCTGTCTGTTTTCAGCCATAGCTAGCGTCCTTAATTGTGTTGTTCAAGTTTCGCTTAGTTCCTGAGATCCACATTGTTTTGCACCGATTAGCGTCGCGAGAGATGCCGCGGAGAAAGCCCGCCGATCGGTGCTATACGTTTCGTCTGAGAGAAGGAAATAGTAATCCCTGGTTTTGGCAAAGACGAAACTGTCCATTGCTAGATCATTATGACCACATGTGGGTGCCGCCACAGACCGTCATGGCCTGCCCGGTGATATAACCGCTGGCCCCGTCTGCAGCCAGGAATACCGCAAGTCCTTTGAGATCTTCGGCTTCACCAAGTCGCCTTAGCGGAGTTGATTCGTTGGCACGTTTTAAAGCGTCCGGGTTGTTCCAGAGCGCGGATGCAAAATCAGTTTTGATCAGGCCCGGGCAGATCGCGTTTACGCGTATACCATTCGGACCGAGTTCCGCTGCAAGGTTCCTAACCAACGCGATATCCGCCAATTTCGAAATGCCGTAGGTACCAAGGTTCAATGACGGGCTGAAGGCACCCGTACTGGCTGTTATCATCATGGAACCTGCGCCTTTTTTGATCATATCCGACGCTACCATCTGGCAAAGCCAGTGATTGGAACGGATGTTGCTCGCCATGATTTTATCGAACGCTTCGTCGGGAATCTCGGACATCGGACCATAAAATGGATTGATACCCGCATTGGCAACTAGGATGTCTATGGGGCCCAGTTGGGCGCGTGTCTGGTCGACCAGAGACTGTAACTGTTCCTTATAGCCAATGTTACAGGCGATGGCGACCGCACTACCGGCGCCACATTTTTCGTTGATCTCAGCTGCGGCCAGCTCGCACTGGTCCAGTTTTCGGCTGGATATAACGACTTTGGCGCCATGTTCGGCGAGCCCTTCGGCCATGGCTAAACCCATGCCTTTGGATGCGCCAGTGAGCAAGGCAACTTTGCCTGTCAGGTCGAATAGTTCTGTTTGTACCATGGTATCTCCGTTCGTTTCGGTGTCTTAAATAAAGGACACGACAATAAGGAATCCAGAGACAAGGTGCAACCTTCTAATTAGGGGGTATACCAGATGGGCGAGGAGTACGCCCGTTCCTGTGTGGTTGGCGCTGGTGTATGTCGCATAGCTTCCAAACCATAAATTTTGGCATCGTACGTCGTCCAGCGAGGTGTGGGTGTCTGAATCACCCGTACATAGTAAAAGACTGAGGTGAATTAAAGCGAAGCGCAGTCAAAAATACTAGCCGAATCAAGGGCACTTAACCGGAGATCACCCAATAATAGTCAGCCATCCCCACCGCTTAGCGTTTATACTGTGAAGCCAAATTCAAACTAGAGAAATTACATGCGATTTGGTTTTTGGCCCAATCCAAGAAGTAACTACGAAGCAACCAAGACACTCGGCCAGCATGCCGAAGCAACAGGATGGGACGGCATGTGGCTCGCCGACCATTTTCTACCCGAAGAGAGCGAGCTGATACCAGTACATGAATCATGGATCACTCTCGCGGCATTGGCGCGTGATGTGCCTCGGGTTCGTCTCGGTACAATGGTCACCGGCAATACCTACCGACATCCTGCCGTGTTGGCCAATATGGTCACTACACTGGACAACCTCTCAGGCGGCAGAGTAGTACTCGGGCTGGGGGCCGGTTGGCAGCATAATGAGCACGAGGCTTATGGTATTCCCTACGGCACGGCTGGCAGCCGATTAAGAATGTTGAATGAGGCCTGCCAGATTATGAAGGGCTTATTTAACAACGACCATTTTGATTTTGATGGCGAGTTCTATCAACTCAAGCATGCACCTTTAGAACCAAAACCTATCCAGAAGAAGCTCCCGTTGATGATCGGCGGTGGCGGTGAAAAAGTAACCCTCAAAATCGTCGCAAAGTACGCAGACGAGTGGAACGTATGGGGTGACGTAGATACACTCGTTCACAAAATGAAAATCATTGACCAGCACTGCGAAACCATTGGCCGAGATCCAAAAGAGATCGAACGCTCCGGTGTTGCCCTGCTGTTTCTCTCAGACGATGAAAGCTACATCAAACGAATGAAGTCAGCGAGCATTGCTATGCCAACGATCATTGGCAACGTCAATGAAGTACGTGACATCATTGCGGCCTATGACGAAGCCGGGGTCAAAGAGCTGATTGTTCCCGACTTTACGCTGGGAGAGCTTATTGGGGCAGGCCAGGAAAAGCTGGACCTGATGGAAAAATTTATTAAAGAGGTCGCACCCGTTGCGGCAGAACACTAAACACTTAAGGAAATAGTATGTCAGAACAATTAACAGGTAAGGTCGCCATCGTAACGGGTGGTGCAGGTGGAATTGGTAGCAGAATTGCGAAAGAGTTCGCCCAACAAGGCGCTCGCGTTGTGGTCGCCAGCCGCGGACAGGAAAAGCTCGACAAGATCGTCGCAGAAATAAAATCTGCCGGTGGTGAGGCCCTGGCGGTTGCCGCTGACGTCACCGATCCAGCGCAGGTCGACAACATGGTCAGTCAGACAGTTAGTCAGTTTGGCCAGGTAGACATTATGGTCAACAACGCCGGTGGCGCCATGTTCATCAAACCGGTGGAGGAAATGCTGCCAGAGGAATGGAATGCCGCTATCGCACTCAATCTGAACAGCGTGTTCTTATGTAGCGTTGCAGTCAGTAAGCACATGATTGAACAAAAGTCCGGCAAAATTATAAACATTTCTTCCGTCGCCGGGATGCGGCTTTCCCCGTCATTTGTTCATTACGGTGCAGCGAAAGCAGCGGTGATCAATATGAGCAAAGGGCTGGCAGTAAGCTGGGGACCACACAACATCAACGTCAACTGTATTGCGCCGGGTCTAACGGCTACGGAAGGGGTTGCCAGCTGGTTACC
>JAQWMV010000102.1 GCA_029246605.1 Pseudomonadales bacterium | reverse complement strand
AGTAACCTCAACAGGTTCTAATCATTTTTACATTTATCCAATAATTCTTTTTAGCTCCGTTAAATGAAGCTTGAAAGATTTTCTTCCCTTAGGCGTCAATGATACCCAAGTTCGTTGGCGAGTAAATTCTGTCTTTTTAATCAGTTGCACATAGCTTGCATCTTCCAATACCTTTAAATGCTTTGAAAGCACTGAATCACTTACTTCAAGTTGTTCTTTAATAATCTGAAACTCCAACTCTTTTGTTGTATCCAACAAAGCACATATTTGCAGGCGATTTGGTGCATGGATGACAGTGTCGAATGTTGCCTTAGTCATTATGTTTGATTTCCTGTAAGTACTCACCAGTAGGATATTTATATAGCAGATATGCCATAAAACCACCTGAAATCAATGCAGCTATGTGAGGTGCGTATTCGAACCCTTCATAAACTCGAAATTGTCTTCCAAAAATGAGAATAACCGCAAATATAACAAGTAATAAAAGCTCGCTTTTTATCCTGTCTTTTGTCCTAGCTAAAACACTTACCTTTATTCCCAACAGACGGAAGGTATATAAATAGAAAGCGACAAATATACCAAAGCTAGCCGATCCTATATACATGCCCAAAGCCCACAAATTGTCATGCTCTGTCATCCCCCAACTAAAAACAACAAGGGAGTAACTTAAGCTAATTAGTGTTACCAGCAATAAAGGTATTCTGAATGACTGGATGGCGTCGCGTTTGGTTGAGTCTACTGATTTTAATGTCGCAGCCGCCTCTTCTTTGGATATAGTTTGTTTTTCATTATTCATCTCTTCTGTTCCTATAATTTATGTTAATGAAACAACTATACCATTAACTTTCCATTACGGAAAGTCATAACTTTCTATAATGGAAAGTTATGACTTATTTCTTTATGGACTCTACACTAATTATGAATCGCAATAGTTGAGTTAGTTTGTAACAAAGTTTGTAACTGCTACAAAGGAATGGAGTCTACAGAGGAGTTTGTAACAAGTTTGTAACTGTTTTTAGAGTGCTAAATCCTTTAAGAATGGGGGTTTGCGAGGAACACGCTTATTCCCACTCAATAGTTGGGCTATATTAAGCCTAATAAAAACAATAGGTTACAGCATGAGTTAGCATGTTTGTAACTCCCTTGTAATACCTGTTTTTCAGCACCGTTATCAACCAACCACAGTTCTTGTTTTCTTTCAGTTGGTTAGATCAGTGCTGGTTACAAAGTTTGTAACCAAGTCTATTAAGTACAGTTAGAACGTCGTAATTCTATTCGCAGCCACTAATCTAGGTCAGCCCTCCTCTTCGCCACGTAATCCTTCGAGTACAATACGGATCTTTTCTTCAGGCGAATACTGTTTTCGAGTGGCGCGACGAATGTCACGCACAGTTTTTTCGGCACTGGGTTTTCTAGTCATCATCATTTCCTCTTCGAGTAAACGATGAACCAAAACCCTCTCTTAATCAAATGGCTAATTTAGTCCAACTGGTGCTGACGGGATACAATATCTATCCTGACGGTCCAGCACCCTATTTCAGTTTTTCGCTGTGGGTGACAACGAAGGAAATTTAAAAAATACTCTAAATAGCTGGTGTAAAATAAAAGACGCTGCCAATGAGCTCATCGTCGGTCTTGGCGGTACGATCACGCATCACCATGCGGTTGGCCGTGATCATAAATCAGGCTATGAACAGCAGACTTCCTCCTTATTCCGTGAAACTCTATCTACGGCTAAACATAACCTAGACCCCAAAGGCATTCTAAATCCCGGCGTGCTAGTTGACCCCCTTGGCGTATCCATAGGGCTTAGGGGCGTTCTTAGGGATAATCAGGGCTAACAAATATGGCGAGCCCAGGGCGATGTCCTTCACAGTCTGAGACCTACTATTTGTTAAGATCAAAGATCTATTCAACTAACACTAGACTCACTGCTTGTTTATTCCTATCGGCTACCATCTGATACGCTGAATTCTCACTCAACTATGGCATAATTACCTTATTATTTTATCTACTCAAACAAGCACCAGTTGCATTTAGTCGCTGCTCTCAGTGTATTGCAAACTGAAGCCTTCACGGTCTCCCAACCAAAGCTTTTTGATCTCATCTGAAGGTGCGCCTGCCGACCCCCAGATATCGCCATTTTCAGCACAGCGCTTCCAGGCTTGAGGCTCGTAGTCATCGCTGGGCTGAAGCAGTTCACAAGTAATTTCAACGACATAACCATTCGGATCGGCAAAATAGGCAAAAATATTTCCGCCCGGCCCATGGCGACCAACCCCCCAAAGAGGATCAATACCAATTTTACGTAGTCGGCCAACACCACACATCAGCGCATCATAGTTGGGCACATCGAAAGCAATATGTTGAATGCCTGCCACTGGTGCTTCACCAATAACTATACAATGATGTAATTCATTGCAACGTAAAAAAACCATACAGTCGTTTTCGTAGGTATCAGAAATAGTGAATCCAAGTAGATCCACATAAAATGCCAACATGGGCTTCATACTAGGCGAGTTAAGTAACATATGGCTGATACGCTCGAGTAACTCGGGCTTATCCTCAATCAACTCATGCTTAGTCACATCACAGCTGATTTCAATTTTATTCCCGTCAGGATCAACGGTGGTAAAACCGAAGCCACCACCCATGCTTGCCAATTCAGCCGCGACTGACAGTATTTCATAACCAGCAGCTTCAACAGCCTGAGCAGCACCTAATACTTCATCTTTGGTGTCCACCGCCAAGCAGATTTTATCCAAACCCGTATCGTTCGCTTTAAGTAGCTGAAGAATATGGTGACCAGAATCGGTACCACGAAACAAGGCTCTTTCTGGAGTAGAATCAACTGGGATTAAACCCCAAGGTCCGCCATAGTAGCGTTCGCACTCTTCTTTTTTTGTGGTTCGCAGTGTAATACTGCGTATAAATTGTATTTTAAACATCTATCGACCCCTCATCTAATAATCAAGAAAGTATCTCAAATAACCCAGCTGCACCTTGCCCGCCACCAATACACATTGTTACTACACCGTAAAGTGCGCCCCTGCGGCGACCTTCCAACAGTAGATGTCCAACCATTCGCGCCCCGGACATCCCGTAAGGATGCCCCATAGCAATAGCGCCGCCATTTACATTTAAACGGTCTTTTGGAATACCTAATTCGCGCTCACAATATACAGCCTGTGCCGCAAAGGCCTCATTGATCTCCCACAAGTCTATGTCACTCACCGACAACCCGGCTCGTTCTAACAGACGGGGCACAGCGAATACCGGGCCAATACCCATTTCATCAGCATCGCAGCCCGCAGTAGCAAAGCCACGGAAAATGCCGAGCGGTTTTAAACCGCGCTTATCGGCTTCTTCGCGAGACATCATCACACAAGCTGAAGCGCCATCAGACAGCTGGGAAGCATTACCTGCAGTGACTGAAGCGCCGTGGATATCCATAACCGGCTTCAAGCCAGCCAAGTTTTCTGATCTAGTTGTTGGGCGGTTACATTCATCCTTGCTGAGGGTAACTTCTTGCTCGTAACTCGCGCCAGATTCTTTATCCATAACGCGCTTGACCGTCGAAACAGGGACGATCTCAGTATCAAATAAACCCGCATCTTGAGCTGCGGCCGTGCGCAACTGGCTTTGCAGTGCATATCGATCCTGTTCACTGCGGGAGATCCCATATCGTTTGGCAACAACTTCAGCAGTCTCAAGCATAGGCATAAAGAGTTCAGGTCTATGCTCTTCGAGCCAAGTGTCCCTGCCAAAATATTCATTCGTGTGCTCATTTTGAGCCAGCGATATGGACTCGCCTCCAGCAGCAATTACGACGCCGGCACCGTCCACGATAATGTGGTGAGCAGCGCTCGCAATCGCTTGCAAACCTGAACTGCAGTGTCTGCTGACCGTCAGCGCGGCGACCGATGACGGCAGCCCCGCCCTAATGGCAACATGGCGTGCAAAATTTTTCCCCTGGGTACCCTCAGGTCGTCCACAGCCCATTATTAATTCTTCTACGTCGTGACCGCTAACATCCGCTCGGGACAGCGCAGCCACAACGGCATGGGACGCCAATGTTGGCATCGAGGTAAGGTTAAAAGCTCCGCGATAAGCTTTGCCAATAGGGGTTCGCGCCGTAGATACAATCACCGCCTCAGTCACTTTGCTTCTCCCGATTTCTTGCTAACCTTTTGCTGCATCGCCTCAATCAAATCAGCAAACGCAGGTTGTTGAACTGAGTGCATTTGTTTCTCATATTCGTAGCTGACAGCCTCTTCATGGTCCGTCATGGCTGCAGTATCTACCAGGCTTTGCTTGGTTTGAATCAAGAGGTCCCTAGGAAACCTGTCTACACGTGCCGCTAACTGCCTCGCGGCATCCAATAGCCTTTCATCGTCAACACAGATCCAGGCTAGTCCCCGTTGAACCGCCTGTTCGCCACTTAACTTCTCGCCAAGTAACAAAGTGGCAACCGCGCCTTGCCAACCCATGGCTCTTTGTAGCATCCAGGTGTGCCCGCCACCCGGGTGCAACCCGAGCTGCATAAATCGAGTATCGAATACGGCCGATCTCGCCGCGACTCGAATATCACAGGCGGCGGCTAAATTCATACCTGCGCCCACTGCGGGCCCGTTGACAGCGGCAATGGTCGGTAGTTTACATCGTGCAATGGTCATGAAGCCTTCGTAGACCTTTTCAATTCGACTGCTGTAACCATCTCGCGCCGCCGACAAATCACCTAGATCGGCTCCCGCACAGAAAGCCTGGCCAGCTCCCGTAATAATAAGAGCGTTCATAGCTTCATCTGCCTCGATGCCGGTGACCGCCTCGATAATCTCGTCGACCAGGTCTGGGCTAATAATATTTCTTCGTTCATCATCATTAATAGTTAATACAGCTACCGAATCTCTCTTGTCTATTAGTAATAAACTCATAATATCTAAACCTGCTCCGCCGCCATTTTTTCACTGACCATCTGCACTAGATCCTTCTTGGAGACTTTGCCGAAAGTCGATAGCGGAAATTCATCAAGAATTTCTAATCTCTCCGGCAACTTAAACTTCGCTATTTCCATAGTCAGAAGATGGCTCGTAAGATCCTCAAAACTAAGGTCTGAGCCGTCTATAAGCACCACACACGCACACATTTTTTCACCCATTACAGGGTCAGGCATGGCAACACAGGCGATGTTTTTGACTGAAGGATGGTTGAGTATCAGATTCTCAACTTCCTCCGCCGAGATCTTTTCGCCACCCCTGTTTATCAAGTCTTTTTTGCGCCCCTCGATCATGTAGTTCCCGGATTCGTGCTGTCGCATCAAGTCGCCAGAGCGATAAAACCCCTCCGGTGTGAATACGCGTGCATTGTGCTCCGGAGCATTGAAGTAACCTCGTAAAGTGTATGGGCCACGACAACAAAACTCGCCTACTTCACCAGGCTGCACCGGCTTATCATCTTCATCCAAAATCAGTACTTCATCATCGTCACAAACAGGACGGCCGATAGTTTCCAGACGGACATCAGAAGGATCATCCAAACGCACAAACATCAGCAGGCCTTCAGCCATACCGAAGTTTTCCTGTACTGTACAGTTAGTCAGAATTTTTTCCGTCAACAGGCGAGTTTCAGGCTGCAAGCGCTGCCCACCAGACTGAATGACACGTATGCTATCAAGGTTATAGTTTTTTACTATTTCATCGTTCATCCACATAATCAGTAATGCAGGTACCACGTGAATATGAGTAATATTATGTTTCTGAATCAAGTCAAACACCTGCTCCGCACGTGTACTGGTATGCAGCACAACCTTCGCACCTTTCAACATAAAGCCCTGCAGACCAGGGCAAGCCAATGGTAAGTTGTGCGCAATCGGTAATACGTCTAACAGTACAGAGCTGTCATCAATGCCGGTAAATTTCGATGCCAGCTTAGAGTTACACACATAATCATTATGTGAACGAGGAATCATTTTGGGAATACCCGTGGTGCCACCTGACAATAGGAATAGTGCCGGATCACAAGGGTCAATAGCATGTTGAATCCTGTCCAGCTCACTGGGATCGCGATCGCTTTCCGCTGCCAACAACTCATCCAGAGAGTGAAAACCTTCAGCGACGCTACCCAAAACAAATTTCTTTTTCAGCGTGCTTGTATCCGCTTCAACACGATTAATGATCTCAATAAAATCACAATCTTTGGCTTTATCGGCAGTAAACGTTGCCACTGCACCAGACAATTCAACAAACTGACGCAGCTCACGGTAGCGGTGGGTGTGCAGAGCCAAAATAGGACGCACACTTATTTTCTGGAACGCAAAATAGATGTAAACGAATTCCAAAATATTACCCAACTGTAATATAACGATCTCACCTGGATTCAATCCGGCATCAAGCAAGTTAAGCGCCAATTTCTCAGCACGTTTGTCCAGCTCAGCATAGGTCACTTCTGTATTTGCATCGCAAACAGCAACGCGGTCAGCGTATTTTGCACAAACGGCTTTAAAGGTGTTGGCTAAGGTGTTGTCTTCCCAATAACCTTTCTCGCGGTATTTCTTTGCATATTCTTCTGGAAATGGAACAAATCCTTCTAACATAACCATCTTGTCCTATCAGTAATTAGTTGGTACGTTTGAAAAATGAGGGGGCCTAATGCTCCGCCCGACTTCAGTTTCCTCACTTAGGTGATTTTTGCGAAACCGCCATCAATAGTAATTGTTTCTCCATTCACAAAATGCATGTGCTCGATCAAAGTCAGCACCGTTTCGGCCACATCCTCCATCGTCACACAGCGCTTTAGGGGAGTCTGCTTAGCGCGGTTGGTCATTAATTTGTCATAACGGTCACCCAGCATCCATTCCATCCACTCGCCTTCCATCCAACCAGGTGCTATAGCATTGACTCGAACTTTCGGGCCCAACGCTGCTGCCAATGTTTGGGTCATGCTAATTACCGCAGCCTTTGATGCAGAATACGGCAATGGAGCAGCACCGGGACGCATGCCAACAATAGAAGCGGTATTGACCATACAGGCATTTTCAGCCTGTTCCAACATGGCCCGAGTATGCTTGGCGACAAGAAATAATCCGCGAACATTCACGGAGAACACCTTGTCCCAACTTTCCACATCTATTTCATCAAACCTGCGAGGCGGAATATCAATGGAAATTCCGGCGTTATTGCACACAATATCTAAACGTCCATACTTCTCCTTCACCGCTGCTACCATATTCTTAACACTAGTCTCATCAGAAACATCGCAGAGCGCCAACAAGCTATCGGATCCTGCTTCATTACAGGCGTCAAACGTTTGCTTACCAGATTCTGGATTACGGCTGTAATTTACTATTACGTTATAGCCCGCTCGAGCGAGCCGACGTGCCACTGTTGCCCCAATCCCTGAGGAAGACCCTGTTACTAGGGCTACTCGTTTTTCCGTTGTCATTATCGTCTCCTGAGTTATTTTTGGTATTATCAACACGCAATCAGCGTTGCATTAACTATTGGTGGATTTAATTGTGATCGAATCTATATATGAACATGTTCATTTTTATAATAAATTTATAGTTTGTCAAGACTTAATATGTAAAACTCTAAACCGTTGACAATAATAATGAAATTTGACTATGACTTACCAAGGGACTACCGCGATGAACGAACCCTCTCTGCGCGAACGCAACAAGCAAGAAAAACTGCAACGTATCAAAACATCCGCCAAACAGTTGTTCGAAGACGAAGGCTTTGATGCCACCACCACCCGCAAGATAGCCAAAAGGGCTGAGGTCGGGCTCGCCACCCTATTCCTCTACGCTTCAGATAAAAGGGATTTACTATTTTTGGTATGCAACGATGGGCTTTATAAACTCTCCGATGATGCCTTCGCTGACGTCCCCCTCGGCGCTAGCTTAATCGATCAGTTAACGATTGTTTTCAGACACTTTTTTATCCACCACGCACAAAATAAGCGTCTTTCTCGCGACCTATTACGGGAACTTACTTTTTACGATGATGGCATGAACAGCGAACGCTTCCATCAAGTCAGACGACAAAATATCAACCGAATTCAACAAATGATCGCTGATGCCAAGAAGTCCGGAGCTATCAACACTGATTCCTCTGAGGACACTATCGCTCGGATGATTTTTTATATTCTTGCCTCTGAGTTGCGACGCTGGTTAAGTATCGACGGCACCACACCAGAGGCGGGTGTACAGGAACTCCGCAGCATGATGCTAATACTGATTGAAGGACTAAATCCCAGTTACTAGCCCCCTCACTCGACGGTTGACAAGTACCGAAGCATACCACTATTATGAACGTGTTCTTTTTGAGAGCACGTTCTTTTATATGATGATTTGGAGATATCAAATGCGCCGGATAGACTTGCACTGCTACACCAACACCCAACGCTGGATCGACTGCCAGGGCCCTTACGTTGAGGCTCTTGCCGAATACTGGAAGCGTGACTGGTCAGCCAAATCCGAGGAAGAGGTGGTCCAAGATTTTAAGGAGGGAGGCGTTGAAGCGGTATTGGTTGCATTGGACCTGTCTGCTACCATTAACACTCCTCCTTGCGATAACGACTACGTTGCCGGTATGCGGGACCGACATGAGGGTATTATTCAGGCCTGGGGCGCTGTCGAACCCGGCATGGGTCAGGTGGCTATCGATGAAGCTAAACACGCCATCAACGATCTCAATATGCTGGGGTTCCACTTCCATCCCATCATGCAACACTTCCGCGTTGATGATAAACAGTATTACCCCCTGTTCGAAGAAATCAATGCCTTAAAAGTGCCCGTCATGATCGATGTTGGCATGACCGGCATGGGCGCGGGTATGCCTGGCGGTATGGGTGCAAGAACGCGACACGCCCATCCCGAATCGATCGATAACCTAGCAGTAGATTTCCCAGATATGACCATTATTATGGCCCACCCGGGTTATCCCTGGATCGATGAAACAACCGTGGTAGCATTACACAAAGCTAACGTTTACTGGGAAATGTCAGGCTGGGGGCCTAAGTACCTACCAGAATCCATCAAGCGTGATATGCGCACTCGCCTGCGTGATAAAATGATGTTCGGCAGTGATTATCCCAGCATCCCCTACGAAAAATTGCATCGTGAATGGTCGGACATGGGATGGGATCAAGAAATTCTTGAGGGATTTTATCATGGCAATGCCGAACGTGTGTTGGGTCTGTAACTATGGCATTAGTTAACCATGAAATCAGAAGGCACGTAAGTTATCTCACCATCAACCGCCCAGAGGTGCGCAACGCTCTCAGTCCGCAGACCTATTTTGAACTTAGCGAAATTCTGAACACCATAGAGGGCAATGACGACATTTGGCTCGCGGTTCTAACTGGCGCAGGCGATAAAGCCTTCTCCGCTGGTCGTGATTTGAAGCAAATGTCCCATATCGCTAAAGCCTCGACCGAGGAACAACAGGCCGAGAAATTACTCTGGGAAAAAACCACGAGATTGACGGACCGTTTTGATTTCTCCAAACCTCTGATCGCTCGATTAAACGGGTCTGCCTACGGAGGCGGCCTAGAACTTGCTCTAGCTTGCGACATTATTGTTGCTGCCGACCATGCTCAGCTAGGTCTACCCGAGCCCACCCGCGGTTTGATCGCTATGGCGGGGGGTGTTCACCGCTTACCTAGACAAATCGGCCTGAAAGTGGCGATGGGCTACCTGCTAACTGGACGTTCGATGACCGCAGCTAGGGGCTATGAATTAGGGTTAGTCAATCAAGTCGTGTCCAGCGACAGATTGGACGAAGCGACTCAACAATGGGTCGATGATGTACTGCGCTGCGCACCGATTGCCGTGCGCGCCACCAAACAATGTGTGATGCAAGGCCTTGATTACCCTCTACCGAAAGCCATGGCCAATAAGTACGGCTGGGAGGAAATTCGCAAGGGCAGCCTAGACACTGTCGAAGGTCCCAACGCATTTTCAGAAAAGCGCCAGCCAAAGTGGCAAGGAAAATGATAATACTTTTAGGTAGTCCCCTTGCAGATTTTTCTTTCGAGGAATATTAAATGAAAAAAATAGGTGTAGTTGGTCTTGGTAATATTGGTGCAAAGGCAGCAACAAATCTGTTAGCAGCAGGCTTCGATGTTATCGGCTTTGACATTGTCCCCAACGCAGACTTTGTAGCCAAAGGCGGCAACTTTGTTGCATCTGTAGAGGAACTAGCGAAGTCGGTTGACGTGGTCATTCATAGCCTACCTGCCGTCAGTATTCTTGTCAAAACAGTGGACGAATTGATTAAAGTTTCCAAGCCAGGACAGGTTGTTATCGATATCAGTAGCTACCCCCTTGCAGATAAAAAAGCCCAAGCAGAGCGTCTTGCCGAACAGGGTATTGCCATGCTCGACTGTGAGATCAGTGGCCTGCCTTTTATGTTAAGCGCGAGAACTGCTGTTATTTTTCAGTCCGGAGATCTGACATTGGTGGAATCGCTTAAGGACGTTTTCCAGGGACTGACAGAGAAGTGTTTTTATCTCGGTGAATTCGGCGCAGCTACCAAAATGAAATTATTGGCTAACGCAATGGTATTTGTGCACAACATGATGGGGGCAGAAATATTGAACCTCGCAAAAGACGCTGCACTAGATCCCGAGATGGTGTTCGACGTATTAAAACAAAGCGCATCGGGCTCCACTACGTTTAGCAATAAAGCACCATTGATGCTATCCAGACAATTCGAAAGCGGTGCCGGTCCTTTCCGACATATGTTCCATTATATGAGTCGCGTTTCCGATCTGGCGGCACAAACATCAACCGCCACTCCCCTAATTAATACCGCGCTTGCCTACGCACAACGGGCCGAACAGGAAAACCGGCACGACCAGGACATCGCCGCGATGATTGAAATGATGGAACAGACATCAGCTTCCCAACAGTCAACAACAGAATCAAATATACAGACTAATCATCCTGACAATACAAGGAGAAATGGCCATGAGTAATATGCAAACGCAAGTCGATGCACTGAAAGACAAAATGTTACAAAAATCCTACTACGTAATGACTCGACAAATGCTGGACCCATCCAAGTTAGCGCCAGTGATGCTGGAGCACTACCAATGGATGATCAAACTTGAACAAGACAACCGAGTTTTTGCCTCCGGCCCAATGTTTAAAGAAGATGGATCAAAGGGCGTGGGATTAACAATATTTCGAGTAGAGTCCTTCGAAGAAGCAAGATGCTTTGCCAAACAAGATCCTTTTGTCACTAGCGGTGCCGTCGACTTTGAATTGCAGCGCTGGCAGTTGAACGAAGGTCGCATTAATGTTGCCATCAACTTTTCGGATCAAACTTACAACTTCAGCTAACAATTTCTCCCCTGGGCCTCTTCTTATTCGCGCACACTGAGTCAAGGCCCTAGCAATATAGATATTCTTTCAGCGCAATTTATCCAAGACCAGAGGTATCATATGTTTAGTTATCGACTGTTATCTTATACCCGAAATAATGACCAACCTCGTACAGGTTTATTAATTGCCGAGAAAGTCTATGATCTAGATGAGATAGCCGTTACTCTCAACCAGCCAAGCCTTCAAACTGATTCAGTGCTATCACTGATACAATCGTGGCAAACTAGCGCCCCTATACTGGAAGACATTGCAACTCAAACCCGCAACAACGATTTTGATCATTTTAAACTAAGTGAGATAAAATTGGAGACGCCCCTGCCTAACCCCGGCACACTTTACTGCGCTGGCGCGAACTATCTTGATCATCTAGAAGAAATGACAGGCAGAAAACCCGTCAAGGAGGATCTCGATCCATTCTTCTTTCTTAAACCGCCCGCTTCAGCCATTGTCGCAACAGAAGCAACTGTAAAAATCCCAAGCTACACCAAACAACTGGACTGGGAGGCCGAAATAGCAATGATTATTGGCAAGCAAGGACGAGACATCAATATTGAGGATGCCTCGGATTATATCGCGGGTTTAACTATTCTCAATGACTTGTCAGCAAGAGATAAAATGAAACGTTACGACGTACCCTTCCTTTTTGATTGGATTGGGCAGAAATGTTTTGATGGCTCTGCCCCGACAGGTCCATGGATCACTCCATTTAGTGCCGTAGAGAACGCCAACAACCTAGCCATCAAACTCTGGGTTAACGATACGCTACATCAGAACTCCAACAGCAACCAGATGATATTTAATCTCCAAGAACAAATTGCCTATTTAAGTCGGCATGTAACACTGTTTCCGGGAGACATAATTGCTACTGGAACACCGGCAGGGGTAGGGCATGCAAGAGGAATATACCTGAAATCTGGAGACGTTGTGCGTATAGCCATAAGTGAATTGGGCGAACTGGTTACTTATATTAGTGACTAAATTCCTCTCAACCGTGAAAACAAAAAAAGCTCCTACAAAGGGGCAATGGAAGAGAATATCAAAAACTGAAGTGAAGCTACAGATTCACTAACGGTATGCTATTAGGCCGAGGTTCAACAGGAACTGAGCTTTCCGAATTACGAACCGCTTCTGTCAGCCGTGCCAAAGGCTCTTCCAGCATAGCCTTCAATTTATCACTAGCACCAACACGTTCAAGCGCTTCTGTCATACAACCTAGCCATTGATCTCGCTCATCCGGCCCGATTTGATAAGGCTTATGTGAATCAGTCAAACAAACCGTCCCGTATTTCTCATGATAAATGGGGGGGCCTCCCAGCCAGCCAACGAGATAATCATTCAACTTTTCTTTAATCTTATCTTTATTCTTCGCATGCATTAATCGAAGAGTTTCTGCCTGCGGTAACTCGTCCATCGCATCATAAAAAGCATTCAATAATTCCCGAATGCCCTCTGCGCCTAACATCTGGTACGGTGTTTTATTCAACATTTTGATCAACCTAAATCGAATAAGCGGTTCGGAGTTGATCGACAACTCTCTCTACTTTATTGATATCTGCCCACTGAGATTTAAAAACAATATAACCCTCATGATCAACAACAAATGCAGCATTGGGCACAATCCCATAATCTTTAAGTGTCCGCTCATCAATAGGATCAACGGCGATCGTCACGTCCGTCATTTCAGACATCATTTTTGCGTGAACCATGCGCTCTTCCGTGCTAGTAGTATCCTTAAAATCAGGATAACCCCGCTCGCCAGCATGGCGTTCACGAGAATACACAAAAAAGATATCAACCTCTTCCTTAGGGTACTTTTTATACAGCCTTTCCCATAAGTCAACCTGCGTCCGCGCCGGAGGGCAAGTCATAGCAACAAACATAAAAACAGCAATCCGGCCACGTTTATCCGACAATCGGACCATTTCACCACTGGTAGTCTGCAGTTCAAAATCTGGAGCCAGAGTCCCCACTGGAGACTGCGTTTTAATCGTTGAAAACTCCGCAAAGCCCTTCTTCCGCTTTTCTGGATCCATCATTACCATCTTCATAACATCAACTTTAGTAGCGATGCCGATCTTCTCCATAAAGCTGTAATGCCCAGGATGCATACTGTAATGCTCGTCAAACAACATCCTTCCCTCCTGCTCTTTAGGCTGTGAGTCCCAAGACGTGTCTCCCATCATATATTGGCGCGACATATATACTAAATCCTGACCAAAGATCAGAACAAATATTAATCCTATCACTCCTCCCAGTAGCCACTTCCTGGTAACGACCCTCTTCATCAAACCCGACATTTCGATTTCCTCACAGCACTAATAATTAGTTCGTAATATTGTATACAATTAGTATACATTAAGCAGCGCGGACACACAAGTAACATGGGAACATTAGCGGACGCATATCAAAAATAAGCAAAATATACCTGCAAACGGATATAAAGCCAGATTGCCGGCTCTTAAAATATACTATTTGTAGATGGTATCCAAACCAGGTGCCCCGTACGAGCTACGCTGATAAATGCTATTGCCACTTTAACCGTCGCCGCGCAAGCGTCTGACCGCCAGGCAACACGTTGCGAATACCGCATCCATCAATCACTGCTAATTTGCGGACATTAAAAACTGCTTAGCTAAACTGGCAGCCTCTATCGGTATCATCGTAGCGAAGATCTTCGGCGTAATTACTAGCAGCACTCGCGGCACATGCGTTGCGGTGACTACCGGCCGCTATGGATTGATTAGTGGTGGCAATGGGTACATCGACCAATAAGGTAATCTGATTCAGAACAATGCTATCTTCCCCGGAGGCTCAGACTGTCCTTTTGCAAACGGCATTAAAGCTAAACGGAACGCCCAGGGTATCGCGATCGGTAACATTGTTAAGGCAAACACTGACGGCGGCGTTAGCATCAGAGAGCATTCCTTTGGTATGGTGACCAACAATGACATTGATGCGGGCTACACAGGCTTTTATCGGCGGCGGATTCCGTATCGAAGTCACACAGCAAAGGGTCATCAACCTGCCCCGCGAGAACACCGATGACCAGATCAATTCCCCGACACCGCAATCTCATCCTTGAAAGCTTTGGCTGCGGATTTAAACGCGGAAGTGTTTCTACTATCGAAGGATTCTATGATAGTGTTCCGATGGTAGCCCAGCCAACAAAGTCGACTAGGCCGCAGGAGATAGACTGATTAGTGGCGGCTATGCAGGTAGCGTCTTCTAATACAACTTGCATTTTGACGGCTGTCAATCGCAATAAACATGAGCGAGCCCCACTGCTAGATCAACCGACAAGCAAACAAACAAACTGCCTTGACATTAACTGCCATGGAAACTAATATTCAATCCAAGCATTTTTGAGTGTTTTTTATAAAAATATAAAAAGCACATATAGCTTTGCTGATGAGCCATAAACTGCTTTATCTCTATCGGCTGATATAAATAGTAACCGTGCAGTTTTTCTCCTGCACGACTAACCCATACAATAAACCGGAGTCTTAACACAGTTTATCTGGAGCAACCATGACTCAATCCAATACAACAACAAGCCAACAAAACTCAAAAGCGTTTTATTGTGATGATCGCCAGGATCTTGGTGGCGACAAATCAATCGGCTTTTTAGTTCGGGTTGCCCATAGCCAAATTATCAAAAATATTGATAAAGAGTTATCGGCCTACAACCTGACAACAAAGCAGTGGATTCCGCTGCAAATCATCGGGCTGGGAAGAGCCGACACAGTTGCGGCCTGCGCCAAACTGGCTGGTATTGATGGAGGCGCCATGACCCGAATGTTTGATCGACTGGAAAAAAAGGATCTTGTCCGAAGGATTCGTCGAGAAGATGACCGGCGAGTTGTCAATATCGCGTTAACCGATAAAGGACGCGAACTAGAAAAGTTTATTCCCGATGCCATTTTTAATGTATTAAATAGGCAACTATCCGGTTTTAGCAAAGATGAATTCGAAACTTTAAAAACCCTATTGTTACGCTTGATAGATAACGGCAAGTCCCCGTAAATATCGCAGAGGTATTTCTTTTGATAAACAATCAGAGCCATCAATTCAACAACCAGCACAACCAATACTCAGGCGCAGCAATAGCTATTATTCTCGCCGCTATTATCCCCAGCATTTCGATCACCCCCATTCTGCCAAAAATGCAGGCCGAGTTTTCCTATGTGCCACAGATTGATATGTTGGTGCAGCTCAGTTATGCCCTACCCGGCTTAATGGCCATGCTAGTCGCCCCTTTTACTGGCATAATCAGCGATCGTATTGGCCGTGGTATCATCGTTATTACTGCAAGTTTCCTGGCCGCAGTGCTAGGTACACTGCCTATCATTCTCGATTCAATCTGGACAATTATTGCCAGTCGCGCTGCCCTAGGTATTTGCCAAGGCGCACTTATTGTCTGCACATCCGCCCTGATTGCCGATTACTTCCAGAACGAGCAACGGGAACGTGTGTTAGGTATAAAGTTTGGTGCTGTCGGTGTCGCCAACATTCTGCTTTTTGCGGTCGCCGGTGTGATCAGTGAAAATAACTGGACCAATGTATTTATGCTTTACCTATGGGGAGCTGGGGCAACAGCTATTGCCTTGCTGTATCTTAAACACCCACCTCAACATGAAGAAAAAGAATCCCGGGACATGAGCTTTACCATTCCTTGGAAACAGGTCATGGCCCCCTATGTTGGCGCCTTACTAGGTGCAGCTTCATTCACTCTACTGTTTGGTCACTTACCGTTTTTATTGGAAGTCCGAGGTATATCTAGTAGCCCCGCCTTCGCTGGCATCATTACCTCGGTGGCTGCCACAGGTATGTTTATCTCCGCCTTTCTATACCCTAAAATTATCGCTCGTATGACCGCCATGAATTTATGGGTGCTTTGCTTTGCTTTGGTCGCGCTGGGCTGCTCTATTCTTGCCATCTCCGCCAACATTACCGGCGTCATTGCCGGCGTAGCCACAATCGGTCTTGGTTGCGGCGCGACGTCTCCTAATAGCCTGAATATGTTATTTGAAAAAGTAAGCCCAGCAGGCCGCGGTAAGGTTGCAGGCATACAGACAATGTTTTTCTTCTTTGGCATTTTTGGCGGCCCTTTGATAGGCGTCGCACTGATGCGAATCTTTAATTCTGTGGATGGAATATTTTTCACCTGGGCCGGCATTGCAGCCGTTACCAGTATTGCTTTTCTCTTGGCTAGTAAAAAAAGCTCAGTCACTAATCCATCGTCCATTAAACAAGCCAAAACCCTTTAAATCGGAATCGCAAAGATCCATACAGGAGAATACGCAATGGTCCCCAACCAAGATATAACTAACACACTAGTGGAAGGGTTCAACACCCCTGCCCTTGAGATCCAATCCGTCGCAATCCCTATTAATCTGCCCGACACAGAGAAACCTATCACCCGCGCCCAACTCGCCAAGGCATTTCGCCTATGGGGTAGAGGCGACAAACGCTTTGTACCATCCTTTGTTGAATCCGTCATCGTTGAAGAAAGCGAAAACGAGATCGTTAAAGAGGTGCGCCACTATGGCAAAAGTATTATGGCCGATGGCTCACCCAATCTACAACGCACTTGGTTTCGCGATGACAACCTAATGATGAGCGAATATATGGTAGGCCCTTGGTTCATGGTCATTGCCGGTATTGATGAGCGTCAATCTGGCGAGATTTATTTTCAGCTAACCACTATTCGCCACACGCAACACCAAGACTATCTGCCGCCCGCCGAACTCGCCAAGAGAAATGGCGCGGCTAAACCACCACCCACTGTTGAGCAAAACATCAACCGTCTCGCCGGTATTATTCGCGGTTTGGCAGAAACCGGCGAACTCTAAACATCTCCCATAAGAAAATCGCGTCAAGGATGACCGCATCTGCAGCTCTATAAATTTACCGCAAACCGCTCAGTTACCGTCGCTCAGCGACACCATGGGTCCATCCAATGACTGACCAGCCCGCTGCCGCCAACACACCAACAATCTCCACAGTACTTTTGCTGGCGATTACTATTATCAGTCCGATTACTCTCAATATTTATCCACCTGTTATGCCTGCTTTGACTATATATTACGGCTCCGATATCAGCACAATCCAACTCTCCTTCACACTCTACTTTATGTTTTTAGCTGTGGGACAGTTGATATACGGACCTTTATCTGATCGATTTGGTCGCCTCCCTCTCCTGCGCATCGGCATGGTAACTTACCTGTTGGGGACGTTGAGCATACTAGTTACTAACGATCTTGCCGGCTTAATTGCCGGACGTATCGGCCAAGCCCTCGGGGCGACGGCAGGAATGGTAATGGCCAGAGCAATGGTTCGGGATCTTTACGGACTCCAAGACTCGGCGAGAATTCTTAGTTATTTATCAATGGGCATCGCAGTCGGCCCCATCATAGCCCCAGTATTAAGCGGCGTCGTCACCAGTTATTTGAACTGGATCGCCGTTTTCTATGGGCTACTCGTCAGCTCACTAATTTTTTGTTATCTGGCTTTTTTCTCATTTTTTGAAACCAATCAAAAACCAATCCCCTCCATTAGCCTTAGCGACCTATTCGACAATTATCGCAGCCTAATCATTGACCGTAATTTTTTGTCCTATAGCTTGATCAGTATGTTTCTTTCAGCGGGATTTTTTATTTTTATCAGTGGCGCTTCTTATATCCTTATCAACAACCTAGGATACTCTGCCGGTAATTACGGAATGTATTTAATGATGATTGCCTTGGTCTATTTTGCCGGTGCTTATATTTCATCCCGCTTCTCAGTGCGCCTCTCACCACAAAAGATCATTAAAAATGCCTTTGGTTTTATCACCGCAGCCCTGATGCTCTGGCTGCTGTTAATACTGACCATAGGCCCGCAGTTGATCACATTATTTGCCCCAATGTTGCTATACGCACTAGGCAGGGGCATATCTGAACCCAATATTATCGCCATTTGCATCAATGTTAAGCCCAAACTTGCCGGTACAGCTGCCGGACTCTTGGGTGCCATCCAGCTGGCTGGGAGCGGCTTGATGACTATGCTAGTCCCCAAAGCCCTCAATTTTGGAATGACAGGCCTAGTCTACCTGCTGACCATTACCAGTAGCGGAGCTATCATCAGTTATCTTCTGGTTAGCCATAGCAAGGCCTGAACTGAGCTTAAAAATGAAAGTAACTAACAGTGCTGCCAATAAAAAAGAGACATCCATTTGTTTAGCAATTTCATGGTGCGATAATCCATACAATTTTCGTAATAAGATAGCGTGCCGCTTTTTTTCTGGTAGGGAAGATAGTGCCGGATTGAACATCTCTAATTTGCGCCGATAAGGGAATACCTCTTAGCTAGACTACTCGCAACGCCCCAGTAGCTCATAATCAAGCTCCATAATGATTTCACAGGATTGATGAAAAACCTCCTTTTGAGATCAAATTGCGTGATCCGCCAAATTAATATACTTGTGATGAGCAGCTCTGCATTTTGTCATTAGCCTGTAAAGCCCTGGAAAAAGTCTCTTGCAAGATATCATCAATAGACTCTACCTTGACCCAAATTTTGAGGAATGGTCTGATCAAGCCGTCTCGACAGCAAATAAATGCCCTATGTATTTTGTTTTAGTCCAAAAGTGGCCTTAGTTGCTAATCCAAAATAGGTTATAAACACAGGCAGAAAACTCCGCCGTTATTGCAAAGAGCCTCTAAACTATAAAATCCGAAATTTTTCCCGAAAAAAGTTCCTTCTCCGTGTATTTTTTGCCTTTGCTCAGATCAGTCAAAAGATAAAGGAATAGTCGAGGATAACCCCTGACTGAGAGAGTTATCTTATCTAAGACAACCCTGTTAATTAACAGTCGAGGGTCAGCTGTTGTGAACGACCGCGTGAAACACACACCGTCAATCGCGATCGTCGTTCGTCAGTCGTTAATAAATCCTGATCATGATGCTCAACCTCACCATCTGTATACTTCATCACACAGCTTCTGCAGAGGCCAACTTCACAACTGAAGGTAACATCAACATTATGCCGCCTTAACACTTCCAGAATTGTTTCGGTTGCGCCGACATGCATGAGCTCGCCGGTGCTGGCAATCTTGACATTAAACTCGCAGTCACTGCCATCGAGTACCCGAGGAGTAAAGCTTTCAAAGCGAATTTTCTTTGGATGCCAATTAGTAGTGGCCTTCTCCACCCCTTCCATTAATCGTTGCGAGCCACAACAATATACCAGCCCAGACGGAACCGGTTTAGCCAACAGCGATTCTAAATCAAGCCGTTTCGCAGGATCGCCATCAGTAACATGAAAATGCAGGCTTTCAGGAGCCACCAACATCTCTAGCTCCTCACGAAAAATAATATCCTGCTCCGAACGTAAACAGACATAAACATCAAAAGCCTTCCGTAACGCTTTCAATTTATAAGCCATCGATAACAGCGGCGTAATACCAATACCACCAGCGATTAGAGTGTAATGCATAGCGCGCTGGTCAAGCGGGAAGTGATTCTGGGGCACGGAAACCTCCAGCATGTCGCCTTCCTTTACATCCTTATGAAAAGCAAGAGAACCGCCACGACCATCAGGTTCACACAACACCGCTAATAAATAGCGGTGTGTTTCTTCTGGGTTGTTACACAGGGAGTACTGACGCACATACCCCCCAGGTAAATTCACGCTCACATGGGCACCGGCTTTAAACGCCTGCAGCTGGCAACCGGCAACGGCTTTCAACTCAAATAAGTTGATACTCCTGGCTACATCATGAATCGCATCAACTACCAGTTTTACCATCGATTATTCGGCCTCTAGGTCTTCGAAGTCACGACCGATAATAATGTCGAGCAGTTTATGAGTGTGCAGAGCATTAGCCTCCTGCTTGTTAAAGCGACAACCCTTCAGCGCGATAGAGTGCATGCCGGCTTGGAATTTCGGTGTTGTTTTCCAGTCCTGTAGGAACGTTTCCGGCATACGGTCACCAGACGCATTCTCCCAATCCACCGTCTCATAATGAGTCTCGGGCTCTTCCCCTTCCGCATATTGGAACATAAACATCATATCCCAGATACAAGAGTTGGGGTCATCGCCATTGGGGCGAGAACGGAAAAGGCCATAACTGTTACCTGCAATGGGTCCAATATGATTGGGGAAAAATCGGAATTCCTGAGCAAAACCAAACAACTCATTATCTTCCAAGTGCGACAGATCAATACCCTTAGCAGCACAAGAATCGCGGCGGTTTTTCATCATAAACGCTGGGCCTTCCATATCCCAAGGAATATCATCATGACTCAGGCCCTCGAAGTATTCCATTTCATAGTCTGCCAAGCGGTTCTGGGAAACCATATTTCTCATTGCTTCCTTAATCCACTCTCTGGGCTCAGGTCGCTCCTCGTCAACCAGGTCTTTGAGTTTAACTCGAGGTGGTAATCCGGTTTGTACCGTAGGGTCAGGCTCAGTAAAGTTAGTGTGTATATCAAACTGTTCAGTAACCGTATGCGCACCAATTAGATCTGGATCCGGTGCCTTTTCATTAACTGTGGGTTTAGCCCCTTCAAACGCATACATCGCTCCTACACGGCGACCGCCTGGGCGAGTAGCAAAATTTCCCACATCATTCAAATCCATTACGTGAGTAGCCCATACATGGTAGCCTTCTTGAAACTGCTCAACACCGTATTTCCAGTTACAGGGCAAGATGGTTGTAAAATGTGCTTTTAATTTCATCTTGCCTATATTGAATTTTTTCAACCGCTCTGGCCCTGGCTGCAAGTAATCCAATAGCGGCTCAGCATCCATGTCCATATTGATGTAGACAAAACCTTCCCAAGTTTCACATCGAACTGGAGACAACGCGATTTCGTCCTTCTGAATACGCTCAGGTGCGAAATCTTTTGCGCCGGGTAGAAAAGCAATATCACCATCCAAATCCCAGGCCCAACCATGGAATACACAACGGATTTTACCGTTAAACATATCCCGAAAATTACGTGTTGTGCCCTTACCACCCCACCAATGTTCACCTTCCAACAATCGAGTGCCCCGGTGTTTACATACGTTATGGTACGCTTTAAGGCTTCCATCATCGGTGCGCACAACGATAATTGATTGATCACCGATTTTGTACTCAAAAAAATCGCCGATCTCAGGCACTTCATCTTCACGGCAAGCCCATTGCCATACCCGCGGCCACAACAGCTTATATTCCTTTTGCAGCCACTCTTTACTGGTAAATCGCTGCTTAGGAACTAAGCGCTTATAATCTTCGTCCTCGACACTAGCTTTAAGGCCGGTTAATGGTTTGTCAGCAGGCCAAACTTCATGCACTTTTTGTTTATTTGATTCTTTCCCGTGAGCAGTCATCGTGTTATCTCCAGATTGGGTGATATGTAACTACTAAAATATTAATTGTTGTGGCAATTATTGTCAAGGCAATTATAATGATAATCGACATCCTTTAGAGATTAATAACATGCTTCCACTTACCTTTAAAAAACCACCCCAGGTACAACTTGGATCAAATATATACGTCAAATGTCCGGTTGTATTGCAGTTCAACGACACACCACTCATCGAGCTCAGCGGTTACAAAACCCAACAAATAAGGCTTAAAACACACCTATACGACCAACGGGGCAACTATCTTGGCCACCTACTTGGGGGAGATCTTGTCAAAACTAAGCAGGGTGAACAGAGAGACCTAGAGCTCAAGAATACTGAGGACAAAATCAGCTGTTCGTTGGACGGACAGGTACTTGTGGAAATCATTCAGGATAAAAAACCCTGGCTGCGAATTACCGCCGAGCTCTACACCCCCTGTGGACACTACTTACAATACTTAGACAGCACACCAACCCTGCGTAGTCCCGAGGGCAAGACCTTCGTGTTTAACGACCAGTTTATGAATGGTAATATGTTTGGCTCTTGTGGTATTGGCGTGTGGGTGCAGTCAGACGGCTCACTGGGTATCGCCTGCGGTTAAATATTGCCCCCAGCCATCAACTTCACTCATTGTCTTTTAACAGAGGAAGATATACGTTTTCCGCTGAATAATCTCAGCGATCCGTTATTGTAAAGGTCATTTGACGCAAGGTTTATTCGATAAACAAGATAAAGAGAACAGCCTTGTGAAAGTTAACGAATGCGTGTCGCTAAGGGATAGCGGAGATTTCTGCCTACACCGCCGGAGTGGCAGTTCTGTGCCTCGCCCTACTCCTTATTTCACCTATTCATCTACGCAGGGGCCTTGACGTCTGGCATGTATGGCTCACTTCGTTCATAAGCTACCTTTTCGCATTCATTGTATTATTGCCCAAGCCTCGGAATTTTCCTTTCACGTAAGTCGATCGCTGGCTAATGGCCTCCTACGGCCGCTCCCACTTGCCTACGGTTTCACATCAAACAAGGGCTGCGGCGAGAACTGCAGCAGTGAAATCCATTAACCCAGGACTATCGACACAAGATATCGATAAGCCAAAGGAAAATAAACCGATTGAATTCGTCTCATGTAAAAAATATTCGAATCAACCCGCCACTATCACTCATCTCAGCGTTGAAGAGCATTACCGCTATATCTTTCATGGTGATGGCGAACCCCTAGGTAAAACGGCACTCGCACTGCCACTGCATGCGATTGCCAAACAGCTTCAGGAACAATACAAAATGTAAACTGATATGTACCATGGGCTTTTACACCTGACTTAAATAAACGGCGACAATATCGCTACCCATAGAGATCTGGGACCTCTACCCTTTGTTAATAGTTAAACCCCACCCGAACAGCCCACATACGAGGCGCAGTCACGTTGCCAAAGTAGCCTCCATTGGTCACCTCTATACTGGTGGCATGTACTTCGTCCGTCACGTTGTTAACAAACGCTTCCACGTAATAACGTTCTTCTGGAGAGTTCCATATCAGCTTAACATCCGCGGTACTGTAAGCATCTTGCCTGTCCTCTGGCAAGTTATAAGGCCTCAGATACCATTCATCCTGCCAATGTCCCTGAACTCTGGCAATCAATGATCCAGCCCCCTCAAGATTAAAGGTATATTGCACGGACAAGTTAGCGGATAGTTCCGGCGAGTTGATCAGCTTATTACCCGAGAAATCTTCCTCAACAGGCGGTGGTGCTCCAAGGGGATTGCCTTGTGGCACAGTAACAGGATCGACAGCGACAAAGTCGTCAAACTCAGCATCCAACCAACCCAGACTACCGGTAATCATCCATCCGTCAGTAGGCTGGAACACCGCCTCCAACTCAAGACCACTAATTGACGCCTCAGCGGCATTAAAAGTTAACCGGGAAAAGTCAACAATCCCCGCCACTTGCAACTCATCATAAGCATAATGAAACGCCGAGGTACCCAACCGCAGCCTTCCATCCATCAAGTTACCTTTCCAGCCAGCCTCAAAGGCAATGACCTCTTCTGGATCCCAGGTTTTATTTTCAGTGCTGGAGCTTATGAGATTGAAGCCACCAGCCTTATAACCAGTGGATACCTTAGCAAACACCATGTGATCAATGGAAGGGGACCAGTCAATACCCAAGTGCCAGGTGTCCTGGGACCAGGTATTTTCTGCTTTTATAATTTCGTTCGGAGTGGGGCACTGAGGCGGGAAAGGCGCCCTAATTATGTCGGTAAAACAAACAGCATGTCGCCCTTCACCTTTCTTTTCATCCTCACTATAGCGAGCACCAAACTGTAGGTTAAACTCATCATTCATGGCATAAGTAAAGTGGCTGTACATCGCCAGGCTTTCAGTGTCCATCGCCCAACCATTATTAATAGTAGTCTGAAAAGGAAGGCCACTATTAACTACCAGCAACGGCTGGCTAGACTGTTCCGTCATCCGGTAGAATCCAACCAACCACTCTAAATCACCGTCCGTTGCCGAGGTAAAGCGCAGTTCCTGCGAATCCATTTCGGATACCATAGAGGAGTAGCCCACAGTCTGTAGGGGCAGTGATTGTTGATCCGCATCCAACACAAAGCTCCACTCGGTTTCAGATCTACCGGCAATAAAAGTCACATCTACGACATCCTCGATCAAATATTTCGCCCGGAATAACTGTGTATCGGACTCTAGATCAAGCTCTTCTTCAGTATTCTTGTAGACCTTATTCAGCTCTGCTGGGTCTGCCTGTGTACCCTGAAAAGCATTACCCGCATACCCTGCCGCTGATTCCAACCGCTCCCGCTGCTGGCCCACGCCATCGTAGTCCACCCCCTCGGCTTTGAAAAACAAGCTGAGATTATCGGTTGCTTCCCACTGAAACTGAACTCGCCATGCGCTGGCGTCTAGATCATTACTGTCTTGACCGCCGGGCATGATATTTTCCTGGTATCCGTCGCGCTCTTCTTTAACCAATGAGATGCGGGCTGCCAATTTATCTTCAATAATCGGAGCATTTACTACGCCCCGGAACTGTTGCCAGCCATAATCACCACTCAATCCATCGGCCTTTAAACCAAATTCACTTTCTGGGTGCTGCGAATGAATACTCACCGAACCCCCGGTTGCGTTACGGCCGTAGAGAGTACCCTGTGGGCCCCGCAGAATTTCCACACGACCCGCATCGTACATCAACATATTCAGCCCGCTTGTTCTGGGAATATACAAATCATCCAGATGAACTGCGACACTGGGGTCGCTGACAATAGATGTATCTGATGTACCAATACCCCTAATCATCACTAGCGTATCGTTATTATTCTGTCCCACCACCATATTAGGTACAAAATTTGCGAGACGTGCTACGTCTGTAATACCCGCATTCTCAATAACCCCGCCCGTGATGGCTGTCATTGAAATCGGCGTTTTCTGGATATTAGTTTCTCTTTTTAAAGCGGTAACGATCACCTCTTCAATCATTGTACTTTCTGCCGCCAATACTTCCGCACCAGCCGCCACCAAAAGACTCGCTGATATTGCAATTTTCAGTTTATAATTAGTCATCGATGTCATCCTATTATTTATTATCAAAAAACTGACCGCCCTACTGTCTATTCAACAAACTTTTCCCGCAGTAACACACCCAATAACCTGCGTCCCCAACAACCGACTCTCTCCTAACGATTGACATATTTATCTATTTGCGCAGGCTCAAAGACGGCGGATTGAACTTACTGTCTCTATTATGTATACATTATAAATACATATTGGATGCATACTATATATATGCATCGGCATTAATTGTCAAGGCATTTAATCTTGTGGTGATCGTTAAGCAAGGACTTTTCTATGTTAAAACTATGACTCCAGCATCAGTTTTAAGAGGTACTGATGAATGTAGCGGATAGTAATAATGAGATAAGCAATAGTCGCAGCAACGAAACAAATCATCTGATGGTTACAGAAAAACTACTAGAACGGGGCGCGCCCTGACACACAAAACCTCACTAGCTACTGGTAATGTAATCCCCCCAAAAAGCCGGAGCAGTTATAAGTAGAAAATTCCACTAAAATAAAGGAAAGGAGTTTTCTATGAGAAAGTCACGATTTAGCGATAGCCAGATTCTGGCGATGTTGAAACAAAACGAGCAAGGCCTAGCCGTAGGCGATATTTGCCGCGAACATGGCGTCAGTTCCGCACAGTTTTACAAATGGCGGTCTAAATTTGGCGGTATGGATGCCTCGATGATGAAGCGACTCAAAGAGTTGGAAGAGGAAAATCGTAGGCTTAAGAAGATGTATGCCGAAGAAAAGCTTAAGGCTGAAATAGCCCGCGAGGCTATCGAAAAAAAGTGGTGAAGCCATCCCGTCGCAAGGAGATGGCAAAACGAGCTTGTAGGGAGTATCGAGCTAGCATTAGGCTGGTATGTTCTGTGTTTGGTATAAGCGAGAGCTGCTATCACTATCAGGCGAAGCTTTCCACCGAAAATGCGGAAATAGCCGATTGGTTGCTGCGATTGACTACTGTTAATCGGCGCTGGGGCTTTGGCTTGTGCTTTTTATATTTGCGCAATGTGAAGGGATTGGTCTGGAATCATAAACGCGTCTACCGCATCTACAGAGAACTTGAGCTCAACCTGAGGATTAAACCGAAGCGACGAATCAAGCGCGACAAGCCAAACGCGCTTATGGTTCCAGCCACGATTAATCAAGTCTGGTCGATTGATTTTATGAGCGATTCCTTAAGTGATGGTCGCACAATACGAACGTTCAATGTGCTTGATGATTACAACCGTGAGGGCCTAGGTATTGACGTTGACCTGTCGTTACCCAGTTCACGGGTGATAAGGGCTTTAGAGCAGATTATCGAATGGCGTGGTAAGCCCAGTGCCATTCGCTGTGACAACGGACCTGAGTATATAGCCCAATTACTCATTGATTGGGCCAACGAGCAGCAGATAACGTTGTTGTATATCCAGCCAGGCAAGCCGACACAGAATGCTTACATTGAGCGTTTCAATCGCACGGTACGCCACGAATGGCTGGAATTACATCTGTTTGAATCGGTTGAACAGGCGCAATATCTAGCAACAAAATGGTTGTGGACTTACAATAACGAGCGTCCTCATACAGCGATTGGCGGCGTACCGCCCCGACAGTTGTTGAAGGCAGCATAATTTTCTACGAATAGCTGCTACTTAAAATGGGGGGATTACAGTAACACGCGGAAACAAAATTACAGGTTTTAATGCCTATGCGAAAAACATATATTCAAACTTTTCCCCAGGCGCTAAAATCTCCCCAAACTAGTAGGGAGCCCATGGAGAAAGATGTCTCTCTGCCAGCATGGAAACTAACCAATGGAAGATGAGTTTAGGCCTTCCCACGAATTTTGACGGTCCAGCGCACGCTCTACAGGACGTTCTTATGTGATGACATAATTCGAACATCCAACTCAAGGCGGCCGATATTCACTATACAAACGGCAATGCTCGGATAAATTTCGAGTGTAAGGAGAGTTTTTATCTCCTCCGTCATTTTTTGTGTTTTGGCATAGTAACCAGGCCTCTAATCAGCCGCGCCAGATCACTTCTCGCTATAAAATCGGGATATCTATCTACGACTTTCAGTTACATCCTTCTTCAAAAAGCCATTAATCTATAATTTCTATCTCTATAAAATATCACCATAAAACTTAAATAGACTAGATACCAAATTCCCATTTTACCAGCAAAAAAATATTACTTATCCAAACTTACATACCAAAAATAGTTCGAAATAACCCTAACAACCATTTAGGGTTACTAGTAAAAAAGTGACTTAATTATTTTCTGGATGATGTTTCCCCGCTTGCCACCCTCTGCCCACTAGCAAGTTTTTCGCCACCCCCAAAGGACCGTCCTCCAAAGGAGTCGCCAAAGTATCATTCCATCTATTCAAAAATCCAAACAAACTTATGACTCCAATAATGTCAACAATCTCCCTCTCAGTATAATGCAGCTTCAACGCATAAAAATGCTCATCATTCACTTCATTAGGAACCATTGCCGCAGCCCAAGAAAAGCGAATAGCGCTGCGCTCAGCCTCTGTAAAAAGAGCAGAATTTTCAAACTCCCAGACAGATTTCAATTTCTCAGAAACAACACCACCATCTGCAATTTTAGATGCCGTATGTGCTTGGCAATAGGTACATCCAGCAGCTGAACTGGCCACGTGAGCCAGCATGTTTAATAATTCAAGGCTCACGACTGCGCCACCAAAAACCTCAGCCGAAAACATTGAAAATGCCTTGACCATATTAGGCCTGTGCGCAGCCATTATTAATAAAGAG
>JAQWMV010000051.1 GCA_029246605.1 Pseudomonadales bacterium | reverse complement strand
AGTGCTTACCGTACTGCCGTGAAAATTGAAGGGCTCGCGATCCATTGCCTCGAATGCCGCTACGATGATAGGAAAATACTCCGGCAGGCAGCCCGCCATCACGGCATTTGCCGCCGCAGCGTGTACGGTCAGTTCTAATCTGGTAGCCGGATGATGGGCAAGCACGGTCTCCGGGGGGCGCCCTTCCATTGCAAGCATAGCCTGTACCCTGCTTTCTTCGGGTGGGATAACCGGCAAACCATCGGTCCATCCCTGCGCATAACAGTAGTCCATCGCCGTGAGTGGATCATCGGCAATCTCATGGATTTGTTGCGCCTGTGATATTGTCATTTGCTTTACCCTCTCTACCCCTGTCTTCGCAGACGATAGACCTGTTTTGCACGATCTGAAAATTGCTGCCACTCGTCATCGGTCAGTTCAACCACGGAGACACCGAGATTATCTGGCAGATAATATGGTCGAAAGTATACCAGCGATAGCATGGTCCTGGTTTTATCAGTGGTATTTGCCATGCCGCGGTGCCAGGTCCGCATATCACGCACGACAATCGACCCGGCGGGCATCAGCGTTTGCTGCGAAGGGGAGTGTGCAGGACGGTCGACACCAACCCTAAGCGTCGAAATCTCGTCGAGATCATCATTCAATGTTTGATGGGAACCCGGCCAGATTTCGGTCGCACCGTTTTCTGCCGTAAATTCGTCCAGTGAATAGTTGACGACGATAAGTACCGGGGGCAGCTCTACCTGCAGTTCCGGAAAAAGCTGTGCGCAATCGCGATGCACGTTCTGAACACTACTACCGGGAAACGCGGCATTACACCCGTAGGGTAGGCTGCCGAAAAATCTCTCACCGAACACCTCCGACACGATCTGAAACGTCATAGGATTCTCGATAATGAGCGAATCTGTAAATGGCATCTGCATCGGCGAGCTGAAACCCCCGTGGCGGCGCGTGCGGTTAAGCGCGTCCTCATCACCGGCATATCTAGATTCGAGTTCTGCATTGACGACTGCGCGCATGTCTTCGACCCAGGGTTGAGGTAATGCGTCTTCGATGACAACGAAACCCTCGTCCTGGAGGAGTTGAATGGCCAGATCGAGATTACTTTCGCTCAGCAACCCTGCTTGCTTTTCTTGAGTTGTTAGCTTCATCGGTATTTGTTTCAGTGCTCCCAGTCGGTCTGTTTTGGCATGTGTTACTCCTGTTGAGCCCTAACTATAACAGCGACACTCAAATACCATCCAGCATGGCTGTCAGTCGGTTACCTATTCCATGACATGGGAGGAAGTCAGGATCATCGCTTCGATAGAAGATCCAGAAATCACTGACATCGGCACACACTGATGGCAACTCGTGCAAAAACGTGGTTAATTTTGCCTATACTCGGCAACATAGGCGAGTCGACAAAGTATGGTTTATATCTTGTAATGAACCTTGGAACGCCTGGTAATCTTCACATTGCTGGTCCTGCAGTCATGTTCTGGTGAAAGTAATGGATACGGAAAAAAAGTGGGACCAAATCTACACCAATGGAGGCCACATCGGTGAACCATTGCAAACCCTGGTGCAGTATCGTTACCTGTTGCCGAGCAGTGGGAAAGCGCTAGACTTGGCCTGCGGAACGGGAGCAAATGCCATTTGTCTTGCCCAGCATGGGCTGTCGGTAGATGCCTGGGATATTTCCGGTGTCGCTCTGAAGGATCTTGGTGAACTCGCAACGAAAACTCGGCTTGCAATTAATGTCAAACAACTCGACATTGTCCCAGATTCTATCCCTGATAAGCACTATGATGACATTATAGTATCTCGATTTCTGGATAGATCACTAAGCGCTGCGATTAGCGCAAGTCTGAGAACTGGCGGTATGCTGTTTTACCAGACATTTACACGCGAGAAGGTCACTAACCATGGCCCGGGCAATGCTCGCTTTCTTCTCGCGCCTAATGAGTTACCGAACTTATTCCCTGAACTTAGAATTCTTGTTTACCACGATGAGGGGGCTACAGGGGACACCTCTCTGGGTCTGCGTGATCAATCACTTCTGATTGCACAAAAAAACTGAGGGATCCGGCTATCTAAAGTCATTAAAGTGCTCGGCGTCCCCGCCTGTCCGCTGATACATTGATGTTAAAAAAGGAAAGGTGTTTAAGTCGACTTATACTCACCAACGTGGGAAATAGATGACACTCTGGCGCCAATACGCTAGGTTCTGCAGGGACATCGATTCAGGAGTACATCTATGGGATGGAGCGTTAACCGTCCGACCGGACTCACATTTCACAAGCCAGCACTTTCGACTAAGGGATATACGCTGCTGACACCTCACGGTGACTCACGCACCTATCTGATCGACATGTCGGGAAAAATTGTACACGAGTGGACTTTCTCGCACATACGGCCCGGCTACGGACGACTACTCGAAAACGGCAACCTGCTGATGACCGGTAGTGATATCAACATGCCGCCGCCTGCAAAAGATGAACCGACGAAAGCGCCTCCACCCTTTGAGCAGCACGTCACTCGTCTTGGGGGTTATCACTCCACGCTAACAGAGGTGTCGTGGGGCGGTGATGTAGTATGGGAGTACTTTAACAAGGCACAACATCATGATTTTTTCCGCTTCCCTAATGGGAATACAATGGTGCCCGAATGGATCGAACTACCGGATGAGTATCACAAGGGAGTTCGTGGCGGATACCGCAAACCAAGAGAACGACTGCCGCAACTGCTGGGAGATGATCTGGTCGAGGTCGACAGTAACCTCAAGGAAGTCAGAAGAATACACATCTGGAAATTGTTAGATCCGGTCAAAGACCCCATATCACCGACGGTGCGCCGCTGGGAGTGGACCCATGTAAACGGTATCGATATCAATGATGCCGGGGACATTGTTTTCTCTGCTCGTCACGCGGATCGCGTTGCCATCATTTCAGCCGAGTCGGAATCCATAACCTGGAAACACACCGAAAGTCATGGTCAACACAATCCAACCTGGGTCGACGGCAACATTCAGATATTTGACAACGGCAATGACAGTTCGGCCATACGACTGATTGATCCATCAGATGATGAAGAACTTTGGAATTTCCGGGGTTCACCCGCACATCAGTTCTACAGTGGACACATCTCAGGGGCCTCGCGAATGCCGTCCGGAAATATTCTGGTCTGCGAAGGTACCAGTGGCAGGTTGTTTGAAGTTACCCAATCAAAAGAGGTTGTATGGGAGTGGGTTAATCCTTTTACTAACAATAACTCCAGGGGGGTACCCTCCGTCAGTATTTACCGCGCGCACCGCTACGAACCTGATCACCCAGCATTAACTGATAAAGACCTTGACCCAAATCGCTACGCTAACCGCAACCGACTGCATGGGCTGATGTGAAATAAAAACAATGGGGAAAAATTGGGAGTACCGAGTACTTAATTACGAATGACCATATTGAATAGAGAAGAAACAGTGACTTCAATGTTAGGTTTAGATCCTGAGGAAAAAGTTTAAGACTGATGCAGAGCAACCATCTCATCCATCAAATCTGCAGGCAGCAGCGATTTAGACAGGTATTGTTGACCGCCTGCTTTATCCACAAGAAGATGGCCTAAGTTCGTTTCAATCACTCGCACGATATCAATCCACAATAAGCTGGTCTGCACGAAAGAACTTTGAGTTCGAATGCCCTCATCATTGATGGTGAGGGTCACTTCGCTATTCGCACTTGCACCCCACATCTGTCGTGCTAACCACCAGGCTCTTCGATATCGAATATGAAGAACCTCCAACACCCCCAATGCAATGAGCATCCAACCTGCGATCTCTGGTTGGTCAGTGAAATTCAACAGTCCTGAACCAACCACGAAAAAGAACGCCGGAACAAAATAATTGGACTTTGCATTTTTGCCATGCGGCAGGCTTTGGTCAAAACACTCAGCCAGATATTCTCGAGTTAGTGTGAATTGAGTGCTATAGGTTTGCATAGAACAGGAATATAACAGCGAAACTCACATACCATCCAGCATAGTTTCACGTCGGTTGGAGCGCATAAAGGCCAGAGAAAGTATCGCCGCCATTAGCATCAGCATGGCAATTCGATTCTGAATGGTCCAGGCCATGAGTTCCGCAGGGCTTGTAAAGCCACCGGCAACGACATTGGTCGCGTTGCTGGCGTCCATGAAAACGTAAGGGTTAAAGAACGGCAGGAAACGCATCTGGTTGTCACCGAAGTCAGTGATAATGGCGTTTAGCGCCAGTACGGCGATCGTACCAATGAGTGCTGCGGTTTCATTACGAAACAACGCTCCGAAGGCCATCGAAAGTACCAGATAGAAACAAGCCGCTTGTAACGCGCCGTAGAGTGCCCCGGGTGGAAAGGGTGTGAAGAAAAAGTACACGGCGGTAGCGAGCATAGCCTCGGTAAACAGCAGAATTAGAAACACCGCCATAAGCTTAGCGAACCAGAGTCGTTCACAACCACCGGGTACGGTGTAGGCGATCTCCAGACTACGATCATCGATTTCACCGGCGATTATGCGCATGCCAAAGAACACCGCTAACACCGTCAGAGGTACGCCAATCAACGTGCCCTGAACACTGCCAGGACCAACGACGTTACTAGGCTCGTCAATCGCGGTGACGTATTTAAAGACCAGCCACAACAGCGTCGCAAATGGCAGCATCCAGAAGCGGTGACCGGCCACCACCAGCATGGCGTGTCGCATAAATTCATAATCGAAGCGCAAGCTCATGTAGAGACCTCTATGTCGGTGTGCTGGGTTAGTAACCACATATAGCCATCTTCAAGGGTTGCATCCAGCGCAACGGCTGCACTGGGTTGCTCTGCTGCGAGGATGCGGTGCACGACTTTGCCATCAGCGGAAGGGGTCTCGTGTGTCGCGATCGCACCATCCGGTAGGACAGGTACTTCCCCTGGAGCGGTTCGTAATTCCCATACGTGCCCGGTCGCGGTACCCGATAAGATATCGGTGCCGCCGTCAAAGACCAGTTCCCCTTTGGCAATCACGAGTACCCGGTCGCAGGCGACCGAAACATCTTCCACGACGTGAGTGGACATCAGCACAATGCGATCTCTGGCAAGCGTGCTGAGCAGATTGCGAAAGCGAATTCGCTCTCGGGGGTCAAGGCCGACCGTGGGTTCGTCAACGATAATAACGGGCGGTAGTTGCAATAGCGTACGAGCAACAGAAACGCGTTGTTTCATACCGCCGGATAGTGATTTGATTTTGTCGTCGACCTTATCATTAAGCCCGACTTCCGAGAGCAAACTATCAACTCGTTCATGTCGGATATCCATCGGTATGTCATACAGTGCCGCATACCAGATCAGATACTCTCGCGGTGACATGCCGCCGGGTAATCCAGCGTCCTGGGGTAGGTAACCCACCCAGCGGGCAAGATGTTTCTGGATTTTCCCTAACGGTACACCGCCGTAGCGGATGGTGCCGCGGGTTGGGTCAAGGACACCGGCCAACTGCCGCAGCAGGGTTGTCTTTCCTGCACCATTGGGGCCGAGAATACCGATCATGCCTTTGTCGACTTTGAAGTTGACCCCGGCCAACGCAACAATTGGGTCGTGGGGCAAGTCGAGGCCGGCTATGCGTGCCGACCAGGCGCGCCAGATATTGATAATCACACCGGTACCACCACGGGCAACACGGTGCCCGAGTTCGCCGCTGGCCTGTTGCCTTGCACTGCGCCGCATACCTTGCAAGATGGCGACAAACAGAGCAGCAATGGTGCATACAAAATAAGTATCTGGTTTAACGATACCCTGCAGATAAGGATTGACTGCTGCATAGGTGGTATAGGCAGCAATGATTAACCATGGCAGCGTAAGCGCCAGTTTGTTTAGGGCACCACCGGGCTGTACTTTACCTGTTTCAGTGATGTGGCCACGGTAACGTCTGAATTCCACTATCAGCCTTGATCCCAGCAGTCCCGTGACCAGCCAGAAGAATAACTGCCAGAAGTCCGACTGCACCAGGGTTGCCAACACGCCCATACCAATCATGCCGAGAGTGAGTGGTATGAAACGATCCAGCGCATCGGCAGCCAAGAATACACGTCCACCCCGCGCCAGCACTTTTTTGGCGTATATGGCGGGTGCCAGCAAGGCACGCTTTAACGGTCCAGGCAAACCGTAAGTCTTATGCAGATGACTGACTTCTAATCGGGGTGGGCCTGCGCTGCAATCCGGTTCCGGTATGTCCCGGGGTCTGAAGATAATGACCACCAGAGCGAGCAGGGCGGAACCGATAAGCAGACCGGTGATCGCCTGCCAGAGCAGTGTCGTAATAGTATCGGTGAGAATAAGCCCCATAATCGCCGCGACTGTGCTGCCCATCCAAACCAGTACCAGCCAGGGACCTACCCTCGAGAAAATTTCATCAACTTTTTTGAGCAGGATAAAGCCGACCGGTATCAACATCAGGGTGAGCAAACTGGAGGTAATCAGGCCGCCTATGACCACGGTGGCAAAGGGAGGCCAGATTTCATTCTCTCTGCCGGTGACAATCGCTAGCGGCCAGAGGCCTGCGATGGTCGTCGCCGTGGTCATCAAGACTGGCCGCGTGCGTTCTTTGACGGCGGCATATGCCGCAGCCCCAGCACTCCAGCCGCCTTCACGGATCAGTTGCTGCATGCGATCAACCAACAGGATGGCCGGGTTGACGGTCAGCCCGAACAATACCAATGCACCGAGCGCCGCCATCATTTCAAAGGATATGCCAGCGATGGCCAGTGCCCAGGCTGCACCGAGGATCGTCAGTGGTATCGCCAGAAGCACCAGTACCGGCAGGATCAGTGATTCGAAGGTCATTGCCAGTACCAGGTATACCAGTGCAACGGCTGGTGTGGCGACCTCTTTAAACCAGGTTTCAGTTTCATTTTCATCATCTGTTTCAATACCAACACCGCTTGGCCGTGGTATGGCGCGTACTGACGCGGCAATCTCTTCATCGATAGTGATGCGGGTAGGCCCGGTGTCGGGTATATCTCCACGCAATCGATACATGACGCTGACTTCACGTCGTCCATTACGATGTGAGATTACGGAGGGCGGCGGCATTTCCCGCATCGTTGCAAGGGCAGTTACCGGCATGACACCAGAAGGGGTTTGTACGCGTATCCGGGTGAGATCGCGTAAGCCGACGTTCTCCTCGCGGGCGTCTTTGCGTTCCACAATCAATGGCAGTTCCCGTCCATTGTGTTGTACGAACCCGGTCGACATCTGTTGACCTTCGCGGCCGGCAAGTTGTAGCACGGGAAGTACCTGATTAAAGGTCAGGCCCAGGGACTCAAACGCTGCGGCGATGGGTTCTACCCAAAATTCACTCATCCCGGTCTGGACGGTCACCCAGGCATTTTCGATTTGTGGTGTGGATTCAAGCTGTGCCTTCACGTTTTCGCCTACCGCCAGCAGTACCTCACTGTCCGGGCCAGACAAAACAATTTCTGCTGCTGTGCCACCAAATGCGCCACCACCGCTACTTTTACTGCCGCCACTACTTTCGTCGCCAGGACGTAGGATTCTGAATCCACCTCTGACTTTTCTAGCGGCGCCATAGATCTTGTCACGAATGTTTTGTGCACTGAATTCATCCGGCCGAAGATCGCGATCGATCAGTTTTATGGTCAGTGAACCACCGCTCTCGTTTACCTGCGTCTCTACGGATTCAACCATAGGGTCTTCAAGAACTTCGCGCTCAAGCCTTGCCATTGCTGCGCTTGAGACATCTAATGTTCGTTCAGAGGGGAATTCCCCAGACAGTTGAATGGTATCGGGTTCGGCTGCGTCGTCTGTGCCGCCGTTCACCATCACCCAGGGCACGGCAATAGCGACGGTCAACAAGACTGCCGCTACCGTACCTGCGATCCAGGTTGGAGGGTTGCGCAGTGCGGAGGCAACCACGCCGGAAAAAACTAATTTAGCCTGATCCGGTGGCAATAGGTTGGCACGTTCTGCCCGCCGTCGTTTGTTGTCGGTAAGCCGCTGCTCTGCAGCCGGCGCAGCGAGGTAGTTTGCGAGGAGCGGTACAAGGCCGATGGCGACGAGCAAAGAGGCGGATAGTGGAAGTAGAATCGATAGACTGGTCACTGTGGCTATCTGGCGAATCATAGGATCCTCAAACTCGACCAGAATAATTGGCAGAAAGACCACGGCGGTTGTTGCGCTGGCCGCCAGAATAGCGCGAACGGTTCGCCGGAGACCCTCACGAACAGCATTTTCTATGCCGGCACCGCGTTGTAAATGCCGTTCAATGGATTCAAAGACCACCACGCTATTGTCAACAACCAGTCCTATGGCAATCATCAAGCCAAACAGAGATACCAGATTCAGACTTTGTCCAACCAGGAACAAAAATGCTAATGCGGTCAGCAGGCTGACCGGCACAGCGAGACCGACTACGGCTACTGCGCGCCATTGCCTGAGAAAGAAAAACAGTACGACCAGTGCGATCGCGAAACCGGATGCGCCCAATTTGGATAGATGCTTTATTTGGGTTTCAATGGCGTCTGCTGCATCAAATCCGATCACCAGATCGAGGCCCTGAGGTTTTAGCTCCAGACGGACTTCCTCGACCCGTTCTCTAATAGTCCGACCCAGGCGAACCAGGTTCGAATCCTGTTCCTGAAACAGCGCCAGACCGACTGCAGGTTTGCCGTTTACCCGGAATAGTCGTTCCTCCCGGCCAGGGCCTATCACCACGTCGCTGGTGTGACGCAGTAGGGCAGGGCTGTTGTATTCGACACGTGCATTGGCAAGTGAGTTAACCCCGACGGGGCGTCCATCCAACATGACCGCGGTCCGGCCATCTTCATTATCAAGGCTACCGGTGTACAGCATCCGGCCAACCGTACGCTGCACCATATTGAGCACACCTTCGACTGATAGTCCGACCGCCGTCGTGCGTTCTGGATCTACTGTCACAGTCACCTGGCGTTTTGCGCCACCGGTAGCAGTGGCCTGGCTTACGCCAGAGATAGAAGCGAATCGTGGGACGATCAGCTGTTCCGTTAAGTCAAATAGTGCATCCTTGTCTTCGTCACCGGAACCGAGCACATGAACCATCATGGCCAACTCAGAAATGGCGCCGGTACCCGTTGCCTGTACGTTGAGCCAAGTACCAGGGGGTTGATCGCGTTGCATCTCAGTGACCATGCGCTGCAATTCAAATTCGCGAATCTTTATGTCTACACCTGGCTCGAAGCGGACAGTGAAATTACCGCTTGGACCGCGAATGGTCCCGCGTGTTTCAGCGACGTCCGCCATACCTGAAACCTGAGCTTGCAGTGGCAGCAGGATTTCTCGCTCAATCACTTCAGGCTTGCTGCCTGGGCGATTAAAACTAACATTGACCTCGCTGCCGACGAGTACAGGAAAAAGTTCCACGGGCATCTTTTGCCAGGCGACGCCCCCAAGCAGCATGATACTCAAAAAAAACATCGCCACGGCGACCGGACGATGTATTGGCAACATCAGGAAGTTCATGGTGCTTGCAACCTACCTGGTCGAAGGTTGTCGAGTACCAGGTACAGGCACGGCAGAATGAGCAGGGAGCCAATCGTCGAGGCGATGATGCCACTGATAATTGTAATGGCCATGGGTGCTCGTAGTGATGCACCTTCACCAGTGCCAACCACGAGTGGCATTAATACCAGTACTGTTGTTAGCGTTGTCATTAGAATAGGACGAAGTCGTATGCCGGCCGCTGTCACGAGCGCAGGCACGCGTTCCATACCACCAGCGATGTATTGACGCGCTGTAACAAGTAGTAGAACCGCGTCATTGACCGCGACCCCGGCAAGGACGATAAGCCCCATCATTGCCATGACCCCAATGGGTTCACCCATAGGCCCGAGTACTACCGCCACGCCGATGAGAGCAATTGGTATTGCCGCAAGTACAGTGATGGGGTGAATAAATGATTCAAATGATCCCGCCAGCACCATTAGGACCAGCACCAAAGCCAAGATGCCCGCGAGCTGAAGTTCGCCAAAGGTTTTGACCCGTTCTGCTTCTTCTCCGCGAAGCTGTGCAAACAGACCTGGAACGAGGGGCTCTTCTAATGTTGCCGTCACCGCTGCTACCGCGGCCGGGTACTCGATAGTGTCTGATATTTCTGCTGTCACCAATGCGGTGCGGCGTTGATCACGTCGGAAAATTTCCCGGGCACCCTCGACCTCTTCGAAGTGTGCAATCTCACCGACGGCTACTTTCTGCCCAAGGCCGGAACGGAAAACAATCTGAGACAACTCTTCCCTCGTTGTTGAGGCGGTGCGTAGACTAATCGGCCGATCTTCATCGCCACTCGACAGGGTCGTCACCGTTCTGCCATCGAGGCTGGTTTCCAGTACCCGGGCTAGCGTATTTAGGTCGATGCCCAGTCCGTCCGCCATGGTTCTGTCGAGTATGATTCTAAGCTCGGGGGGGCCGCCTTCAAACGAAGAACGTACATTCCATACTTCAGGCAGTGCGGCGAGACGCTGTCGCGCGATTTCTGTGCCCCGGCGCAGATCTGGTAGTGCCTGCCCAGATATCTCGACGACGATGGATGGTCCGCTGCTACCCAGCGCGCTTGCCAGTGCGCTGGCGCCCACTTCCCAATCGATTTCAGTTGATTCCATTGTATCTAAGTGCGGTGATAGATGATCAGCAAGCTGTCGGCCGGTCAATCCATCTTCTCCAACCCGTACCGTTAATCGCGCGGTATTTTCCTCACTGAGTTCGGTTCTGATTGATCGCGTATCCTCCGGTAGTCGGCCAATCTCGGAAAGTACTGCTTTTATATTGTCACCACCGGCCTGCTGTAGCATCGACTGAATGCTTTCGACGACTTTCGACGTTGATTCTACACGCTGTGCAGAGGGGCCAACGACGCGCACTGAAAACTGTCTGGGATCAGCAGAAGGCAAGAGCTCGGTACCTAGCTTCACCAGGACAAAAATACTGAACGCAGCCGCACACACGACAACTGCAATGGTTTGACCTGGTCTTTTGAGTAGCCGTGTCAGTAGTGCCTCAAGTCGCTGTCGATATTTCGGTAAGGTAGCTGGCGTTGGTTCCGAGGCATTCGGCATAAACCAGCGTGCCAGGGCAGGGATTAGCATCATCGCAACCGCGAGGGATGCCAGCAGTGATGCAACAACAGTAAAGGCGATGCCTTCAATGAGTCGGGCAGCCATACCCTGTACAAACAAAACCGGCAGAAACACGACACAGGTCGTTAGTGTTGAAGCAGTGATCGCGCCGGCAACCTGTCCTGTACCGGTAGCTGCCGCTGCTGCAGGAGAATCTCCTTCCGCGAGGCGGCGGTAAATACTTTCCACGACGACAATGGCATTGTCGACAAGCATGCCAGCACCGAGAGCCAGACCCGCCAGCGTGACGATGTTTAGCGTTTGCGAGCCCAGTCCCATAAGAAACAAGGCTGCCAGGATCGATACAGGAACCGCGGCAAACACCACCAGGGTTGCACCGGCGGATCTTAAAAATAGCGCAAGGATGACAATCGCCAGTGTGATACCGACACCAGCGGCAACCTGTAGATCTGACAGCGCATCGACGACCAGGGCAGCATCGTCGTTCACTTCTACCAATTCAACATTGGGCAGGTCGCGTGAGACGTGAGTCATCGCTGCTCGTACCACCTTTGATACCTCGACGGTGTTCGCGGCAGCTTCCTTGTAGATGGACAACCCCACGCCCTCGACGCCATTGACGCGCACCAGATGGTCAATTTCCTGATCAACAAGTGCGACTGAGCCAACATCCGAGACTCTAATGGGTTGTTGGCCGTCATTGCTACCGGTCGCGTATTTCACGACGACATTGGCGATATCTGTGGGTGTACGAAAACGCGACATCGCGCGTACCAGAAAAATCTCAGAATCCTGCTCCAGGGTCCCAGCGTTGTAATCGAGGTTCTCGGCTTGCAAACGTTGTTCAACCTGAGCGATTGAAACGTTAAAGGCATCTAGTTTGTAGCGGTCCAGTTCGACCCGAACTTCCTTCTCTCGACCACCGGTGATCCGTACTTCAGCGACACCCGGCAGTTGCTCGAGGTTAGTAGCGACCTGGCGGCGCGCCAATTGTCTTAATTCGGATAAATCTGGTTTGCCCGTGGGTGCGATAAGCCCGTAGGTGAGCACCGGCGCCTGCCGCGGGTCGAATTGTCTGACGATGACCTCATCGACAGCAGGATCCGATCCCATGGGTCCAAGGGCTTTTTGTACTTCAACCAGACCAATTTCGAGATTGGCATCCCATTCGAAGATGATGGTTGCCACCAGCTTACCGGTACGTGCAACCTGAGAGATTTCGCGAATGCCGGTTACTGTAAACAGTCGCTGTTCCAGTTGTTCGCCATACAGGCGTTCCATTTCGGTCGGTGGTCGGTCACCGGCACGAATCGAAACGGCAATCGTTGGGCTCTGCAGGTCTGGTAGTAGATCTACGGGGAGTTGCTGCCATGACAGGTAGCCAACGAGCGCGATGGCAACCGCAAGCACACTGATTGCAACAGGTCGCCGCGTCGCTAACGCCGCAATCGATTCCGCAAAGCTCAAGGGGCTATTACTCGTACCCGAGTGCCGTCAGTCAGCGTTTCCAGCCCTCTGACCGCGATGCGATCGCCAGCGCTAAGGCCTTCGGTGACTTCGAACTGAATGTCGTCTGCGAGTCCCAACGTTACGTTTCGCTTATTGACGCGTTGTCCATCAACAACGTAAACCACGTTGTTGCCACCACGTTGGGTAATCGCATCTCGTGCCACTACCACGACATCTTCGCGGCGCTCGGTGACGATGGTTGCCTGCACAAACATGCCTGGTCGCAGTAGCGCTTCCTGATTATCTACTTCTACTTCTATCCGGAACGTTCGCGTATTCGGATCCATGGTGGGTGATAAACGAACCACGGTGCCGTCAATTGAACTGCCTGTAAATGCGTAGTGACTGATACGGACCTGCTGACCGATGGAGACCCGGGACAGTTCCGGACCGACCAGTTCGATATCCGCAATCAACCGATCAAGGGGTGCTACGCGGGCGACGCTTAAACCCTGGCTGACCAATTGTCCATCAGCGATTGGTTGTCCGGTGGAATCTCTGGCCAGTTCCAAAATGACACCGTTGATCGGCGTCACCATACGTGTCTTCTCGAAGGTACGCTGGCTGGTTTCATAGGCGTGTAAGCGGTCTTCATACTGGGTGCGTGCAGTCCAGACATCCGCTTCTGATATCAGGCGCTGTTCGAACAGCTGCTGGCGTCGCTCGAGTTCCGTCTTGGCGGAATCGAGGTGCTCTTTTGATGACTCAAGACCCGCTGCCAGGCGTGCGTCCTCACCGGTGACCTGGGCAATAATCTGGCCCGCGGTGACAGTTGCACCTTCTTCTAGTCGGTTACCGGCGGCATTTTTTGAGAGCACCAAAAATCCCGGTGTTTCCACCGTCAGAATGACGCTTTCCCGGGTCCGCACGGTGCCGGTGGTGACGATAACGTCTTCCACGGTATCGGTTGCCACATCTTCCACTTCAACGGGAATTAAAAACTCAACAGGTGGTGCATTAACGTCCCCACCACAGGCAGCGAGCAGTACTATTAGGCAGGTAACCGCCGCCATTCGGGATAATTTAGTCATTCTTCACTAACCTGTTTGTTTGTAATTTAAGTTGCGCAAGTTTTTGTTTTATTTCATTAGAAGGTCGCCACCGAATAGCATCGGCAACGACCAGCGGTCCAGTATTGGCGTCAGAAATTGAAAGGGTCGTGGTTCCTGCCGGCAGATTGAATTCACCCAGGTCATTCCACCCCGGCACACCTGACTGTGCGTCAAATTCAATTGTCCGAGATTCACCATTGCTGGTGAGTTGCATCTGAAACTCGCCCACTCGACGCTGGATAGACCAGTTCATGCGAGCCTTGCCCAGAGCGGCTTCGTTCCTGCCTTTTCGCCCTGCCCCAGACTTTCCAGCTTTGCCGCTGGCAAACTGACGTGACAGATAGTAACCAAGCCGCCATTGACCTGCTTCCGGTAAATCAACGGTGAATACAGCCTGCTGGTTGCCATCGCCACTCTGCACCAGGGCATAAGTGCGGCGATATTTACCAAAGCTTTGGCTATCGATAGCACGACTCCACACCGCTGGGTTTCCAAACATGGCCTTGTGCTGCGGTAATCCCTGATCCATATCGATTTTTATCGTGCCGGGACCGCCTCTCATCGGCATTTCTGTAGGATTTTCTTTGTCACTTCTAATCACAAAACCCGGATCCAGATCGTCAACGATAATGTCGTCGCTCTGTGGTAGCTGCCAGTCGCTGGGTCGGTTACCGATAAAGGGTTCTGCATTAAGCTGTTCCCTGGCATCTGGTTTGTTGATTTGTAGCGGCACGTCTTCGCGATTTAGCGAGAGGTAAGGCTGCATGTACATCTGATAAATTGTGGTTGACGTGACAATGCCAATCTCTACGGACGAATGGGGCGGTATGCGAATAGGCTTGATACCATCCCACTTGGCCTTTTTCCGCGGGCCCCACTCATAGGCGACACTGGCGAGGCCGGGCGCCGGCTCATCGTTGCGCAGGTGCAACGTTGTCTGGTAGCGCGGTCTGCCCTGGGCATCATCGGTGAGTCTTACGATCTGGGCGGGCGACACCAGAAAACCCGCTAGTGCAGTGTCATGAAGCCAGTCACCGAGCAGGGGCACTAGTTCCAACTCAAGCTCATCGGCGAGCGCATGAAAATCGGCAGCTTCAAAATGTTTACCTCGATACCGCTCGATCAACGTACCGAGCAGCAAGCCAGCTTTTTCACGACCAAGCCCGGCAATAATAGAGTCGGCAATGGCGTATCCCTTGAGGGTCAAAACGTTTAGTACCTGTCCTGGATCCTCAGTGGGCTCGAGCGAGATGAGAGGTGTGCCGAGGGCTCGATCCCAGACTGAAGGTCGGTCGGTTAAGGTGTCGATGAGGTTTTCTGAGATGGATCTATCCGGGCGTGTAAAGGTCGCAATCATAACCTCGCTGCCCAGGACCCGTACTGACTCGAATTCATGGGCTGAAAAGTAGCCCGTGGTATTGGTCAGAAGAGAAGAAGTGAGTGCGTCCAACACAAAATTGATGGCGTGAGCACCGTCGCCAACGGCGCTGGTTTGCAAGCCGAAGAAGTTGCGGGTCACACCGGCAAACAGATTGCCGCCACTAAAGTCATTGCCGATGAATCTCTCCATGAGATCTACCTGAGCACCAGCAAGTCCTCCTTCCGAATTGTCCCACCAGGCGGTCTTTTCAGCATAGTTTTGTTTGCCAAAGGGTCGATCAAAGCGTGCAGTGGGAAAACTATTTTCTCTGAGCATCATGACACCAGGCATACTCTGCGTTGTATCCATGCGCCATCCACCACCATAGCCTCGCAGGTGAGACGGTGTTTCTACCAGGGTGAGTGAGTCATAAGGATAGGTCATGCCCATGTTTTGGGCGTTGTTAAATAACTCGGTGAGCCTTTCCCTAAGCAGGTCCACGGATGGTGCCATAAGATCAAAGTTTTTGCTGTGCAAAGGAGAAAACAGCACTTCAAAGTGAATGCCGGCGACTTCCATGGTGCGGCGCTCAAACTGTGCAGCAAACAAACCAACATGTGGCACAGGTGACTTCGGGTGAAACCGAAAGCGCGTACTATCGCCATTGCTCTCCAATCGTTCACGCAGCCCGGGACCGGCAATCAGCCAGTCACTGGGAATCACGACTTCTAAATCCAGCTCGTAATAATCGTAGGGATGGGTGCGCGGGTCACTTTGCGGTACATCGGTGCCCGTTGATGGTAGCCAGTGAGCACCGGGTGGCATGGCGATATAGTCTGAGTCAAAAATGCTGACCTTGATGCCCAGTAAAGTCAGGTCGGCGGCTTTATCTGCTGAGCTTTTGTCCAGTCGATAGTAGGTGTCAAGGTAGCCAAAAAACTCATTCGGTGTACCGGTGGCGATAATATGAACGGTTGCGTTCGCACCAGCCGATAACGCGTGATCTACCTCCACCAAGCCATCTGCCTGTTGCCAGGTCGTGTTCTCTCCGTTGACTGTCAGCCCGGTGACTTTTATACCCGGGTTCAGCGTAAAGAGCAGTGTGGGTAATGATGTCCCCTGGGGTGTTTGTAACGCGATATCCAGATCCAGGCGAATTTCATTACCGCGGTCAATAGTCACCGTGCCGGATAAAGACTGCATATCGCCGATAGGCTGGGTTTTCTTTGCCTCATGGGCGGAACGCCAGAGGTCGATCTGATCAACCTGTGCTAGAGATTGATAACTATGGTACCCCAGTAGCACGCCAGATATCGCGAATAACCCGAGACCGCTGGCAAGCCCAAAAGACCGGCCATCACGACGCGGATGCAGCGCAACAGCGAACGCGATAAAGGCCGCGGCCAGAATCCAGTGGGCGAGAATTCGTACACCTTCCCCGTCGGAAATGGCTATCGGCAAAATATCAGAGGTTAAACCCAGATTGGGTAGGATCGTGACAATCGGTTGTAGGAAAACCGGCATATTGAATGTGGTCCAAACCTGCAGGGCCACGAGCCCGATTGCGATGATCGCTACCAGCAGGCGATGTCGGATGACTACGGCGATCAGGACGATGGCTGAACACCAGAGCACTAGTGACGTTAGGGCTGTTAGCCAGAACCCTAGCAGAGACCAGGGCTCTATAGTGTCGCCCAAAGGTAATTCGATGAGATGTGCCACGGTACCAAACAGTTGAAAGCAACAGGTAATCAGGACCAGGGGAAGCCAGACCATAAAGACAATGCCACCTACCTTGCCCAGTATCAGCTCAATGTTGGATAGCGGCCTTGAGTCCAGGATTTCAGTCATGCGGTCCCGCTCGTCGCGCGCACGTACGTCGAAGGCAAGAAAAATAAGCCCGGTCACAAACACAAAAATCGTAAATAACCCGACTGCTGCGATCATCATCCGTGGGGAGTACGCGCCTAGTGTTGCTGAATGGTACGAGGCCATGCCATGCATGACGGTGAATTGCGTGAACAATACTGTACTGATCAGCAACGCAAGGATCGTAAACAACCAGTACCGGAATAGTCGTCTTGTCGAACGCATTTCTGCACCCGCTACAGCCAGAATCATGGGTAGGCGTATCATTGGGATGCCTCGTTCACTGCGTTATCCTCGATATGTTCTTCCGCCTGACTGGCCAAACCAGATCGACCGCGCGCCGCCATAAATGCCATATAACTTTCTTCGAGACTGGGCTCTTGCACGATCTCAGCACCATCGGGTAGTTGATCGGTATGACTCACACCGCGAACGGCAATACTACCACTGCCAACACTCGTAGACACCACTTCATAGTCGTTCTCGATGTTCGCAAACTCCATTTCGCTGACCGACACTTGAAACACATGGCCCACCGCAGCTGACACCAGTCCGGAGGGCGTACCCTGATAAATGATCTGCCCGCCATCCAGCAGTGCGATTTCCTTACAGGCACCGCCCAGGTCCGCAACAATGTGCGTCGATAGTAGAATCGTGCGATCCCTGCCCAGGCTCGTCATGACGTTGCGAAATCGAATACGCTCCTCAGGATCGAGTCCTACCGTTGGCTCATCGACCACGATTACCTTGGGACCATGAATCAACGCCTGCGCTACGCCCAGCCGCCGTAGCATCCCGCCTGATAACTTTTTGACCTTGCGATCTGCAACGTCCGCCAGACCAACATCTTCCAGAACTCGGGTAACCTGCTCACGTCGTGATGGTTTATCCAGCATGCCGGACAGTTGTGCCAACGTATCCAATACTTCTTCAACCCGGTGTGAGCGCCACGCCCCGAATTCCTGCGGCAGGTATCCCAACTGCGAGCGAATCGCCATCGGGTCTTTGGTCACATCATGTCCACACACTCGAACTTCGCCGAAAGAGGGTGGCAGTAGCGTACACAGAATACGCATCAATGTGCTTTTGCCTGCGCCATTCGGGCCCAGTAAACCGAACACGCCAACACCAAAATTTAGATTGACGTCATCCAGCGCCTTGAACCCACCTTTAAAGGTATGACTCAAATGCCTAATATCGATAATCGCTTCTTCGGTCATATTCCTCTCTCTCGCGACGCTAAATACGAGTAGTAAACCCAGGTACTAAACGCTGTCGTGCAACGGATATTCAAAATTGTGCTAGATTGTCTGACATATTCAGACAATGACATAATATGTCAATCGGGACCACGCTGATCTAAGAACAATACACCTTCGCAGACGATTGGAGGACCGCAATATACTATGTTTGACAAACCCCTGACATAGATTCTGAGGCGCCAGATCCTGATACACTGCGCATCTTCAAGCTAAGCCAACAGAGGCCACCATGAAAAATCGTTACATCACTGAAATGGGCATGGGAACAGACGTTCACGGCAGCGACCACACCGTCGCAGCGGAACGCGCCGTGTTTGACGCTATCCACCATTCCAGCCTGCATTTTTTCCCCCACCTGGACAAAACAGCAAATGACATGCAGATCGACCTTATGATTGGGGTACCGGACCCGGATGCGGTCGACAAAGACCGTGTGGCGGCTATTCTGCCCTACGGCGCGGTGACCGTGACGACCGAAAAAGGTGGCCTATCTATTCCTACGGAAGGTGGTGATGCCATCATCGTTGCCAATGCCGGTGTTATCGTCCATATCCTGGAAGATGATTAAAGGGGAACGAATATCCTCTATCACAGGTCTTAATTGCTTATCTGGGAAATGCTATCTTAGATAGGGCTTTTTTAATTACATTGATATTTAAAATAAAGGTGTAACATTTACGTTCTGAGGGACTCTAAGCAGCATCCCATTGGGAAAAGCGTTATTTAGGCAAGCATGGTTAACAGTATCCTTGAGGAATTTTGTATGAAACTTAAAACATCTAGAAAAACACTCTCCATAGCAGTAGCAACAGCATTCGGTGCCGGCATAGCATTGTCGCCCATGGCGATGGCAGACGGTAACCCCTTTGGTGCTACCCAGCTAAGCGGCGGGTACATGCAAATTGCTGATGCCCGTGCAGGCGAAGGCAAATGCGGTGAAGGTAAATGTGGCGGTGACAAAGCTGAGAAGAAGGGTGAAGGCTCTTGTGGTGAGGGCAAATGTGGCGGTGACAAAGCCGATAAGAAGGGCGAAGGCGCTTGCGGTGAAGGCAAATGTGGTGGCGACAAAGCCAAGAAGGGCGAAGGCTCTTGTGGTGAAGGCAAATGCGGCGGCGACGCTAAAGCTGAGAAAGCGGAAGGCAAATGTGGCGAAGGTAAGTGCGGCGGTTAATACCACTCGCTTGCAACTAAAGGTGGAACACCAGTCGGTGTTCCACCACCCCCCACAGATATGAATAGCACCCCTCAGGTTCAAGGTGCTGGGCTGGGATTACGTCGCGTTATGACGCGCGAGATGTCAGAACACGTACCCGATGCCATAGATTTCTTTGAATTAGCTCCGGAGAACTGGATTGGCCTCGGCGGGCGTCTGGGCAGACAACTCAAAATAATCTCTGAGCGAACCCCAATCGTTGCCCATGGATTGTCGTTATCTATTGGTGGCCCCGCACCGCTCGACACCAATCTTGTGATAGACATCAAACAGTTTATTGCAGACCACCAGGTACGCATATACAGCGAGCACCTAAGTTACACCAACGACGGTGGCCAGCTTTACGATCTGCTACCGATGCCGTTCACCGATGAGGCAGTGATGTACGCGGCCAATCGCGTTAAGCAGGTGCAGGATATACTGGGTCAGCGCATGGCGCTTGAAAATGTTTCCTACTACATCACGCCAAAACGCGATCTCGACGAGGCTGACTTTGTAAAGGCGGTCATCGAGGAAGCGGACTGTGATCTGTTGCTCGACGTCAACAATGTCTACGTGAATAGTGTAAATCACGGATACGAGCCCATAGATTTTATTAAAAAGATGCCACTCGAGCGTGTAGTGTATATCCACATTGCAGGTCACTTCGTGGAACCGGATGGCCTGATTGTTGACACCCACGGCGTCGATGTTATTCATCCGGTGTGGGATCTACTGGAGCAGACCTATAGCCTCATTGGTAACAAACCAACGCTACTCGAGCGCGACTTCAATATACCCGATACCGAGCACCTACTGGGTGAAATTGAAGCGATCCATATTCGGCAGAAAAGGCAGACGCAGCGTCAGGAGCAGGCGAATGTCTGAACTCTTTACCCTGCAAAAAGCATTTACCGAGCATCTTCGTAACCCGGATGTCGTTCCGGTACCCGAGGGCCTCGACCCAAGAAGGGTCGGTATCTACTCAGAGCTGATATTTGGCAACCTGTCTGCGTTACTGAGTGATTTCTTTCCCGTGATCAAAAGTATTTTGAGCGATGACCAGTGGCATCAACTGGTGCGTGATTTTTTCATTTCCCATCAGGCCGAAACCCCTTATTTTCCGCAAGTGTCTGAAGAGTTTGTGCACTATCTGTCTGGTCGCCAGCATGCCGCCGGTACCCCGGACTTTTTGTTGGAACTGGCGCATTACGAGTGGGTCGAACTCTACCTCTATATGCACCGTGATGAGCCACCGCCAAACCCGATCCCGAAAGCTGACCTTGCCACCGCGCCGCTGACCTTGTCTCCGGTGGTTTCGCCTTTGGCCTACGAGTACCCGGTACATCGCATCCGTGAGGATTATCAGCCTGAGGCACCCGGTGATGAACCCACTTTTTTACTGGTTTTTCGAAACAAGGAAGAATCGATTGAGTTCTATGAACTGCAGCCGTTCACCTTCCAGTTGCTGGAAGCGATTGAGGAAAATCCCGGTCTTATTGCCAGTGACTGGTTAAACAACATGGCGGAACAGGCGGCGGTCAATGATAAAGACACTTTCATCGAAAATGGCATCAACATGTTGCAACAATTCAATGCGCAGTGCGTCTTTATGACAAAGTGACATAACGAACCAAGAGGAATAAAGGTGATTGCATTACTGAACCAACTGCAGAACCTACTGGATATCAGTAGACACCTTGATTTTTTGGCGCCACTGTTACTCCGAGCCTACCTGGTTCCTATTTTCTATATGGCGGGTACGCAGAAGTTTAATTCCTTTGATGACACCGTCAGCTGGTTTGGTGATCCGAATTCGGGCCTGGGTCTACCGATGCCATGGTTGATGGCATTCCTCGCTACCGCCGCTGAATTGGCCGGTGCATTCATGTTAGCGTTTGGCTTTGCCACCCGTTGGATTACGATCCCACTGATGTTCACTATGGTGGTTGCAGCTAAAACTGCACACTGGGCCAATGGCTGGCTGGCCATCTCTACAGGCAGTGGCATTTTCGCGACCGAACGGACCGAAAGTGCCATTGAACGTTTGGGTCGTGCGAAGTCCATACTTAAGGAAAATGCCAACTATAGCTGGCTCACAGAGAATGGCACGCTGGTGATACTGAACAATGGCATAGAATTTTCAGCGACCTATTTCATCATGCTGCTGGCCCTGCTATTTCTGGGAGGTGGTCGATACGTTAGTGTGGATTACTGGATCGCACGTAAATTTCGACAGGCATAACGATACCTTAGCCATACTCGAGGAGAATGACGACACTCTTTTGAACGGCATCTCTTCGCAGTCCATGGTGAAAAAATATTACCGGAAAAATTCACTGAGTGCAGATAGCACATAACGTATCTCTTCTGGTTATTCGCCTATCTAGGCTTTGTAAGTAGCTGAAGGTTACATCGCTTTGTTCAAATATCTGGCGTGAAAGCGGATATGTTCTTCAATAAAGCTCGCGATAAAGAAATAGGAATGGTCATAGCCGGGATGGAATCGAAAATCCACGGGGTAGTTGGCTGCCTTGGCGGCGGTGAGTAACAGTTCTGGTTTCAGCTGTTCGATCAGAAACTCATCGTTGTCGCCCTGATCAATCAGCATGGGAATTTGGTGGTCGATTTCCGCAATCAGCGCAGTGGAATCATAGATTTCCCAGTTGGACTGGTCTTCCCCAAGGTAATTCCTGAACGCCTTTTGACCCCAGGTACAGTTCATAGGTGACGCGATTGGTGCGAACGCTGACACCGACCGGTAGTGTGGATTCCTGAAGGCGATGGTTAGGGCACCATGACCGCCCATGGAATGCCCAGCAATACTTACGGCATCGCCGTCTACCGGGAAGTTGGCCAAAACTAATGCCGGTAATTCATTAACGACATAATCATACATTTGATAGTGCTGCGCGTACGGGAGTTCTGTGGCATTAACATAAAAGCCGGCGCCGAGGCCAAAATCCCAGTCGCCGTCGGGATCGTCGGCCACATTTTCACCCCGGGGGCTGGTATCCGGACAGACGATGGCAATGCCATACTCTGCAGCGAATTTCTGTGCCCCCGCTTTGATCATGAAGTTCTCGTCGGTACAGGTTAAACCGGATAACCAGTACAACACGGGAACTATATGCGTCGCAGCTTCCGGTGGTAGGAAAATAGAGAAATGCATCGAACACTGCAGTACCTTGGAATCATGGCGGTAGCGTAGCTGTTCACCCTCAAAAGACTCACTTCCCCCGACTTTTTCCATAGCTGCATCCTTTTTCAGAGTTACAGTTTATCAAAG
>JAQWMV010000044.1 GCA_029246605.1 Pseudomonadales bacterium | reverse complement strand
CCCCAATGACCACAGGGTTCAGAACCCGCACCTTATCAAGCCCATAATTCAACGAATAGGTGCCGTCTATCGGACAAAGACCGGTACTCTCAAAAAAATATGAGCATAGTGCCACCATATGAAAGCCATGAATCAAGGTTCCCCCGTAGGGGGTAGTCTTCCCATATTCAGGATCGCAATGTCCGGGCTTGGCCCAACGAGTCACCTCACCAAAGATATTCACCTGAAGCTGGTCGATGTCCAACTAATCGCTGACACCCAGCGATTGACTGACAAACTCAGGGATATCACTCAAGCGGAGGGGTTTACGGTTAGATTCACTCAACGCTGGCCTTCTGAAGACCCGTTAAGGGTACTAGGGTCTTTCGTGATGATACTGATGACAATTGAGACAGGTGTTATTGGCCTTCCCGGGAGCATGGCAACTGCTACAGGTTGCCTTGTCATGCGGCAGAAAGCCTCGAGGCATGGCGATGGAAGCATCTGAAGATTCATTCTTGGGAATGTGACATGTCAGGCAATTGCCGGGTTCATTCAGCATTGCCATATGCGGGCGGTGATTAAACTTTGTGAATCCGGATGCATCATACAGGCGCCCGGCCGCACTCCAGGGGGCAGCTTCACCCTGTACTGTGTGACACTTGGTACAGCTTTTAAAATCACCACTCAGTTCATCGAGCATCAACGCCCTGATGTCAGCTCTCATTTCATCCATGGAGGTCATCTGGGCAGTTCTACCTTGAGATTTAACAAGCGTTTCAATCCAGGTTTTCAGCCAGCTGTCCGAGTGAGCAACAGCACGATAACTGATCGCACCTTCATCGGAGTCTACCCGCCAACCGCTCATATGCTTCGATGCTATCCAGTCCGTCGTCAGCTCTTCATCGTCTGTCGCGTCGACTTCTTCCCCTGCGAGGTCGTCTTCAAGTTGCGGCAAATAACGTTGCTTGAACATCTGCATCACAAAATTTGCTGCTGACAGCTCTGCTTGCAGCGTCTGGAGTTCCGGATCGGTCGCCTCAAGAGAAAAGGCTTTGGATAGCCGGACGGTTCGGGCTTTTTCACCAGATGAGGAGTAATCGGCCAGCTCGGACACCAGCTTCTTTATCGCCGTTGCCAGTTGTGCTTTTTTCTCGGGCTCACCTTCGTCCTCCAGAATGAAGAACCATTCAAACATATCACCGGCGGCACCATCACCGTCATAGATTTCTGAGAGCAGCGGTAACGCTTCGTCGTCCCCTGCCAACAGCAACGTCATCATAGGCGTCAGGTTTTCACCGACGGCTAACTCAGCCGGCCAATAAACGGGATCTTCAAATTCCATTTCAGGTAACTGCAGAAACGGTACCGGGTTTTTCTTGATGGCATCACCGTGATGATCTTTTGAACGCTGCTCATGGCAACCCTGACAGGAGTTCTCAAATGGACTGACCAACATCGTTTTACCCTCTGCGTCAGCCTGGTGACAGGACTGGCAATCAAGACCATCATCAAACCGTGGCTGGTGCTTGGCATGATCAAACTTGATCCCACTCGAAATACTGGTGGCTGATGTGAACGCCGGATGCCCATCGTTAAAGCTCTCAAACTGATTGGTATGACAAACCTGGCACTGGACATCACTCATGACTTTCATATCATGAGCGGCGCCCTCGTGTTCGTTGTGACAGGTCGAACAGGCCCCCTGGGTCTGGTCCAGCATGGGTTCTCCGTACACCTGATCTGACAGACCCAATAGAAAACTGGTCGGTCCAGCGAGCATGGATAACTCTTCGACAGCAGGGGAAATCTCAGAGAGCTCTGCGGCGCTATGAATTTTCATCGCGATTGCCTGATCCGTTTCGGAAAAATGACAACCCAGGCACTGCTGGTTGACCTCGACACTATGGGTCTCGGTCTGGCTCGCTATCATCGACAACCAGCTCCCGAATCCTAATTCTGCGCCCTGATGACAAACCTGGCAATTAGGCACGCCGGGGGGGGGCTCAATAGCAAGGTGCGCAGCAGAGAGTGTGCCGGGAGAAACCATGGTCAGTGAATTTGGACTCATCAACCAGACAAGGAGTACCGCGACAGCAAACAGGCCTGCACCAATGGTCAACCTTGTTCTTCTGGCTCTTAAACTGCGTACAGGCTGGCATGGGGGTTGCTCTGGCGATGGGCAGGCACATTCACCGGTCGGTGATGGTCCAGCGGTGCACGCGCCTCCGAGCACGTCAGAGCGCGTACAAACCCACCGATCTCCGTCCTTAACGGGGTGGCAGATCGATTGCGCAGCAACAGTACACCGACCTTTACCATCCGGACCCAGCATGCAGGGATTGCCGTCTTTAGCCCACCCGCAAACCCACTGCTGGTTTGGTCTCTCATACTGACTGTCCCGATGACCTATTTCCTGTAGTGGTATTCTCACGACCCACCGTATGTGAATGCATAAATCAGCACAATGTGGGCCACCAGGAATATCAGCAACACCAGCGTCATGGGAATGTGGAAGAATAGCCAGAGTTTAAGCAGGCCCTGCCGGGCATAGTGAAAGTCCAGGTCGTCTTTCAGCTTGATGAGATCATCCAGCTCTGCCGCAAGCACTTTGTCTTGTTCATCAAGATACCGATCTGACTCTCGCAGCTCATGCCGCAGCCGATAACTGGTTCGTTCAGATCTCACAAGGTGAAGCAGAACGTTCCTCGGACCCGACAGAAAGTACATCAGGTAGGATTCGTAAAATTCAGCGAGAATCGAACTGGCTGATTGCTCGATCGACTGCAGGATAATCTGTTCAACCCGGTCTTTGATCTGCCGCCGAAAGAGTGGGATCCGCTCAAAGATCACTTCATTGCCACGGCTGGATAAAGTCGTCGGGATGGTGCGGGTCAGGTAAAACCCAAACAGCCCGCTGGCCACCATCAGCGTAAACAGCGCGTAGAGTGCGATATCAAGATGACCTGTGGGTACCTTCCCGCTGGTATGAAACAGAAATATCACCATCGCCGCGATACCGAGATAAATATGCATCTGCAGCCAGGTCGAAGATTTCAACAGGGGTGGGTAGGTTAGTTTTTTACGCAGGTTATAGCTCGACAGAAACACCACGACTGCAAACAGCAACCAGCCGGAGGTCACTACCACATCGGAAAAGGCAATCCGGTATCCAATGACATATGGTGTCAACATCAAAAGAACCAGAACCAGGGCCGCAATAGACAATAGGCGGCGGGTCCTGAACAACATGTTTTTTAATATCACCGGTTAAGCCACTCTGACAGGTCAAGCAGGTCGTCCATATCTGCCCTCGTCAATGCATCATGAGGGCAGGCTCTGACACAAGCCGGACCACCATGGTGATCAACACAAAGGTCACATTTGGTGGCTTTAACGATAGCCTTGCCCTTAACAGGATCAACCATCAAAGCGTCATCCTGTGATTGATCTCGCACATTCACCAGCCGGATGTTCTCGTAAGGGCAACTGTTTGCACAGGTACCGCAACCAATACAGGTGACATCATTGATAACAACCTCACCACCACCCTCCGATCGATGAATGGCCCCGGTCGGACACCCAATCATGCAAACCGGATCCGCGCAGTGCATACATGCGTTCGCGATCATATGGTGATCGTGAATCTTGCCATGCCTGATGAAGCGTGGGTTGTTGTTGTGGCCGGAAGCACAGGCTCGAACACAATCATCGCAACGGGTACAACGATCAAGGTCTATCAGCATGGTTGCCGTGCCATTGATATATCGGTTCTCGGCCAGAAACTCCATCATTGGAGCCCCGGAGAACTCTCGCTTGCGGCGATCGCCACGCCAGCTAGCCCGGCGGGTCGACATGGCAGTCTTGCGGCGTTCCATTGTTTCACCCAAAAACTTTTCGGGGAAGTTTCCATCCGGCCAGGTCTTCATCATGGCGGGATAAATAACCTGTTCGAAAGTCCGGGTGGGAACGCGCACGATGTCTGTATACCCCGCCGCCCTGAGCGTCGTCTGAATCGGCGAATTATCATCGGTTGATACATTGTGCATCAACTCCTGCAGGCCATGCACATCACCTATGCCCAGGTACCCAAAGGTGTATTCTCCGGCACCATGGCGCCGACTCATGCGCGCAAAGCCTGCCCTGATAATCAGCAGTCCATTCGGATACTGACCCTCTTCCTGGACAACAGGCTCCTGTGTCAGTAAATCCTCATCTCTTTTTCTCAGCTGCTGGTAGGTGCCATGCCAGTCGTATGATCCAAAAGTTTCAAACTCCGCTTCGGCCAGCAGTTGGTCCCATTGCTCCTCATCGAGGTCGATCGCCTGAATGAGCGGCGACATCTGGAATGCCCCCTTCAATCCGTTCTGGCGAAACAGTTCATTAACATGGTCTCGCAGACCATTGTCGTACTTCATCAGATCGCGAAGGCCTTGCCAGCGTATCTCTAGCAGCCTTGTCGTTCCCGGACCAGCGGCAACGACGGTGACTGACCGCTGAACCCTGCCAAGTGCCGCCAGTTCACCGAACAGACTACCTTCAGGAATAATATTATGTCTTGCCTCGGAGTAGGATTCAGGTGACAGCTCCAGAATGTTCGGGACATCCTGCACAAACACTGTTCCGGATGGATCAAAAACCGCCTTGTCGCGATGCTGCGGGTACAATCTGGAATCACGAACTTCCGGTGCAAGTGCGTTGGTGAACAATCCCTTGACGGACTTCAACAAACTTTTTGAGTGATCGGCTTGCCGGCCAAGCTGCGCTGGATCCAATCCCTCAATAATCGCTCGACAGTCACCGTCTAAAATCAGAAAAGCTGAATTGCCATAGTCTCCCTGGCGAACAATGGCATCACCCTCTCTGTAGAGACGGATCCTGGTATCGTTTGCAACAATACTGGCCAGCGGGAGTGAGTCAGGGAAACGGGAGGCATCCATCTCCGAGAAAGGCTTTTTCGCAAAGAGATCATTCAGATCTGAGAAGCTCATCTCTCTGCGTTCAGCTTCGTTGGTAAAATCCATGCTGAACGGGAGATCCCACCGTTTCGGTTTGTCCCTGACAGGTGTATTGACTTCTACCACAAGAGTTTCCTATGGTTTGATTAGTAGGGGTTACCTTTCGTTTCGGTCGGAATCAGGCCATCTATCGCTGAAAGCCCAGTACCGTCGTGGTTACCGAGGAATGCTTTAGTTGCATCCCCAAGCGCCATAGGCGTTGCTGCATCGACAGTCGCTCCTTCATCAATGTTCGCCGTGACCTTAGCCAACCCTGATTGAATTTCGGGGATTGACGTAGCGGCGAGGACAGCATCCACTCGACCTCGGGCCTGGTTCGCCCGGGCGATCATTGCCTTGTGAAATTCACCACCACGAGTTTCGACCCGGCTGATGTTTTCAAGTGATGTTTCAAGGTCAACCATTAACCCGGTCACATACAACCGACGTCTCTGCTCGGCAGTGGCTTCCCGATTCGTTGGTGAATCCGGTGCACCGGCTGAACTGCTGAAATTGTGACGCACTTCCCCCTGTGACCAGGCAACCAGATCAAAATCGCTTCCGGCTTTGTGACCGCCATCGTTCACGATGGATTCATTGGGTACTGTATGACACCCGAAACAGTTCTTCGCAATGTCGTAGATCATTTCAGAATTGATCATTCCCGCGGCCTGTGCTGCACCCAATCGCTTTTCCCGGGCCATCGGATCCTCAGCTTTACCTGTTCCCCACTTGAGGTCATCAGCTGCGGTGTCACCGCCTGCTTTCGAGTGCAGGGCAAGCCAATCTCGTGCCGGACCATGACATGATTCACAACTCACGCCGAAAGAGGCTCTGAGCTTGTCATTTTTAACTTCAGAGGTGTAGTGACACTGCCGACAATCATCAGCACGCTTCATGCTGCGCTCGCCAATCGTCTCAAGAATAGCGACTGCTTCTTCGGATCTGTGTCTGTCCTTGAAGGTCGCAAAATGACGAGTGTTTTGCCACGCCTCTGTTTCAAGTGCATGACAGGATTCGCAATTGTCATCATTTTTAATGGGTCCAACAATCTTGGACGCTACTTCCATTTCCTGCTCAACTGTCATCAGCGAATTGGCCAGCGCAAAAAACGAAGCGCAGCCGAGTAGAACGACCATCAGAATCCTGAACTTATGTTGCATGTATACGCACCTTCTTATTTTTCTTGTGATAGTTTGCTTGTTCAATTCTCTAGACGTCACACGTCGATATAGATCGCACCATCCGGCACACATGAGCAAGCCAGAAACGTTCCTTCTTCAGCATCATAATCTGGCTGGTTATCACCATAACTGACCTTGCCATCAATCAGAGTCGTCAGGCACGTCCCACAATTTCCTGCAAGACATGCATAAGGTATATCACAACCGTTTGCCTCAGCAAACTTGACTATACTCTCAAAGGCAGGGTCCCAGTTCACTGTCTTCCCCGCACGCTTGAAAGTGATTTCCGGACCTTCTGCATTTTCATTAACCTGCATCACTGGCGCTTTTCTGCCGGATGCGGGTCCAAAACTCTCTCGTAAAATGTCTGCGTCGGGCACGCCCCAGTTTTCCAGGTCTTCAATGACTGTTTCCATCATCGGCGGTGGCCCACACATCAGGAACTGGTAATTGTTTGACGGTAACATCTGTTTGAACAGCTCTACTGAAACACGACCATTGACATCATAATCAACGCCTTCCTGATCAGTCTCCAATGGCCGGCTGTAGCAAACAACGACTTTCACGTTACTGTGTGAGGCCTTTACGCTCTCAAGATGCTCGCGCATTGCATGGGAGTTACTGTCTATAGTGCCGTAAAAGAACCATACCTCTCGGTTACCCCCCATCGCCGTGACGGTATTCAGCATGCTCAGCACAGGTGTTATTCCCACACCACCACCGATCAGGACAATTGGCCGATCGCTGGTCGTATCCAGAAAAAATTTACCTGAGGGGGCCCTGACATCGAGGATGTGTCCCGCATCCACATTGTCGTGGAAAAAGTTTGAAGACACGCCAGGCGCCGCTTCAGGGACATTTCGGGGGGCGGGGACTCGCTTAATCGATACTCTATAGAGCTTCTCATCAGAAGCGTCTGAGAGTGAATAGCACCGGGTGACAGTGCTTGTTTCACCGGGCACTTTCAGTTCAAAAGTCAGAAATTGCCCCGGTTCAAAACCAGGAATAGGACGATGGTCATGGGCTTCAAGGTAAAACGAGCAGATCTGCTCGTCCGGGCTCTCAATCTCGCGCCGCACAACCTCAAACTTTCGGTTACCACTCCATGAGAGCGATTTGCTGATCGACTGTTCATGTTTTTCCAGCGCCTTCTGAACAGCGATACGCATCCGCTGGGTTTCAAGCTCATGGATCTCCCGCTCATTCCTAGAACGGCGGAACGAATCGATAATGAAAAACAATGTTGATGTCATTAATCCCAGCATCACGAAGACGCCAAGAATCCAGCTACTCTGTGCCAGAAAAGCCATCAGAACTCGGTTCTCATCTCGAGCCTGAGCCCGTAATCATTGTCGCGGGAATTATTGAGTGTGCCAAATGCATCCGCCTGCATCACGATATGCGAGCCGAAGACGTGTCGATAACGTATCCCGACAGACAATGCGGCATCGCGATCATCAGCGGTTTGCTGCCTGGCACCTATCTCAAAGATAAACTGGTTAACTACTGGATCAATAAACCACTGATATCCAAAGGCACCGCCATATGATTTGTCAGCCCTGTTTCCCAGTGGCGCGCCGTAACCGCCAAGACCAACTGCCTGAAACAGAATGCCGGTTCTTCCCAGCGGACCACCCGTTGGAGGCCCCCTGGCCGCCGACGCGAATTCATCGATGCCGACAAAGAAATTGGTATAGACATGATCCTGGGTCCAGGCTGGTGACCAGGACAACTCTGCAAAAATGAGGTTGCCGTCACTGACGACATCAGATTCGTCTTCGGTAGCATGAGAACCAAGAATTCGGGTAGACAGATTGAAATGTCCAATTCGCCGAACATCACTCACGCCCCAGAAGAAACCATCCGTCTCACCGTCTGGATCATCGATGTAAACGAGATCAAGATTGTTAGTAGATTTGGGTCCGTCAAGCGCAAAAGACAGGGACCATAGCTTGGTGTTGTCACGCTCAAGGTTGTCGTCCCGGTGCACATCATTCCAGCCGAACAGGAAGGTAACTTGCAGGTCGGACCCGCCTTTAGGCAACAATGTATTCCGCGTAATGCCTATCGCATCTATCGAATCGTTGATCAACATACCTTCCTGGTAGTTGACCGGCTGCCTGCCGACTGCGAATCCAAGATCCAATCTCTTCTGATCGTTGCGATCAAGGTTGGGGAAAATCTCACTGAGGTCACCTTCAAAAAAGAAAGTGGTGATTTGTGCATTGATGGCTTCAACATAGCCATCTTCATCGCCTGGCCCATCAGGCCTGAACTGGTGAGAGGTGAACTGACCGTCCTCGTCGAGAGGACGAATACCCAACAGGAAGCGCTCCGATCCTGATAATTGCAGGTTCGCGAACAGGTCAAGCCTGTTGGCCCACTCAGAAGTCGTCACATCATTCGCCGGGTATGTCTGCAGGGCAGTTCTGTAGGTTCCAAAAACCACCAGTGACGGTTGCCATACCGCACCCGTTGGCAGTTCCAGACCTTTCCCGATATTTCCAGGACCGAGGAAATCGTCCCCGAGTTCCAGAATAGGTTTGGGTCTCTTGGGGAAATTTTCAAAATCGAAGTGCGTAACAGCTTCAAGCGATATTCGAGAAGTCCGTTTGCCATCAGGTCCGATAGAGCCACCTGCCCCCAGTGCACTGGGTAGCCATAGGCACGCCGTTAAAACAACGAAAAACTGACTGGGTGACATGCTACGGCGCCTGAACAAGTTCAACTTCCCTTTGCCACACTATCTGATGCCCAGCAACCTGATTATCAGCAGGGTCGTCTGAATCTTCATTCCAGATCACGACCTCACCTTCTTCATCGATATGGCCATGGACCAACACTTCGGCGATATCTCTTGGACTGAGCTCGTAGTCAAACCCTACGTCCTTGATGGCGTCGATCAGATTGACCGGTGCCATCGCCGCTTTTAACTCTACGATTGCCTTGATGGGATAGGTTGCACCCGCCAATTGCTCGGATGACACTTTATACTCCGCCGTGCGCACACCTAATGGCTCGATACCCAGCTTGTGTTTCCGCGCACCGTTAGGTCTCCCCTGCAAAATGGTGGGATTCCGTGACGGCCTAAGGAAAACAAGAGGACTGACAGAATAGTTAATCGCCAGAACCTGCTCACGCTCTCCACCGACAATATTTCTCACCAGAAACTTTGACTGAAGACTGAATAGTTCCTTATCCAGCGGCATTTCCCGATTATGAACGTAAGCAGAATGTAGATCCCTGACATCCCCATTGGGGTCAAGGTCACCAGACTCCTTCAATACCTTGCCGTCTGCGTCGACCACTTTGACATACAGCCAAACCAGTCGCTCTGCATCGAACCCGGTTGGAACGTTGTGTCCATTCGTGCCATTTTTCACGTCTACGACAAACTCAATCCCTTTGCGGGATACTTTATCGACTGAAATATCACCTAGCAGATAGCCATTCCTGAGCAACTTCAGGCGTTCCTGCTCGATCTGTTTAAGCAGGACAAGGTTGTCCTGGATGATTTCCCGCGCATCATAACGATCATCCACCGACTCCCATCGCTCAGGAAACTCGAAGTCATAATCGACCTCGTCTTCGAATTCATCAGTACCCCAGCCGGCTTTCCAGTCAAACTGGAGCCATTCTCGAATGGTTGCCATGCCACGGGCTCTTACGTCGTCCTTGTCTTTCTCCTCTTTGATAGCCCGCAGATCCAGCGGAAACAATGAGGGCGGCAAAACAGAATAGTCGGGGCCAACGAACATATGGTTAGTCAGTTTCCGAGGCTCTGTTTTTAGACTACCCACTTTAGCTGCCGGTCCGAAATCATAGTTCTTATGATAGAAGTCCGGATCGTCTTTGGCCGCAAGCACTTTGCCCGGTTCTTTTCCCATATGACAATCCTGGCAGGTGATGCCTTCAGCATTCGCAGGACTGTTCTTGAATTCACTAAACGCCTCTTCAAGCCGAAAACCATTGACCAGATTGACGTCATGGCAGGTGCCACAGAATCCGGAAGTCGACATCTGGTCTGACCGTGTTACCTCGCCATGAATTTTTCGACCCGCTTTTTCGTTGTCGACTACAAGACCTGCTTTGGAGATCGCACGTTCAAGTTCTGCCGGTTCCCCACTGGGTCCAAATATAGGCTCGGTCACCGGGCCTTCAGCAATCGCAAGTCTGCCGCTGAGTTTCCCGTAAGGCTGGCTCAACCTGTGACAGGCAATACAGGTGACACCCTCCCTGGAGGTAGGATGGCGATCGATATTGCTCATGAAAATATCTTCTTCCAGATTCATCCCCACCGGTGTGTGGCATCGAATACAAAAGTCGCCATTAGTGGATCTGGAGAATTTGAGGATAGTGCCATGAAATGCATTGAACACCGGACTCATCTGGGAATAGGCGTGCTGAGAAACCGACCACTCTTTGTAGTGTTTCGGGTGACACTCTCCGCAGGCTGTTGCAGAAGGAAATCGATCTTTCTCAAAAAGATCGCCGTGAGAAGTATCCTCAACCGCAAAAGAAGCGTTTGAAAGAAAGGTGAGTAAGACCAACAACGAACTTGCAAACTTCATGATCTAGACTGCTCAAATCTGAAGCAGACATTATGTCGATAAACTTCAGCAATGTGAACCACATAAAAAGTACTTACGAGAAAAAATTACTGGCAGCCACACCTAATACCAATCAGGCAGATGCACGACCGACTATTGCCTCCTAACCCGCCTCAGCGGTCTCGGTCTCAAAGCCCGCCTCAAGCCAGGCATCTATACCCCCTTCCATGGGATAGACCCTCGATATTCTGAGACGTTTTAACTTGAGCGCCACACGGGGGATGGAGGCTTCACTGGGTCAGTTACAGCATAGGACAATATCACTGTCCCTGGGGATTCTTTGGCTATGCCGGTCGATGGATTCCATCGGTACCCTTATGGCGCCGGGCACAAGATGCGGAAGTGCTCATAATCATAGTCATGCCGCAGGTCAATGACGTGGAAGTCATCGCCCTCCTCAATCCGCTGATGGACATCTTCTGCTGTTAGCCGCCTCATCCGCAATGAACGCAAAAAACGTTGCTGTGTAATGATTTTATAGGCGAAATAGGCAGCGACGATCGCCGCGAGAACAACGCCTGCGATCAAACCGGTATCAGCTGCTTTCTGTGCAACA
>JAQWMV010000018.1 GCA_029246605.1 Pseudomonadales bacterium | reverse complement strand
TCTGCAAAGAAAATATGAATGAGTGCTTCACGCTGCGGATCCGCGAGGCACTCGGCAAACAGTCTTTGCTCTGCAGACATTCCAGCATCAAAATCTTCACCATTGACCGCCTGCTTGACACATTCAACAATACGCGCTGGCGCATGCTGGTTGCGATAGTTTTTCTCCAAGGTTGCAGTGATACGCTTGAAGATCTCTGGTGTGTTTCGGTCCGCTTTTACTTTGTCATCAAAGTCACGGATCTTGCGTAGCTTGCTGCCACCGGCCACAATCTCATGGGCCCAGGCTAGCGCATCTTCTACCAGATCGCCCTCGGCAATCTTATCTACGACTCCTAGTTCAAGCGCTTCCGGCGCAAGAATCGGATTACCGCTTAATATGGCATTGAGCGCAGCTTCAGCACCAATCAACCTCGGCAATCTTTGCGTGCCACCCGCCCCAGGCAACAGCCCGAGCTTGACCTCTGGCAGGCCCACCGGTGCAGTTGCATTTGCAATGCGATAGTCACAACAAAGCGCCGCCTCTAAGCCACCACCAAATGCCGTGTGATTGATCGCGGCAATAATCGGTTTGCTGGAGCTTTCCATAAAGGCGAGAACCTCCCCGAGAGCGGGGCCTTCAGCACTTGCTGCACCAAACTCGCTGATATCTGCACCTGCAATAAAGGCACGGTGCATGCCTGTCACCACAATCGCATTAACTGAATCATCGCCCAGCGCCTTAGTTAAGCCATCAAATAGCCCCTGACGAACACCTGAGGACAAGGGATTGACCGGTGGATTATCAATACTGAGCAAAGCAATGTCTTCTCGCAGCTCATAGTGGACAGCACCCTTCATAGAGGTCTCCAAAGTTAAACAATGTGAGCCGCGCAGTATAGCGATTTTTCGCAGCAAAGTTTGCTAATATGATTAGCCCATCGAGAGACAGCCTATGCCTAAAGCGATCCACGAGCTGCCCGCAAAGTATACGAACGTAACTATCTCAAGCTACTTTGGTTGTTGTTGAGCGCCGGGCTGGATACACAACGCAGTTTCGAGACATTGTCAGGTATGACCCGCAACAGACAGTGGAAAAAAATGCACCTGACTGCTATTGCAGCTATTCGCGAGGGAAATTCGTTACATCAAACTGTGGATCTATCAGGATTGCCGCGACAACGAGATAATCTGCAGGTACTCGAAACTGGGAGACGATCAGGCGCCTGACCAAAAGCCTCGATCATCATTTGAATCTGCTCGATGAAACTATCTCACTCCGATTCACTGTCACACCGACATGGATAGGTCGTGCAGTATACGTTGGCGTGATGGTGTTCGCCGGCGTTCTTTATTTTGCCTAACCACTGCCACCCGTCTCGTCCATGATGTAACTTTGCAACGCTTCGATCATTGACGCCTGTTGGTTAACAACAAACTTCAACAGATCGCCTACTGCGATAATGCCGACCAGTCTTGGACCATCGACAATGGGCAGATGACGAATCGAGTGATGAGTCATCATCGCCATACACTTGTCTGTAGTTGTCTCTTCCCTTGCAGTAAAAACATCTGTGGTCATAATCTCGGATACTGCTATGTCACGGGGGGACTTTTCCAGCAAAATGACTTTTCTCGCATAGTCCCGTTCCGAGATGATGCCCACCAATTTGTCTTCCGACAGCACCGGGAGCGCGCCTGCTTTGACCTCTGACATTAATTCAATCGCTCGATGCGCTGATTCGTCTGGACCAATTGTATGAACAACTCGTCCTTTGTTATCCAACATCTCTTTGACTGTACTCATTAGATTTCTCTCTCAAGACATGACTGAACTGTATCAGATGGGCCCGGGGTAAATACACCGTCCTTAAAAGAAGACATAGGAACGCACCAGGACATTCTTACGACAGTGTGCATTCTCTGGGGCAGTTGGGTCGACGCAGGAGCTATGGAAAGACCAGCGCGAAACCGAACCATCCAAGACAGAGTCATAGCACTTTAGCATTGAGACCTCTGTGGGTTTCTGTTTAGGAAACCAGTACCAATCGTGTTCCGGACGATAGGTAAATCGGGTGGTCTCTCCAACAC
>JAQWMV010000010.1 GCA_029246605.1 Pseudomonadales bacterium | reverse complement strand
TGGTCTATTGCTGAATGCGGTGTCATGCAGCTGTGAACTAAACCTATAAAGGATAGTGAAGCACTGGGCGCGTTGCCGATGGGGGTATTGCAGCATTTTGCATACCAGCGGCGTAGCCCCTTAGGCGAGAGGCGTACGCAGCCAAAATATTCTTTGCCCGTTGTAATGGTCACTGCGCCAGCGGTCACTTAGGTGATATCGGTACCACCTTGTTCGTCGAGGATGTTCTGTGTATTGCCAAGATAGTGCGCAAAAGCCTGACAGTCATCGCAGTAGCAGCGCAATCGATTATGCGTGCGAGCCAGTAGTGTGTCGAGTTCACCTCGGAACTGCCCGCATTGACAGGCTATCGGTAGTGTCATGGATTCTCCCTTAAGCAGAATGCTAGTATACAGCCTCTACTTGGTTATCAAATTGACAATTTTCTGACATGGAGTTCCCCCGAAAACCTTGCATTATGAGTGAAATATAGAACAATGAAACGATGCGTCATCAAATACTGACAGAAACCTATACTGATACCAGATTGAGGGAAAAGGTAAGTGCGATCATCTCTGAGCTATGCGAAGGTCTGGGTCGTGTGGATGCACGATTTGTCAAGGAAGCTGTCTTCGGTATCGCACAAAGTGGGTCCGTCAGATTAACAGCCATCAGCCATGCGCTGAAAGAAGACATTCCTATACATGCAACTCATAAACGGCTGAGTCGTAATCTCGGGCATGGGGCAGTAGGTGAGGTGTTGCTGCGCAATTTATTGGCACGTGGAGTTGAACAATTAAATGATGATTCATTGCTGGTGCTCAATACCATGGAAGTGGAAAAGAAGTACGCCGAGAAGATGGCCTTCCTTGGGGAAATAGATAGCAAAGGGGAGAGAAAAGGTTACGAGATGTGCGAAATCCTGGCGACAGGAAACCTGTTACAGGTGGATAGGAAGGTCAAAACAGTTGTAGGTGGTGAAAAAATACTTGCAGATGTATGCAATGAACGTGACTTTGTCCCTGTAACACAGATGCTTTGGTCCCGAAACGCACCGGAATTCGAAGGTGTGAATCAGCAGATTCTTAACCTCGTGCGAGAGGTCCGAGCGCAATCTGGGTCTAACGGAATCGTTGTCTGTAATCGCAACCAGGACGATCGACTATTGCTGCAAACCTGGGCTGAGTCCACGCTGGACCGGTTTATTGTGCGCCTGCAGATGGACAGTCAGTTGCAGTATCGTAATGGCACAAAATCAGTAGCAGAGTTGATCGAGCGCAGTACGACACCCTACGGGGGTACAGTGTTTTCCATCGGTGACAATAATCCGCATGAGGAAAGCGGGCACTTTGTTCACTTTGGTTTTATGCCTGTACGACTACCAGAAGCACCGGATCGACAACTGAACCTGGTTGTACTCAAGGGCCTCGATGCGCCGATTGCGCTGTTAACCACGGAACCCATGCGTCGCAACCGCGGCGTTATTCAGGACGTTTTAGAGGCGTATTTCAAGGCCTGGAGTATCAGGGCGACCAGTCGCTTTATGAAACAGGACTACAATTTTGGGGATGTCAGAGTTCTGACCTATGGCCGTCTGAAGAATATGGCAGCATTGGGGACGGTGCTCACCTTTATAGATACGCTGTGGCCCGGAGGAAAGGCTACCGTCAAAGGTGTCCGGTTCGAGCGCCGCAAGGGCGCTCGTGATTTACCGGTATATCATATCCATCAGCGTCGAAAAAATGAACTAAGAAAGATTGCTGAGTTCTAGCGACCTTTCCAGTTAGGTGGGCGTTTTTCGGAGAATGCCAGTGGACCTTCAACAAAGTCTTCACTCTTTATCATCGTACGAACGGATTCATATTGATCATTGTCCATAGACTCCTCCAGCGAGGCCATAGACAGGCTTTCATAGACGACATTCTTACTGGCGCGAATCGATAGCGGGGCACAGGCCGTAATCATCCCAGCCCATTCCAATGTGCGTTCCATAAGCTGGTCGTGTGGCACCACTTCATTGACAAAACCCAACTGATAGCCTTCTTCAGCGGGTACATGACGTCCCGTGAGAATCATGCCGAGTGCGCGTTTAACACCGATCTGTCGTGGCAGGCGATTCAATCCGCCAGCGAGGGCAGCGAGTCCTACCTTCGGTTCTGGCAGCGCAAATAAAGCCTTATCAGATGCAATAATCAGGTCACAGGACAGTGCGATTTCAAATCCTCCACCCATCGCGACACCGTTAACGGCTGCGATGACGGGCTTTTGCATATCGAATCGGGAGCTCAAGCCACCGAAACCTCGTGGTGTGTCTACACGCTCACCACCTTCTGCCTGGTGTCGAAGATCATTGCCTGCACTGAAGCCCCGTCCTTCACCTGTGATGATGGCGACCCACATATCGTCGTCGGCATCGAAATCGTCAAATACCTTGCCCAATTCAGCATTGCCAGGTGGGTGAAGTGCGTTCAAACGGTCCGGGCGATTGATACGCACGGTCATGATGTGGTCAGCTTTTTCTACAATGCAGAATTCGGTCATGGTTGCTCCAGTTAGTGAATAAACAGTGCGGACAATAAGTAATCTCTGCGCTGGGTGCAAGTGGACTTGCTTGCTGGATGTCATTCGCTGGATAATCACCATTCCATTTATGTTTATAGAGAATTCAAATGAGCGAATTACCAGCCGATGTTGCTAAAGCCTTGGGCGAGTTAGATACACCCACAATATGTAACGCGGTAGAAGTCGTTGTCCCTGAACGACGCGCCAGGGGATATAACGTTCGCCCACTGGTTTGTGCGCATCCTAATTTGCCACCCATTCTTGGTTTTGCCCGGACGGCACGTATCAAAGCACAACATCAGCCAGAGAAACCCCAGGACAGTGTGGGCTATTACACTTACGTCGCTGAAGGGGGGCCGTTGCCAGCCATTTCGATCGTTCAGGATATCGATGACACACCCGGTTATGGTGCTATGTGGGGCGAAGTGAACACCAATTTGCACTACGGGCTTGGCTGTATTGGATTGGTGACGAATGGCAGCATACGAGACATTCCAGATTCAGCGGAGAATTTTCAGATGCTGGCCGGCATGATTAATCCGGCGCATGCGTGGATAAACGTGGTTGATTGGGGCGCTCCAGTCAATGTTCATGGCATGGAGTGTGACGATGGCGATTTGGTACACGCGGATATGCATGGCGCCTGCGTTATTCCCATTGCAAGCGCTGCCGATGTTGTCACAGAAGCGCAGCGAATTGCAGCGCGAGAGGCTATTTTAATTGGTGCTGCCAAGGAACCCGGCTTCAATATGGAAAAATTGAAGAAAGCCTGGGCGGGCATGGCGCAATTGCACTAGAGAAAATTGTAGGGATCTGGCCGGTACAGGAATGTACCGGCACTTTCTGACGGCTTAGTATAGCGAGCCTAGGACAATCGATTGATGGCCTCCTCGGCCAGATCCAAACTTCTAGTAATTACGAGGCGCTTCTCATCGAGATCAATACCCTCCGTACTCTTTTGGCCTTCCATATATCGCGCGTAAAGACCGTGGTTAATGGCCGCGCCCTTCCAACGATTAAAAGCGAGATAATAATCAATTTTTGACAGGTCCCGGCCGGTGGTCGCTGCGTATCGATCAGCAAAGTAACTCCGCTTTGGGAAGCCCGGCAGCGCCGTGGGTGATTCTGGCTTCGGTGGGATTGGGTCATCGGCCTCCGGCCATACGTTGAGGGCGTAGGCGAGGTCAGCCAGGGGGTCTCCCAGGGTTGAAATCTCCCAATCCACCACTGCTGCAATTTTTCCATCAGGTCCAATCAACGTATTGTGTATACCGTAGTCGCCATGGACGACACGCGCCATGCCCTGTTCGGGCAGGTGGTTCAGCAAATATTCTTGTAGTTCATGGGCCCGGGGATCATCAAATTGGGCCGGTTCCACCGAGGAAGTCCACGAGCGATACCATGTCTTGAGTTGGCGAGCAACATAGCCTTCTTTTTTGCCAAGCTCACTGAGCCCAATTTCGTCAGGGTCCAGCGAGTGCAGCGCCGCAAGCACATCGATAAAAGAGTTCGCCGTGGTGAGGCGTGTTTTTTCGTTTGGAAGGATTCGTAGCGTATCTTGGGCCGTATGTAGTGGATGTCCATCTACATGCCCCATGATATAAAACCATGCGCCGGTGATTTCAGGGTCTTCACAGAAGGCAATGGCTTCAGGCACAGGTACCGCAGTGTTCCCGAGTGCTGAAATGCAACTCCATTCTCGGGACATGTCATGGGCTTTTGGTAACAGTTGCCCTTGCGGGGGTCTTCGGATAACGGTCATTTTACCGGCGGTATCTTCGATCTGGTAAGTGAGATTCGAATGTCCTCCGACTAATCTGGTCCAGCGGAAGGGAGGTTTTAGAGCGGGTACGTTTTTCCGAACCCAGTTCTCAACTGCCTCGACCTGGTAGCCCTCGGGATTTGTTTCAGCCATGACTGTTCTCTTGTCGATAATTTAAATATCGCTAACTTACATTGGTTACAAACTTTTTGCACCGTGTGTCGAGAAAATAGATGTGCAATCAGTATTTCTCAGGGATTTGAGCCAAATGGTGACGATCCATAACTTATAGATATTCGCCGGGGAAACGCGCAAGGCCTGGTACCGCCCAATAGGGTTACAGTCAAACGAATCTAGCCAGTGTTCAGTTAGCTGTAAGCCAGGCGGGCCAGGTAAAGTCTACCTAATAGTCAGGATTATAAAAACTCTCTAACAAATTGAAATAAAAGGACAAATATATTTTTCTGCTAGCAGTAAGATTCCTATTTCTGTTCGAACTCGGCATAATCGCTGTTCGTTGAGTGGGAGGCACGCATGGCATTGGCAATAAATACATTAGGTAACAGTGATGTTCAGGTCACTGAACTGGGTTTTGGCGGGGCGCCCCTCGGTTCGAGGGGGAGCCAGGTATCTGACGAGCAGGCATCACAAATATTGGAGGCTGCCTATGATGCGGGTATTCGATATTTTGATACCGCACCGCTCTATGGTCACGGTTTATCCGAGCGTCGACTGGGTGGTTTTTTACAGACCTTACCGAGGGATAGTTTTTCGCTGTCGTCAAAAGTAGGACGTCTGTTGGTGCCAACCGGAGAAGGCGAGCGTCATGAACAGATGGGCGACGAAGAACCATTTTCGATTCGCTATGACTATTCCTACGATGCAGCCAGAGAGTCTCTTGAAGCAACTATAGAACGAACAGGTCTTGATAGGATTGATGTTGCGTTATGTCATGACATTGACATCTGGACCCACGGTGATGGTCAGCCGGAAATATTAAAGACTGCTCGGCAAGGCATATTACCCGCGCTCTCTGACTTACGCAGTGAAGGTGTGATTCGCACCTTTGGTCTCGGCGTCAATGAATGGCAAATCTGCAACGAGATCCTGGATGAGTTCGACGTCGACTGTTTTTTGTTGGCGGGCAGGTTCACACTCCTTGAACAGGAGCCATTGGATGTATTTTTGCCGCGGTGCGTTGAGAAAAATGTCTCTATTATCGTGGGCGGGCCCTACAATTCAGGATTGCTTGCCAATGCAGAACGGCGCCGCGCCACCTACGATTACAAACCGGTAGATGATGCAAGATGGGAGAAGGCACAGAAAATTCGAGCAGTCTGTGAGTCACACAACATAGATATGCGAGCCGCAGCATTGCAGTATCCTCTTATGCATCCAGCGATAGAGTCGGTGATACCGGGTGTTTGGAAAATGCAGGAACTTAACGACAATATCGAGATGCTAGCGACTGAAATACCTCAGTCATTGTGGTCGGACCTTGAGAGTGAGGGGTTGGTGAGATTCGACGGCATCGAGCGCTAACAGGGCAGTGTAGTTAAGGATATTGGATGCTATGGTGAATGCTGCATCCGATTAAAAAGAGGAACTGCCGATGGATGGCATTGTGGGGATGCGCGTGACGTTGGTTGTTGGCGTTCTGTTGGGATTTGCGATCGCAACAATTCTAAAAAAGAAAGAGGCGCCGGTGGCCGAGACCACTGAGTCAAAACCGCAGTGGTGGGAAGTTAGAAAAACACTGACGGGTACCCAATTGCAGATACTGCAATATATGGAAGCTAAGAAAGAAGCCTCCATCACTCAGATTCAAGAACAATTTTCTTTTATTCCCGACCGGGAACTCTATTACCGCCTTGAGCAGATCGTACTGATGGATTTCGTGTTCCGTGGTAATAAGGATGGCGAGGTGTCTTATGCGCTTAATCCATCTTATTCCGGTACAGTCGAAGACGATAAGACGGTGATGTTATCCCGGGATTAGTTGACTGTTTCGTCAAGTCCAAACTGTAGAATTCCCCTCAACCCTTTGCTGGTTGATGTTATAAATATCTAATATATATCCAATCAGGCCACATGTGATGGCCTTTTTTTAGACAACAATTAAAGGATACGGCGAGATAAAAAAACTGTTTTGTCCAGCATTGATATTGACCCTTGCGGCGGTCAATGCCAACGCGCTTGATATGGGAAGTGTGGTTAAAGCGCAGGTCGTCCTCGGTCAGGTGACGCAGGTCGTAGAAAAATATCAGGAAATACAGGAGGTGTTGGATGCGGGAACTATTGACCTTGACGTAGCCGAGCCCATCGAGGGCGCTTCAGGAAAATTCCTCCTGCCCCTTGATGAATCGGTCGAGTTGACCGCCTAGGCAGAAAAGTCACTGACTGCCAAGGCTGGTGCCGAGATCGGTGCTAAAGCTGGTGAGAAGGCCGCGGGTATGCTGGCAGCGAAAGTTCCCTTCGGTGGTTTGATGTCGGGTGCTGCGAAGTCTAAGGCAAAAGAGTTAGGTGCTGTCACCGCAATAGGCGGGTGGGACTTTATCAAAGAGAATTCCACCATGTCCTTTAATAGTCTTCAGACTATTCAGTGTATCTGCACTCAGAGTTTCACGGATTGCCCGGCTATGAAAGTGCGTGAGCCGCCGCGATGGCTATTTATCCCAGACTCGAAAAATCTCACCGCAGCTCTGTGGATAAAGCCTACAAGGATGCCAGCAAACGAGCCTGAAAACTGGCGAAGGAAGAAGCGAAGGGTGCCAGGGCAGAAGCGAAGCTCGTAAAGAAAATGGCGAAAGAGAAAAAATAGCAGGAATTTTGCAGAAAAGGGCGACTTCGGTCGCCTTTTTCTATGGCAGATAGTTTATCCTGTTCGCACGCACTAATAACGCAATCAAAGGAGATATAACGAAAAATGAGTGATTACAATAATATTGAAATCGACCGGGTTGGTACGGATGACCGCGTCGGTCGCATTACTTTGAATCGCCCCGAGAAGATGAACGCGCTGTCTCAGGAACTGTTGTACGAGTTGAATGATGCTTTGCATGAGATGGAAGCAGATCATTCCATTCGCGTCATTATTTTACGAGGCGCAGGCAGAACATTTAGTGCGGGTTATGATTTAACCCCAGCCAAAGGTGGTGCTGACGGGGTTGTACGCCGCCATAAAACTTTGGATGACCAGGGGCGTCGCCTGGCTATGGGTATTCGTACCGGTATGCAGCAGGTCACCGACATTCATATGTATTTTTGGAATATGTCCAAGGTCACCATTGCGCAGATTCACGGCCATGCACTTGCTGGCGGTTGTGAACTCGCCATGATGGCAGACCTTGTTGTTGCCGCTGACGATGCACAGCTGGGGCATCCCGGATGTCGAGGGCTCGGTACCAGTCGCACGGGTGTTATCTGGCCGCTGGTCTTTGGCATGCGAAAGGCGAAAGAACTTTATTACACCGGTGAGAGTATCACCGGTACCGAAGCTGAAGAGATCGGCATGGTTAATTACTCCTGGCCGATGGATGAACTTGAAGATCGTACAATCGCTTTTGCCGATCGGGTAGCGATCGCGTCAGCAGACCACCTGGGTATTCTGAAGGTGAATATGAACCGTTTCTACGAGAACATGGGTATCTATTCTTCAGTGCGCAGTAGTACTGATCTTGACGCCATGGGGCAGTTCACAGAGTTTTCCTACGGCTTCCAGGATCATATGAAGGAAGGTGGATTAAAGGATGCACTTGCCTGGCGCGACGGTCCTTATAAGGGATCTGATTGGTACAAGCACAAAACTAAGAAGTAGCTGACTTAGCATGGATCGAATGGAGGAACTGAAACAGGTTCAGCGAGCATTTGCAGCAGAACGTGACTGGGACCAGTTTCATTCCCCCAAGAATCTTGCCATGGCCCTGGCTGTTGAGGCCTCGGAGATCATGGAGATTTTGCAGTGGCTCACGGAGGAAGAAAGTCAGGAGCTGTCGCCAGAGCAACATGCCCATATGCAAGATGAGATCGGTGACGTGATGAATTATCTGACTCGCCTGGCTGATCGTCTGGGTATTGATCCGCTGGATGCCGCGCTGCAAAAAGATGCAAAGAATCGTCTGAA
>JAQWMV010000006.1 GCA_029246605.1 Pseudomonadales bacterium | reverse complement strand
GTTTCGGCATGACACGGATTATGACTTGCTCGACCGGATCGTTCGCTTTGAGATGCGTAAGCGGGCTTTCCGACTGACGCAGAGTCGCACCATCGCGGAATCAGACGACGGCCAAGCCCCAGGACCACAGAGTTCAATCTTTGAATTATGCGCTGCCAACCTTGAAAAGGAAGAGGCAGACGTTAAAGCGCTGACCATTGGCATGAATGGTCTGGGATGGGAAGGCGAGGGCTTCGATGCCAGTGAAATCAATATGACACGCCAATGGCTCAGCACCAAGCGCCGCACCATCGCCCGCGGCACCGATGAGATTCAGAGGAATATTATCGCCAAGCGGGTTCTCGGTTTACCTGATTAGGGCACAAAAATAAGATTGGCGTTACTGGCGGTCGCTTGATGCGAAAACTGGCTAGAGTTCCCCACAGATATGGCCGCCATCAACAACAATGGTGGACCCTGTCATGTAGCGGGAGCCATCTGAAGCAAGCAATAGTAACGGGCCGTCCAGATCCTCAAACTCGCCATAGCGTCGCATGGGTATGCCTTTAACAAAGGCCTCAGACCGATCACTTTCCAGCAATATCCGACTGACGTCCGTCAGAATGTAACCGGGTGCCAACGCGTTAACTCGAAGACCTATTTTTGCACCCTCGAGCGCCATGACTTCCGTTGCTTTCACCAGCGCTGCTTTTGACACGGCATACGGAAACTGACCCTTGATGGTTCGGAACGCCGAAATTGATGCGATGTTCACGATGTTACCTTCGCTCTGCCTATTAGCGATCATTCGCTCGGTATACATTTTTGAAATTCGCCAGACTGACTTGAGATTGGTATCCATCACATAATCCCAGTCATCTTCATCGATCATGGCGTAGGTTTTCGCGCCAGACTCTACTCCAGCATTGTTCACGATCACATCTATCGGACCACCAACATCCTCTGCGGCCACCATAAAGGAATTAACACTCTCAGGTTCACGGACGTCCAGCTCAAAGCCCCAGGCTTTACCACCGGCAGCATTAATCTCTTTGACTCGCGCTTCAACCTTGTCGGTTCGACGGGCACCCAGCACAACACTGGCACCGGATTCAGCCAGCAAACCGGCAAAGTGATGACCAAACCCTGATGAAGCGCCCGTGATCAGCACATTCTTGCCTTCCATTGAAAAAGGATTCATAGCTCAACTCTCCAAAATCTGATATCAGTAAATAACTCGGTTAGAAACAAGAGAACTGCAAGGGTTAGCGTAGTCAGCGCTCATACTTCGCTGAGGTCGGCCCCACCCTTCTCACCAAATCGCGCCTCCAATATATCCGTTAGTGACGCACCGTCCTCGGACATAGCATCACCGGAGCGGACCAGATATGCATCCGGCGTATGTAAACCATGAGGCGAATTTTCCGCGGTGAGGTCCCTGGTCGCGTTTAGCATCATCTGTCGAAACCGTACTACGCCGAGATCCGTTTGCCCCAACATTTCCTGGGTGCGATCAGCGATTATTCCCTGGCTATCAACAATGGCCGCGTCCTGCTCCGCGATGCCGGTGATACCGGTGAAATTTGAATTGCGCTGTAGATTGCGATCAATCAGATAGTCGTTGTCACGATTTCGTATTGGCACGAAATCATCGTCAACGGTGGCAAAGATGCCCTGTCCCGCCGCCATGCGATCTCTATCCTCATCGGAAAATGGTTTTTCAATGTTGTAGGCGAAGCAGAATATCCAGCAGGACTCATCGTTCACTGGAACCCAGGTATTCCCTTGACTGTTCTCACCCGGAAAGCTATTCGGTGCCAGGGAATGGTTCGGCATCATGAACTGGGTAATTCGCCAGTAGAGCTGGTCATTGTCGGCTTTTCGTGACGCACCGAACACCAGGCCCGATGCATGCTGAAGAATATTATATTTAGGTGTGGCATCCTCTACTAACCAGCGATAGCGCGCCTTCTTGGGCTCGTTGACACCAGGTTTTTGTGGCATCAATGGCGCTCTCTCACCATCTTTAAAATTGGTGTGAAGAAAGGAGAAGTGAGCGGTATCCAAACCACCTTCGACTGCCTGCGCCCAGTTACATTGCTGAAGTTTTTTTGAGACGAAACGATGTTGTGGGGGAAGTTCTGCGAATTCGAGTTTGGGCAGGGGCGGTGGTGTATCGTTTCCTAAATAGGCCCAAATGATATCACCGTATTCCTGAACCTTGAGCGCACGAATAGCCGCCTTAGGTTTTAACGTTTTTGCAATCTCGGGTTCCGCGGTCGGTACATCGACACATTGCCCATGCACGTCGAACTTCCAACCATGGTAGGCACAGCGTAAGCCACATTGTTCGTTACGCCCGAAGAAGAGATTGGCACCACGATGGGCGCATCGAGGTGACACCACCCCAACGCGACCCTCGCTGTCGCGAAAGGCAACAAAATCTTCTCCAAGAAGCCTGACACGCTGAGGTGCACCATCAGCCTCGAGCTCCCTTGTAAGCAGTACAGGCATCCAGTAGCTACGGAATACGTTCCCCATGGGGGTCCCTGGACCGGTCTCAGTGAGTAACGCGTTTTCTTCAGCCGTGAACATAGCTACTGCTTCGCTCGTTTGTTATTGATCATACGCCCTGCCGCACCAGCGCACCCGATATCTTACTCACGGCCAGTCGAAGTTACCGTAGCCTTCCTGCAGTCGCCTCATGCCCTTAATCCATCGATCATAATCACTAGCCTTACGTTGGATGTAGTTCAACACCTCGGGGTGGGGCAGTATCAGGAATCGTTCCGCGGCAATGGTTTCAACCACCGACTCGCAAAGCACTTCAGGCTCCATCAGGCCATCAACACTGGCCACGCCATCAGGGTTGCCAGCTGTCATGGCAGTACGCACTGCCTGAGGGCAAAGCACAGAGACTTTTAGGCCTCTGCCTCCATAGGTGACTGATAGCCATTCTGCAAAGCTAACTGCGGCATGTTTGGTGACAGCATAGGGTGCAGAACCCACCTGGGTCAGTAATCCGGCTGCTGAAGCCGTATTTAGCAGGTATCCGTCACCCCGTGCGACCATTGCGGGAATGGCTGCGCGTGCCGCGTAAATATGCGACATGACATTAATTTCCCAGATTCGCTGCCAATCTTCATTGGAGGCTTCAGGTCCTCCACCGACGCCTATACCGGCGTTACTGCAAAGGAGATCGATCTGGCCATAGTCATTTTCGGCAACCTGAATGAGATTCTGGACCTCGGCTTCAACGGCCACATTGGCAGGGATCGCGCGAGCATCGATCTCATCAGCCACTTCCTGAAGGCCATCTGCATTCATGTCAGAGATCACTACCTGTCGGGCACCGTCTACGGTGAACCTTCTTGCCATGGCCCGGCCTATGCCGCTGGCACCACCAGTAATCACGATGACCTTGTCCTTGATTTCCATGATTCTTTTCCATCAAATATGTAATCACGCAAGATTGACATAACTCACCATGGTTGCCCAGCCTGTTATTCAATGCATTGCTTACGGTATAAGTAGTTTTAACTGAATCGCTTTGTCTGGTACTTTAGGACGATGGCGAACGAGTTCAGTACACACCATCCCGATACTATTTACAGGAGAACAACTTGACGGCAGCAATGGACAGGGTGATGGATACCATCGATAAGCTTGATCTCCAGCAACATATCGCAGAGCTGGAAGTAAACGGTTTTACTACCATCAAAGGGGTATTGTCCGAGGCGCAGATCGAGCGGGCAAAACAGGCGATTGTTGCCCGTGTGGCAGAGAAATCAGGCAAGCCCGTTGACCTCGAAACCGGCGAGGGATACAAGGGATGGCATTATGTGCCGCATCTTTTGTACGACGATGAGGTTTTTGAAGACATTATGATGGAACCCAAACCGCTTGCGCTACTTACCTATCTCCTGGGTGAAAGCTGCCTGCTATCCTCTGTTGGCTGTCACTTTAAAAGCCAGGGAGGCGACCCCTTACTGCTGCATTCCGACAACGCCAATGGCCTACCTCAACCGTTTCCATCATATGCCCAGATTGCGAATATCAACTATGCTCTGTCCTCTTACTCAAAAGAGGAAGGTGCGCTGGTCATGGTGCCAGGCAGCCATCGGTATGCGCGGCATCCAAGACCAGAAGAGACGCAGTTGACGGGAGATGCCGCTAACCCTGAAGCCGTAGCGATGGACCTCGCACCTGGGGATTGTGTGATCTGGCACGGCAACACCTGGCACGGTTCCTTTGCACGTAAAATTCCCGGCATAAGAATGAATCTAGCGGTGTACTGCTGCCGCCAGTATATTCAGACCCAGGAGCAGCACCCCGGGAACGTACCGCAGGAGATGCTCGATCGACATAGAAACGATGAGCGTTTCCAGGTTTTGTTAGGTGCCAAGCTGCCTTACCCTTGGAATAAAGAGGGTCCCAAAGGGGGCCTTTTGGCAAAGAGTCCGCGAGGCCTGTTCGACTAGGTTCCCGACATCGGTGGACGTTACTGTGGCGTATACCAGATTGGCGATGTGTAAAGGCGTTCCTGCGTAGTGAGAGGAATCTCCGGGTTTAATTCCGCG
>JAQWMV010000198.1 GCA_029246605.1 Pseudomonadales bacterium | reverse complement strand
GAGAATCAACCTAAATACTGGTCAACAGGTCAATGAAGGTGACCTGTTGTTTGTTATTAAACCGGTTGCAAAGGATACCTCAGCGCCATAACTCGTATCGGCCTTTTATAAGGAATACGACGCCAATCAAAAAAATTAGATACCTACCCGCCATCCTGAACTGAGTATCTATCATTTTTTCGACAAACTTGGCAGCAAGAGCATTCCCAAGCAGTGCGGCAATAGTCACTGCCGGAAACAACCAATTTAGGATTTCCATCGCAACGAGAAGCGCCCCGTAGTAGCTGACCTTAATTATATGCCCCAGTGTTTGGGTAATTGCTTTAGTGCCCAGTATCTCCTGGCGCGTTAATCTGCTGTTTACGTAAAAGACATCAAATAGTGGGCCCGCTACACCTAAAAGCATTTGCGCGGTTTTCACCACAAGGCCACAAAGTACTGCGATGGGCTTTTTTTGTACATCGAGATGTAATGTCTTTGGAAGGCTAAGTGCGATGATTGGGATAGTGCCGATTAGTAGAAATAGTAACCCCGTTGTTGGCACGAAAGAGATGAACCAAAATACCATGAGGACCGTAATCGCCGCGATAGAGTAGGGCAGCAATACGCTCCATTTGATGTGTGATCGATAAATCCAGACACGAGCGCCGTTGGAAAACGTTTGAGTGACACCATGTAACACTATTGTGGCTGGCACCGACAAAAAGAACGCATAGAGACCAATTAACACGAGACCGCCGGCCATGCTGAACAAGCCGGAGATTATTGCCATCAATAATGACGCGAAGATTAGAAATGCGTAAATCATGGACGCATTGTTTCGGGTTGTAATAAGTGAATAAAGAGGATAGACGAAATAGAATAGATGCGAGTCTGGAATAGGTAAGTGACATGATCGAAAATATGGAAACGCTGCTGGTGCTGTCTCGCACTGGCACGATGATGGAGGCGAGCACTGAACTCAGAATATCCCAGTCTGCAGTCAGCAAACGTATTGCGGTGCTTGAGAATTATTACGACAAAAGGTTGATTCAAAAAAAGGGTCGACGGGTGGAGCTAACCCAGCATGGCCAACGTTTAGTGGACAAGGTTTCGCCAATTCTGTCAGAGCTTCGAGACATGTTTATTGAGGAAGGGGCTGGCGGGAAAGGAGAATTGGTTATCGGTGTTTCTGATGCAATTTTGTCATCTTGGGGTCCGGAAGTGTTTTACCGTACCCGGCAGGAAATGCCCGAAGTCGATTTCGTCTTCCATACGCACCGTACCCCGGTTGTGCTTGATCGTATCCGTTCTGGTGAGTTCATGGTTGGTGTTTGTACAGGTTCAGATACGCTGGACAAAGATCTTCAGTCCGAAGTACTGACTCATGAGCCTATGGTGATTATTCCCTCTGCGTGTAAGCCCATTACCTTTCCCAAAAGGGGTGAACTACCGGTGATAACCATCGAAGATTATTCCGGTGCCTGGCGATCTTTTCGAGATGAAGTCACACGGTTGCGCATAAAGCGAGTGGTAAGTCTTGAATCATTTTTCAGCGTTGCCCAAATGGCGATTGCCGGATTTGGCCATGGCATGGTCCCGATGGGTGTTGCCCGTACTTTAAAAGTACCACCGTCCTGTCTTATCAATTTGGGTAATCGGGGACTCACCAGGCCTGTGCGGTTTGTGGCACGAAAATCGACCTATTCAATCCCCGTGGTCGCAAACTTCTTTAAGTCTATGACTCAGCACCTGGGTGAATCGACAGGTTAGCTTTCCTCATCATCGTCATTTTTGCTGTCGAGAGTGATGCGCAGGCGAAGATTGTTTCTGGAGTCTGCGTTCTTAAGTGCTTCGTCCAATATGATAGAGCCTGCCTTAAACAATTTGAACAGCGCCATGTCAAAAGTCTGCATTCCTTGCTCTGCAGATTTTTCCATCAACTCTTTGAGTTCATGCACGTTGCCTTTGGCAATGAGATCAGCGGCACGTGGTGATCCCAACAAAATCTCAATGGCTGCGGCGCGTTTACCATCAACAGTCGGAATAAAACGTTGCGAAATGATTCCGCGCATATGAAGTGATAGGTCCTGCAACAGTTGGATGTGGCGCGTTTCAGGAAAGAAGTTGATGATTCTATCCAGTGCCTGGTTCGCATTGTTAGCGTGTAATGTTGATAAACACAGGTGCGCCGTTTCTGCAAATGCCAGGGCGTGCTCCATGGTTTCCTGATGACGAATCTCGCCAACTAGGATAACGTCTGGTGCCTGCCTTAAGGTGTTAGCTAGTGCGTCCTCCCAGGACAGTGTGTCGGTACCTACTTCCCGTTTATTGACTATACAGCCTTTATGAGGATGCGTGAATTCCACTGGGTCCTCAATGGTGATGATGTGGCCTTTGGATTTCTGATTGCGATAGTCGATGAGCGCGGCCATCGATGTGGATTTACCGGAGCCCGTGCTCCCTACAAAGAGAATTAAGCCCAGCTTTGACATGATAAATTGGGGGTAGAACTACTGGTAGACCCAGTTCTTTATAGTTGGGCAAGCTATCACCCAGACGCCGGATCACCAAGGAAACTTCATTCATCTGGTGCATGATATTCACACGAAATCGACCCAACCCCTCTCGGGAGATTGCCAGATTCATTTCGGGACTTTCAGCAAACTGCGCCTGTTGCTCCTCGTTCATAATACTATTGGCAATCACCGCAGTTTCACCGGGCTGCATGGGCACATCGGACAGCTGATTGAGTGTCCCATAAAACTTTGCACTGGGCAGTGCCCCAGTGGCGTAATACGGGTCAGAACCTTCCTTATCGAATAGGGTTTTTAAACAGTCTTCGAATTCAACTTGCGCCATGTCCGTTTATCCGTTTGATAAAGGCCTAAGCATAATGCTGTCGCTGCGTGAGTGCTACTGGTAGGTTTGTTGATCACCGTTGGTGTCTGTGAGCCAAAGATGATTGTGCTCCGCAGGTTCGGTATATCCGATTTGTTGCGCGGTAATATTAAAGCTATTTGCGACACTAATGACAGTATCCACCTGCGAAGGGTGCAGGTAAATTTCCATCCGGTGCCCCATATTGAACACCTTGTACATCTCATTCCAGTGCGTACCGGAGGCCTGTTGGATGGCTGAGAACACGGGCGGCACTGGAAACAGGTTTTCCTTGATGTAATGTGTGCCAGTCCCAAATTTTAGGCATTTCGTTTGAGCACCACCCGAGCAATGGATTAACCCCTTGATCTCGCTGCCAAGTTCTTTCACCAGTGTTTGAATGACGGGAGCATAACTACGAGTAGGGCTGAGCAAAGCCTCACCCACGGTGAGTTGAGAGCCAGGCAGCGGGTCGCCAAGATGATAGGGGCCGCAATAGACGAGATCCTGTTGTACGTTACTGTCGAAACTTTCTGGATATTTCTCTGCATAGTCGTGACATAACATGTCGTGCCGGGCGCTGGTCAAACCGTTGCTGCCAATACCACTGTTTTCTGTAGATTCAAAGTTGGCCTGTCCGGTGGAAGATAATCCTACGATGGCAAGTCCCGGTGTGATGGCATTTGCAATGACATCTGCTTTCTTCATGGTCACGACAGCGCAGGAGTCAACCACAACGGTACCCGTCAGATCGCCGACGTCTGCCGTCTCACCGCCCCCGGAGTAGACCTCTACCCCGTTGTCACGCATGGTCGCCATAAACGCCTCACTACCATCAATCAGCGCGCTAATGATTTCACCGGGGCAATTAAGTGCGTTGCGATTGACGGTGTTGGAAAACAGTATGCGGCCGTTTACACCAATGCACAGTAGGTCGTCCAGATTCATCACGATACTGTCCTGCGCGATACCATGGAATACCGAGGCATCTCCGGTTTCCTTGTAGTGCAGATAAGCGATAATTGACTTTGTGCCGCTGCCATCTGAATGAATGACGTTACATTTTTCAGGATCGCCACTCAGAAAATCTTCTGTGATTTTGCAGAAAGCGCCGGGTACGGCGCCGCTATCCAATTGATCCACCACCGAGTGCACTTCTGTTTTGTCGCTGCTGACACCGCGGGCTTGATAGCGGCTGACATTGGCAGCCTTGACGAGATATCCCGAGCGATCTTTGGCCTCAATAACACAGCGGAATTCCAATTGCCGAAATGCCTTAGCTACCGTATTGGCGGCAACGCCATGGTCACTTGCCAGGGCACGAATGCTGGGTAGCTTTGTGCCGGGCGCAAGTTTGCCGGTATTAATCGCAAAGTGGATCTGGTCCACAATCTGCTGGAAGACGGGAGTATTGGCATTTGTGTCGAGGTCTAGCTGCATTGGCACTCTCTATCTGTATTATATATATAATACAGGGGAGTTGGTGGGTTTGCACTGGTTCATTGCGGATGTCCGGCGATTCAGCCTGCTATAATGGCGCGCTCTCGATTCGGAGGTACGATGATAGCAATAGTGGATTACGATGCAGGAAATCTGCGCAGCGTGCAGCGTGCCTGCGAGCATGTGGGTCTGGACGCGGAGATCACCCTTAACGCTCATGTCATACGCCAGGCCGACAAATTGATCTTTCCTGGTGTAGGTTCAGCTGAAAGTGCAGTGGATACCTTGCAGCATCGTGGACTGGATAAGGCTATCCTGGAATTTTTTGCATCGGGTAAACCAATACTTGGTATATGCCTTGGGTTGCAGATAGCGCATGAGTACAGCGAAGAGGGTGACAAAGAGTGCCTTGGAATTATCGAGGGTGCCTGTGAGCGGTTCATGTTTTCAGATAAAACGTTGAAGGTACCGCACATAGGCTGGAACGAGGTTGAGATTGTGACTTCACACCCCATGCTGGAATCGATCGAAGACGGTGATGAGTTTTATTTTGTACATAGTTATTTTGCGCACCCGACATCGAATACCGATGTGTTCGGAAAAACTACCTATGGAGATCGGACATTTGCCAGTGTTGTTAGCCGCGATAATTTTTTTGCGACCCAGTTTCACCTTGAGAAGAGCGGTGAAAAGGGTCTCCGATTACTGTCGAGTTTCGCTGATTGGAACGGCACATGTTGAGTAAACGTATTATTTCCTGCCTGGATGTCCGTAACGGAAATTTGGCAAAGAGTGTCAAATTCGTTGATACCAAAGACATTGGCGACCCTGTGTCAAAAGCCAAAGAATATTATGACGATGGTCTGGACGAGCTCGTGTTTTATGACATTACCGCATCGAGCGATGACAGAAACATTATGCTTGATGTGGTGGAGGCTGTAGCGAAGCAAGTCTATATACCGTTTTCCGTTGGCGGTGGAATTCGTTCGGTTGAAGACGCAAGTAAATTACTATGGGCGGGCGCAGAGAAGATCAACGTGAATTCAGCTGCTGTCCAAAGACCCGCGCTAATTAAAGAGTGTGCCCATGCCATTGGCAATCAGAATACTGTGTTGTCGATGGATATTTTGAAAGTCGAAATTAGTCGAGATTTCCCTAGCGGATATGAAGTGGTTATCAATGGCGGTCGAACCAGGATGGGCATTGATGCCCTAACGTGGGCGCTTCAGGGGGAAGAGCTCGGTGCCGGTGAGCTGGTGGTTAACTCAATTGATGCTGATGGTACTCGCGAGGGGTATGAGCTCAATCTCACCAGGATGATTGCAGAAGCGGTATCAATTCCAGTAATTGCCTCCGGTGGTGCAGGAAAGCCAGAACATCTGTACGACGTTTTAACTGAGGGGAAGGCAGACGCAGCGCTTGTCGCCTCGATGGTACATTACAATGAATATACGGTGAGCGAGCTAAAGAAATATCTGCATGATCGCGGTGTGAAGGTCAGGCTAAAATTCTGATGGAAAATAAGTTGCTAAATTCGATTGAAGAGCTGGAATCTCGCATCACATTTCAGGAAGAATTTCTGGGGAAATTAGATGATGCGCTATCTAGTCAACAGCAACAGATTATGGAAATACAGCGACAGATAGAGGTGATCATGCAGCAGTTGAAATCACAGCAACAAGAGATGCCCGATACACCAGAGCCCCCACCACCGCACTATTGAGCCAGTCACAATAACGTGAACATGGTCGCTAAATCTCTGCGACGTCCTCAGCCTGAAAGCCTTTTTCGGTTTCGGATAATGCGAATTCTACTCGAGCACCTTGTTTCAAAGTGCGATAGCCTTCACCGCGAAGTGAACGAAAGTGAACGAATACGTCTTCACCACTTTCCTGTTCAATAAATCCGAATCCTTTGGCATCGTTGAACCATTTGACGGTTCCTGACTGTCTCTCAGACATAGCCAATACCTCTTGTCATAATCCACTACTCAGCAAATCGCCGAGATCGCATTAAGACACAATGTTATAAATCTGTCCAAGGGTTTTTGTTGTGCGGAATATCTGGAGAAATTATAGGTTGGCAATCTTGTGACGTTGTTCCCGCAACCGGTCCAACGCTGAGCTGATATCTGCCAGCTTGTCTTTTTCTTTCTGTACAACGGCGTCTGGTGCCTTATCGACGAAGTTCGGATTGCCGAGTTTACCCTCGATACGTGTTTTGTCCTTTTCTTTGCGGTCGATCTCTTTATCCAGACGGGCGAGTTCTGCGCTGGTGTCGATCAATCCTGCCAGAGGTACCAATAGCTGCATGTCTCCAACGAGGTGTGTTGAAGCAGGTGGTTTGTTGTCGTTCTCCTGTAGCCATGTGATGCTCTCGGGTCGAATGAGAAATTCGAGTAGCGTCTGATAGGCATCGAGCCGTATTTTGTCTTCGGCCCCTCCATTGTAGAAAATAATAGGGATGGGTTTGCCCTGGGAAATGTTCATTTCTCCGCGAATGTTGCGGGTACCGGTGACGACATCTTTGATCCAGGCAACATCATTTTTTGCTGCCTGATCGACCAACTTCGCGTTACATTCCGGATAGGCTTCACGCATGATGGTGGCACCTTCACCTCGAATGGCGGTGGGTATCTGCTGCCAGATCTCCTCGGTCATAAAAGGCAGAAACGGATGCGCCATGCGAAGTGTCTGCTCAAGCACTGAAAGCAGCGTAAATCGTTTTGCGTTGATAATTTCTGCACTGGCATCAGAGTTAACAATGGGCTTGGTTAGCTCGACATACCAATCGCAAAACTCATCCCATATAAATTCATAAATTGCTTTAGCAGCAAGGTCGTAGCGGTAGGTTTCCATCGCCTGGTTAATAATTTCGACGGTGTGATTGAGCTCAGTAACGATCCATCGATCGATAACGTCTGGTGTGTGATCGGCTGAGACGTCATGTTCCAGGGTATTAATAAATACGAAATTCGCTGCATTCCAAAGTTTGTTGCAAAAATTTCGATAGCCCTCGACTCGATTCATATCGAAACGAATGGTCCTGGATCGAGTGGCGATGGAATAGAAAGTAAAACGCAGGGCATCGGTACCGTAGGGCTTAATACCGTCGGGAAACTCCTTGCGGGTATTCTTTTCAATGCGTGCTGCCATTTTGGGCTGCAACAGGCTGTCGGTTCTCTTGGCTACCAGATCATCCAGTGATATTCCGTCAATAATATCCAGAGGGTCTAGTCCATTGCCCTTTGACTTGGATTGTTTCTGGCCATCTGCGTCCGTCACCATGCCGGTGACGTAAACCTTTTTAAACGGTACTTCACCGACGAATTTGAGCGTCATCATGATCATGCGTGACACCCAGAAGGTGATGATATCGTGACCAGTAACCATGACATCGGTAGAGTGAAAGGTATCGAGTTCTGGTGTTTTGTCCGGCCAGCCCAGCGTTGAAAAGGTCCACAGGGCAGAGGAAAACCAAGTGTCGAGCACATCTTCATCCTGTGACAGGGCTACATCGTCAGCGAGGTTGTGCTTATCTCGGACTTCCTGCTCGCTTCGGCCGACGTAAACGGCGCCATCACTGTCGTACCAGGCTGGAATTCTGTGCCCCCACCACTGTTGCCTGCTGATGCACCAGTCCTGGATATTGCGCATCCATACAAAGAAGTTGTTCTCGTAGTTTTTCGGAATGAACTCGATGTCGCCATCTTCAACGGCCTTAATAGCTGGCGCGGCGAGTGGTTCGGCTCTAACGAACCACTGATCACTGAGAAAGGGCTCAACCACAACACCAGACTTTTCGCCCCTGGGGACTGCCATCATGTGGTCTTCAACTTTTTCCATCAGATTCAGATTATCCAGATCCTTGAGGATTGCCTCGCGGGCCGCGTAGCGGTCGATTCCACGGTATTTTTCGGGGGCGTTGTCGTTGATGGAAGCATCGTCATTGAAGACATTGATCATCGGCAGGTCGTGACGTCTACCCATGTCGTAGTCGTTGAAATCATGCGCGGGTGTAATCTTGACGCAACCACTACCGAAGGTCTGGTCCACATAATGATCTGCAATGATCGGGACGCGACGATTCGTTAGTGGTAGCAAGACTTCCTGCCCAATTAGCGACTTATAGCGTTCGTCATCGGGATGTACGGCAACGGCGGTATCTCCGAGCATTGTTTCCGGGCGTGTCGTTGCAACAATTAAATACTGATCATCGGAATCAGCGAGGGGATAACGTAGATGCCACAGGTGACCTTTCTCTTCTTCAGATTCAACTTCGAGATCTGAAATCGAGGTTTTTAGTACCGGGTCCCAGTTGACCAGCCGTTTGCCGCGGTAAATAAGATCATCTTCATATAGCCGCACAAATACTTCGAGGACTGCGCGTGACAAGCCTTCATCCAGGGTAAATCGCTCTGTTTGCCAGTGTAGGGAGGCCCCCAGTCGGCGTAACTGTTTTGAAATTGTGCCGCCGGACTTTTCTTTCCACTGCCAAGCTTTTTCGAGGAACTTCTCACGGCCAAGATCGCTTGGCTTGATACCTTCGGCTGCCAGTTGTTCGGTTACGATGAGTTGGGTAGCGATTCCCGCGTGATCAGTGCCCATCTGCCATAGGGTGTTATCACCTTTCATGCGGCGAAAACGGATCAGTGAATCAACCAGAGTGTGTTGAAACGCATGCCCCATGTGTAGGGTCCCGGTAACGTTCGGGGGCGGGATAGCGATACTGAACGGGCTACCGTTCCCGCTAGGGGCAAAGTAGTTCTGTGCCTCCCACTTCTGGTACCAGGCGGTTTCAATATCCTGTGGTTGATACTTATCCATGGCTACAGATGCTACGACAAAGGCGCGATTATACCTAAACCTTACGGCTTGTCAGGGGGTAACGACAGGTCATCAAGAATTGAGCTCAGTTGTTGCGTGAGCTCTTCGCGTAAACGCGAGTTGATTTCAGCGGAAAACTCCTGGACCAACTCATTAATAAACTGTTCAGCGCCTAGTCTGAGTGACTCTTCGGCACTGGAGACCGGGTCAAATAGGTCGAGGGTATCCGGATCATAGTCCGGCCCATGATCGACCTCTTCAATGGGCGATTGCCGTGGTGGCTGTAAGAGTAAAGAGGCGTCGAAAACCACATCCTCAAGGATAGGGACATCTTCGGCACTTTCTTCTGGTTTGTCTTTGTCATCCATTTTTTATTATTTGGCTGCTATTTGATGATATTTGAGGGTATAGCCGCGATCCTTATAGAAGCGATAATTCTCGCG
>JAQWMV010000191.1 GCA_029246605.1 Pseudomonadales bacterium | reverse complement strand
ATTAGCGAGCTTCTTACTGGGCTGCAATACTGGCAGTTCCGTTATCGTTTCTGGTTTGCCAGCAAGTATTACCCGATGCGTGAGGAATCCTGTTTCGTATTGGGTATGGCCTGGCCCGCACTGCGCCCTATGGCCGCAGAGTTGGGTCGGCGACTGGTAGAAGTGGGTACATTCAAACAACCTGATGATGTCTACCACATGTATACCGCTGAACTCGATGAAGCTATGACGCTTCGAGCGGATGGCAAGGGGAAGCCGGCACTAGGCGAACTGGCGCAAGAGCGAAGAGAGCTACGGGAGAGACGCAAGCTCCTGCATCCGCCGGGCACCTGCCCGCCTGAGGCCAGCGAACAGCCGGGCATCGCTTTCAAGGAAACCCAAATCAAGAATGATGACAGCAGTGACACGTTAATGGGTATCCCAGTCAGCCCCGGCGTCATTACCGCTGAAGCCAGTGTGATCATGAATCCGTCCGAGTTCAGCAATATGCTTCCCGGATCCATTCTGGTGTGTCCCATGACATCACCGGCGTGGACACAACTGTTTGCGCACGCGGAAGGACTGGTCACCGATATCGGCGGTATTTTGGGTCATGGTTCCATTGTTGCTCGCGAGTACGGCATACCTGCCGTTGTCGGAACAGGTAACTGTACCCAGCGCATCAAACACGGTCAGATGATCGAAGTTGACGGCGATGGAGGAACGGTTAAGTTACTTGAGGATGATTAACCGGACTTGTTTGCTCTTTGCGGGCTGGGTGATTGTTGTCACAGCAGCAGATGGACGCGTTGATGCGTAAACGGGGCTTTATAGAGGGTGCAGACTGGATTACACGTCGCTTTGATGGTGCCGATCATTCACCCAAAGCCTGGCGTGAGCGATTGCACATCCCACTTACATTCTTGCTCAGCCCGCAATAGCTTCCCTGACCACAGCTGCAATTTTGTAGGGTAAATCTGTCGGGCGCCGAACCATATAGACGAAAGTCAGTTCCTCGGAATGGTTAGGCAGAGCAACTTGCTGATCATTTCCTCCCATACCTTATGATAATCACAAGACTTCTTTGTTAGGATAAATTCAAATGAGTAATCTAGGATAAGTTTATGCAAAAAATCCGCATTGGGCTGATGGGATTTGGCAGGATAGGACGCCAGTTGTTCCAGTTAGCTCTCGACAGAGAGCGTTTTGAGATAGCCGTCATATCCGATATCGGGCAGCCGGAGATTCTGCATCATTTGTTCGATAAGACCATGGGGCAGGACTCTGATGTGACGCTAGAATCTAACTACCTGGTTAGCGAACGTGGGCGGACTAGGCTGATGCCTGCGGATCATCCCAATGAAATACCCTGGGATGTGTTCGACGTAGATTTTGTGATCGATGCAAGCAGCCGTTTTCGCTCGATGCAGGAACTTAACCCGCATCTGGAAAATGGTGCCAAGAGAGTTATTTTGTCAGTCTTACCAGAGGGCGATGTTGATCAGGTAGTGCTCTTCGGTGTCAACGAAGCGAGTGCCTCAGCGCACGATCGAATAATATCAGCAGGGTCAGCATCAACAACAGCCACCGCACTTGCGCTCAAAATTATTATGGATTGCTTCGCGATTGAACACGCCACGATGACCTCGGTACATGCCTATACCAGCGACCAGGCCCTGCAGGACTACGCAGGCGCGGATCATCGGCGAAGTAGGTCGGGTGCTGAAAACATCATTCCCAACAACACACCGGCGCTGCATTGGGTTCAACAGGTTTTACCGGAGGTTAGTGGGAAATTTACCGCCTATGCGTTGAACGTCCCGGTTCAGGTGGGTTCAATGTTGGATATTACGGTTGCTTTGACTGAGGCGTTACCAGATGTCGATAGAATTAAGGATCTCTTTATTGCGGCTGAAGAAAATGTACCGGCGCTAGTTGGAACGACCAACGACCTTATTGTGTCATCTGACATCAAAGGTTGCACAAAGTCCCTGCTCGTCGACCTGCAGGGCACGATAAAAGCCGGTTCAAAAATGGTGAAGATATTGGCTTGGCATGAGTCCCTCGGTCACGCGAGTCGAATACTTGATATAGCGGAAACCTATGCTGACCTCGATGCAACAGAACGTAAGGAGACCTCCTCATGAGAGTTGCCATTAATGGATTTGGTCGTATTGGTCGTGCTGTGTTTCGTATTGCGGAAACGTTGAATGATATCGAGATCGTGGCGATAAATGACCTGTTTGATAACGATGCACTAGCGTACCTGCTTACCTATGACACGGTGATGGGTCGTTTCGAGGGCGACGTTAAGATTGAAGATGAAGAGATGGTGACACCAGGGTCACGCGTACGAATGCTTAAAGAAAGAGATCCGAAACAGTTACCCTGGGGTGAACTTGGTATCGATGCGGTCGTGGAAGCCACCGGAGTTTTTCGTAGTCGGGAGCAGGTGGCGATGCATCTTGAAGCGGGTGCGAAACGGGCTCTATTGACTGTGCCTGCCAAGGACGAGATTGATTATACAGTGGTGCTCGGTGTCAATGAGGACGGCTTGTCAGGCAAACATCGCATCGTGTCCAATGCCAGTTGTACGACGAACTGTCTTGCACCGCTCGCCAAGGTGCTCAATGACGCTTTTGGCATCCGTGAGGGTGTTATCAATACCGTGCATGCCTATACTAATGATCAAAGCCTAGCGGATGTTCCGCACTCGGATTGGCGTCGTAGCCGTGCCGCAGCGGAAAATATCATCCCAACATCGACCGGTGCTGCGAAAGCCGTCGGTGAGGTTCTCCCAGAATTACATGGTCGCCTCGATGGTATTGCCTCAAGGGTGCCAGTAGCGGATGGCTCCGTCGTTGACCTGTTTGCGGAACTCAATCGAGGGGTGACGGTGAATGATGTCAACGAGGTTGTTCGTGAGGCGGCGAGTTCAGATCGTATGGCGAAGGTTCTCGAATATACCGAGGAACCGGTTGTCTCTTCTGACATTATAGGTAACCCGCACTCGTCGATATTTGATGCGCCCCTCACACAGGTCGGCAGTCAACGTTTTGTCAAAGTGCTGAGTTGGTATGACAACGAATGGGGTTATTCGAACCGGATTTGTGATGTGCTCGCTATGATGAGTAAAATTGATGGATAACGATCAGAGTCTTCATATCGGATCTAAAAGGACGGAGATAAATGACCGAACCTAAAAAAATGTTTCGGTCATTGCTTATGTCCAAGCAGTGAAAAACTATTAACCTAGGTCAGATGCGAACGCGTTGCTGAAACTATTTAGAGAAGCGACTGGGCTACGGCCAAAGATGTGGGTCAATTCGAGGTAAATAACATTCATTTACCGTCCAAAAATATGACTATAGATGGAGACAAGAATTTTGACGATTAAAACACCTTTATGTGAGACGCTCGGTATTGAGTACCCCATAATCCTTGGCGGCATGATGGGCATCAGCGATGCAAATCTGACATCAGCTGTATCCAACGGGGGTGGTCTTGGTACCTTATCCAGCGCGACCTTCGGGGTCGATGGCACGCGGGAACAACTTCAACTATTGTCTGAGCAGACCAATCGCCCCTATTCGGTGAACCTACCACTTTTTCACCCGATGGTACCGAATCTTTTGGATCTTCTGCCAGAGTTTGGTGTTCGCATAGTCACTACGTCGGCTGGTAATCCTGCCAAATATACCGAACAACTCAAATCTATGGGCATCTACGTGATGCATGTCGTGTCATCGGTTAAGACAGCCCTAAAGGCGTTTGATGCGGGCGTCGATGCCATCATTGCAGAAGGTAGTGACTCAGGTGGTAAGGTAGCGAAGGACGAGGTGCCGATTATTTCGTTACTGCCAGCAGTCACCGAACGGGTGGATGTGCCTGTTATCGCCGCAGGTGGCTTTGCGACCGGTAGGGGTCTGTTGGGAGCCCTTGCTATGGGTGCGCAGGGTATACAGATGGGAACCCGATTTTTGGCAGCAGATGAATCGCGAGCACATGAAAACTGGAAACAGGTTCTGGTGAATGCAGGTGATTCTGCAACGGCCATCGCGCTCAAAAATTCTTCACCAACACGACTCATCAAAAATCAATTCTTTGCCGAAATGGACGCTTTGGATGAACCGGGCAAAGGCCCTATGGACTATATGTCTGTCCAGAAAAAAGGTAATGAAAGTATCCCAGACGACGTGGATGGATCGCGTGGAAATTATATAGCTGGTACGGGTTCCGGCCTGATCACTAATATAAAACCGGCGGGCGATATCGTTCGTGAGATTTTGCAAGAGGCCGAGCAAAGCATGGCTCAACTGCAGTCGTATTTATAACTCAGGAGTTTTTTGATGTCATTGGTAAATTATGTGCAACAGGATGAAATCGCCTTGCTCAGTATCGATGATGGCAAGGCTAACGCGATGAGTTCTGACATGATTGCGGCAGTCAATGGTGCCCTGGATCAGGCGGAGAAAGATGCAAAAGTTGTCATCATCTCGGGTCGAGAAGGGGTGTTCTGCGGTGGATTTGATATTAAAACTATCCGTGGGGGTGATGCTGCCGCCAGTCAGGCGATGACATTGGCAGGCTCACGTCTGACGATGCGATTATATGGATTTCCCAAGCCGATCATCATGGCAAATACAGGTCATAGTGTTGCGCTCGGTGGTTTTCTACTGCTAACAGCTGATTATCGCATTGGCATCACTGGCGAATTCTCGATTGGACTAAATGAAGTGGCTATTGGCCTGTCGTTGCCACCGTTTGCGCTTATGCTGGTGAATGCACGTATAAATACTCGGCATCGGACTAATGCTGCCATCAGCGCCACGATGTATAGCCCCGAAGAAGCGATTAATGTCGGCTTTCTCGATGAGGTGGTCGAACCCAGAGATCTCATGGCTCGTGTAATGGAAAAAGCTGCATCTCTTTTGCAACTGGACGCCAAAGCGTTCGCTGGTGTTAAACAGAGTATGAGAGGGGCGGATATCAGCGGGGTCCTGGAAATCCTCTAACGAATAATCTTTAGGCCTTCTGGTCAGCCGACACCTGTCGAGCGGATTCCCGTTCGTTTAATGAGGCTATAAGGTCTTTGGCTTCGCCAAAGTCGCTGTAGATATCCATATCGAGCAGTTTTTTGGCGACGATTCCTGCCAGATTCAATGAATACATGAAGAAGAAGTCCGCATAGGTCAGTTCGCTTCCGGCCACATAGGGAGCAAACTTACCGTTTCTTTTCAGGCCGGCGATACCTTTACTAAGATCAGTTTTCGCTTTTACCTTGACCGCTTCACTCACCGTACCACCAAAGAAAGCCTCCGCGTAGCAACTACGCGCGGGTAACTCGATGTAGAGTTCGATTTCCTTCATCAACTCCCGCACTTTGGCCCGCTCATAGGGATCTATGGGTAGCAGCGCAACGCCTTCCCCTGTGTCTTCAAGATATTCACAAATGACATTGGTCTCGGAAAGAAATCCCTCCGGTATTTCAAGATAAGGCACCTTGCCCATTGGGCTATGGCTTAGATAGTCATCGTCCTGGCTGGGATGGGCATCAACTAATTCAAACTCAATACCCTTTTCCAACAGTGCAATCTTGATCATGTTGTAATAATTAGACAGCGGAAAACCATATAGCTTTAGCAAGATGACCTCCTGGGTCATGAGGATTAGGTGTCACAATACCACAGCACCGCATCGACAAAACGGGTGTGCTGTTAACACTGGGAGAGAGATTAGTGGCGTTGGATTGGGTACACTGTCTGCTAATTTTTCGAGCCTCGAAACTCTCAATAGGAAACCGCTAGATGGTCAGCAATGTCCTCATCGCCAATCGTGGCGAAATCGCTATTCGCGTCATCCGCACTGCATCGGACCTCGGTATATCTACCACCGCGATTTACGCCGACGATGACAGTTTTTCCCTACACGTGCGACATGCTGATTATGCACTGGGTTTGGGTGCGGCAGGTGTACCAGCTTACCTGGACGCAGATCGGATTATCTCGCTTGCGCGTGAGGCTAATTGTGATGCAGTGCATCCTGGTTACGGGTTCCTAAGTGAGTCAGCTGACTTTGCGAGTGCATGTGAAACAGCGGGTTTGATCTACATTGGCCCCGATGCTCAGACACTGGCGCGTTTTGGTGATAAGGCAGCCGCGCGCGACCTTGCTGAACAGTGCGGTGTCCCGGTGCTGCCAGGTATTAGCCAGGCTGTCACAGCCGCGCAGGCCACAGACTTTATAAACAGTCTGGGTACCCATGGTGCTGTCATGTTAAAAGCAGTGGCCGGTGGCGGAGGGCGCGGTATGCGTCCGGTGATGGTTGCATCTGAGATGGACGATGCTTTTGCACGCGCCAGTTCCGAGGCCATGCAGGCATTCGGCTCAGGTGATATTTACGTCGAGGAACTCATGAGTCATGCGAGGCACGTTGAGGTTCAGATCCTCGGTGACGGCACTGGCGCCGTCTCTCACCTGTGGGATCGTGAATGCAGTCTGCAACGACAGCGTCAGAAACTGATTGAAGTCGCGCCAGCGTTCGATCTGTCGTCTTCCATGCGGGAGGCGATATTGGATGCAGCCGTCAAGATTGGTTCGGCGGCAAATTATCGAGGTGTTGGCACTATCGAGTTTCTGGTGGATCAGCAGGCAAAGGACCGCTTCGTATTTATGGAAGCCAACGCCCGCCTGCAGGTTGAACATACTGTCACGGAGGAGGTCACCGGGCTTGATCTGGTGGCGCTGCAATTGAAGATTGCTGCTGGTGCAACCTTGGCGGATCTGCAGTTGGAGCAGGCTCAGGTACCGCCTACTCGGGGTGTCGCGATGCAGACTCGGGTCAACCTTGAAACGATGGGTCCCGATGGTACTTCCCGACCGGGTGGCGGGCACATTAGTGCCTACGAGCCACCGGCTGGCCCAGGTATCCGGGTTGATGGGTTTGGTTACACCGGTTACACCACCAGTCCCTATTATGATTCGCTGTTGGCGAAGCTGATTGTGCATGGTGATGACATGGAGCACGTCATGCGCAAGACGCGTCGTGCCCTTGCAGAGTTTCGACTTGAGGGAGTGCGCAGCAACACTGGGTTTCTGATGACATTGCTGAAGCACACGAAGATGACCGGGGATACAGTGCACACCTGTTATGTTGAGGACAACATTGCAGACCTGATGAGCGAGGCCGATGACAGGCTACGTTATTTCACAGCCGATCGCGGTATACAGAAAGCGGGCGCCGACGTCGACCCGGATGATCCGCTTGCAGTACTCGATGTGAAAAGAGGTACTGCGCAGCCAGCAGCGGCAACGGTTCAGGCGCCGGTGATCGCAGGGCCTCCTGGCACAGTCCCGGTGCTGGCGCCTATACAGGGTATGGTGGTCGAGCTTTCTGTGCATGAGGGTGACACTGTGCAGGTGGGTCAACCAGTTGCTGTGCTTGAAGCACTCAAGATGGAGCATGTAATCACAGCCAACGACTCAGGTCTGGTGCGTGAAATAGCACTTCAGATAGGTGATACCATCTTTGAAGACACACCGATACTGTTCATTGAACCGCATGATGTGGACGGTGAATACAGCGCAGGTGAGGAAGTCGATCTGGACAGCATCCGGCCGGATGTTGCAGAGATTAACCACTTTCACCAATTGACTACAGATGCCGCACGTACCGAAGCAACTGCGAAACGCCACGATGCAGGCAAACGCACAGCGCGAGAGAACATAAACGATTTGTGTGATCCTGATTCGTTTCTTGAATATGGGCCGATGGTCACGGCGACCCGGTTTTTTAATGATACAAATGAGGAAATCGAGCAGCGTGTTATTAAGACTGCTGCAGATGCGATGGTAATGGGAGTTGGTCGGGTCAACGAAGATCTAGTCGGGAAAGAGAATGCCCGCTGTATTGCGATGTCCTACGACTATACGGTTCTTGCCGGTACCCAGGGCCGCAAGAATCACCAGAAGCAGGATCGCATGTTGAGCATCGCTGAAAAGTACAAACTGCCCGTCGTGCTGTTTACTGAAGGCGGGGGTGGCCGAACACATAATGGACCCCGGCCTGGCGGTGGCCCTAATGCTACGTCTTCAGGGGGGCTCAACACCCGTACGTGGTGGCAATTCGGTAAATTGTCAGGTCTGGTCCCGCTGGTAGGCGTCAGCTCTGGTTACTGTTTTGCCGGGAATGTGGTGCTACTGGGTGCCTGTGATGTGATTATCGCCACGCGTGATTCGAGCATAGGTGTTGGTGGTCCTGCCTTGATTGAAGGTGGCGGTCTTGGGGTTTTTGCACCTGGTGAAGTCGGGCCGGTCAGTATTCAGGAACCGAATGGCGTCATCGACCTGGTGGCAGAAGACGAGGTGGAAGCCACCGCATTGGCAAAGCAGTACCTGTCTTATTTCCAGGGTCGGGTTGCCGATTGGTCAGAACATGATCAGCGAAAATTGCGCCATATCGTGCCGGAGAATCGCCGCGCGGTTTACAATATTCGCGAGGTCATCAGCACGCTCGCTGATGTTGACTCTATGCTGGAGCTGCGAGAAAAGTTTGGGCTCGCTATGGTCACCGTGCTGATTCGAATCGAAGGCCGGGCCGTGGGCGTCGTCGCGAATAATTCCAATTCACCCACCGGCGGTGCCATTGACGCTGACGCGGCAGACAAGGCAAGTCGGTTCATGCAACTCTGTGATGCCTTCGATATTCCGATCCTGTCATTGATTGACTGCCCGGGAAACATGGTTGGCCCGGAGGCAGAGAAGGATGCGTTGATTCGTCACTGCGGCAGAATGTATGTGGCCGGTGCAAACCTGACGGTGCCGTATTTCGTCGTTGTGCTGCGGAAGGCCTACGGGCTTGGCGCGATAGCCATGGCAGGCGGTTCCTTCGATGAGACATTCTTTGCTATTTCATGGCCTACTGGAGAATTTGCCGGTATGGGGCTCGAAGGTCAGATTAAATTGGGTCGTCGGGCGGAACTAGCCGCTATCGAGGACATCCCCAAACGCAAAGCTCGTTATGAAGAAATGTTAGCCGACGCCTATGCATGGTCACGAGCATTAAATGCAGGGACCGTATTCGAGGTAGACGATGTTATCGATCCTGCTCAAACACGCAGATGGGTCACGCTCGGGCTCGATTCCGCACCTGTACCGATACCGCGTGAAGGCAAAAAGCATAGCTGGATTGATACCTGGTAACGCAAGCGAAACGCTTTAGATTGGGCAGTTAGTTCATCTTGTCGGAAGCGCTGCCAAGGTTTGGATTGGCAGCGACTTTATCCTGGTATGCCTTAGCTTTGTCATGGTCAAGCTTATCCAGATGTATGTTCAAATGCCCCGTTAGCTCTGATCGAGCATCGTCGTGTTCCGTATCCTCTACAAGATTATGGATTTGGTCCACATCCTCGTCCATATCGTAGAGTTCAGTGGGTTCCCGACTCAGAGAATCGACCACGAGTTTGTATTTGTCATTCCGGGCCATGGAGTACAGCCTCACGTCACTGAATACTACGTCTTTACCTTCCTGGGCAGTCGCGGCATTCGGGCCATCGATCACTTTGCCGACAAGCGAGCTTCGGTATTCGCTGGCGTCATTCAGGTAAGCTGCATCAGCAATCTCCAGCATGGTATCGGTAAGGTCAAGCTGATCGGTGAGCGCTCTTGACTGCCAGGCCCTGGTGCCGCCCGGAGGTCTGATACAAAGAGGAATATTCATGGCGCTTTCATAGAACAGTGCCTTGTGGCTGCAACGATGGTCTCCCAGCATCTCGCCGTGGTCAGAGGTATAAATGATCCAGGTATTATTCATCACGCCTTTGGCTTCGAGCGCATCCAACACCATGCCAATACCGTGGTCGACGTGGGTCACTTTCGCGTAGTAGTACATTCTCATGAGACGCGCCTGACTGGCAGTCATCTTGTCGAGGTGGCTGAGACCCTTCATTCGTGCAACCTGAGGTGAGACAGGACCTGTCTCTGGTGTAAGGATCGCCTCTGGCATATCGTCAGGATTGTATAGCGCACGATCATCGGCGGGGGAGTCGAAAGGATTGTGTGGTCCTGGGAAAAGTACCTGTAAATAGAATGGTCGATCGTCGTCATAGTTCTCGATATATTCCACAGATTTCCGAGCAGTGAAGATATCGATATCTTCATCATTAGGTAAGAGGCTTGGTGGCGTTTCCCAGGGACGAAGCAAACCGGCGGCTTCGCCACCGACGTAGGTACGCATATAATCGCGCAGAATCCCCAGATGACCTCGTTCTTCGAGGAAATCCGTGTAGTAGCAATCGGCCGTCGTGTAAGCAGTAATATCTCGAAGCTCGTAGCTGTCTTCCCATCCCCAGTCACGCATCCTGTGCGCAAAATCCCGAGAATGGCCATCACCCTTCGCGCGAACATAAAAGTGCACTTTCCCTATCTGCGACGTACGGTAACCCGCTTCGCTGATGTTCCTGACGTGATTGGGTAATTCCGGATCGCCGTTAGTGTTATTCGCCCAGACACCATGCTGCGTTGTCGGCAGGCCGCACATAAGGGATATTCGCGCTGGCATGCAAATGGGTGCGTTGCTGGAAGTTCTGCTGAAGGTAACGCCTTCACTGGCGAGCCGGTCCAGATTCGGTGTTTTTACGACCGGATTCCCAGCAAAACCTACCGTGTCGCCGCGTTGCTGATCAGGAAAGATAAAGACGAGATTGGGTCGCTTAGCCAAGTTTACTACCTATGGTGGACTATGATCCTATTGACGTTAGCCGGCATCGAATCCTCA
>JAQWMV010000178.1 GCA_029246605.1 Pseudomonadales bacterium | reverse complement strand
CTGAATTCATTTATCAGAATCTGATGATGGAACTCAACCTCATTCATGGCGCCTATCAATCCAGTTGCAAACGATTATTATTTCTCGGCACCTCATGGATTTATCCAAAGCTGGCGGGCCAACCTATGGTTGAAACTTCATTGTTGGATGGTTTCCTGGAGCCGACCAACGAACCCTACGCAATAGCCAAAATCGCCTGCATCAAACTTTGTGAATCTTACAATCGGCAATACGGCACGGACTATCGGTCGTTGATGCCAACTAATCCCTATGGCATTGGTGACAACTTTCATGAAGATGACAGTCATGTCATCCCGGCATTAATGCGTCGCATTCATGATGCCAAATGCAGCGAACGGAAAGAAGTATCGATCTGGGGCACAGGCTCACCCATGCGAGAGTTGCTGCACGTCGATGATCTGGAGGAGGCCTGCGTGCACATCATGGTATCAGATTGAGGCTGTAACAGCGCCCATGAGTTCGCACGTCAATGTTGGGACCGGTGTGGATGTCACCATTAAAGAACTAGCAGAACTCATCTGCAAAGTAATCGGTTACACCGGAGAGTTAACCTTCGACACCAGCAAACCCGATGGCACGCCACGTAAGCTGTTGGATGTCTCAAAAATTAACGCACTGGGTTGACAAGCCAACATCGAATTGGAAGCGGGGCTCAAGGATACCTACGCCTGGTTTCTCGACAATCAGGCAACACTTCGGCAGTAACTAATCGCCGCCGTTATCACCGACACGACTCGCCCAGTCTAGCTTGCCGCGGCACACCTCGTAAAAACTGTGCCCGGGTGGATGGATTAATTTCAGCCGTTTTTTTTTCTTGCGTACAACGAGCTCATCACCTGGTTCGATTTCAAATTCAATCTGCGAGTCAAAACTAACGCGCGCACCCACCTCATTATGTGAGCCAATCACCACTTTCATTTCAAAGTCACCTGGAATCACCAGCGGCCGGCTCGTTAAGGTATGCGGAAACATCGGCACCAGTACCACCGCATCAATGCTGGGATGCATAATCGGGCCACCTGCAGACAACGCATAAGCGGTTGAGCCCGTTGGGGTTGAAATAATGAGCCCATCAGAATGCTGGGTGTAAACCAGCTCATCATAGATCGTTAGATCAAACTCAATCATCTTTGGCATATTGGCAGCATGAATCAGCACTTCATTGAGAGCACTACACACATCGCTACGTCCGGTGACCTGCCCTTCCAACAAAAAGTGCTCTTCCATCACAAAATCACCCGCGAGCACTGCTCCTACCTGCGGTTCAATATCATGGGGCGATACATCCGCCAGAAACCCCAGACGGCCGCGATTGACGCCCAGTATCGGTACTCCAGCAGGCGCGAGTGCTCGCGCTGCACCTAAAATATTGCCATCACCGCCGACGGCAATCACGAGATCACAACAGTCACCCATTTCCGCTAGTTCGCAGTGACGGCTATCATCCCCCAGCATGCTCGCGGATTCAGTCTCCAGCACCACGTCTACATCCTGCCCCGCCAAAAACTCAACCACATGACGCAGGGAATCCAGCACCTGATCGGAGCCGGTCTTAGCGATGATGCCAACACTGTTAAAATGCATGTGATTGCTGCTGTTTAGCCATGAAGGGCGCATTAAATGCTCTTTTCAGTCTCTTTTCAATGAACGTGTTGCATTGACCCGGCTTGAAATTGAAGCCGAAAAGGGGAAACTGCGCCCTATGAACTCCAACATCAACAAACGCTACGCCGAAGAACTGGCCAACGAGCACAATGTCGAAGAGATCCGTGTTGCCGGTTCCCTTTGGCAAGCCATGCGCCAAGAAGTGCATGCCCGCGCTGAATTTGAGCCAATTATGTCGACTTTCTTTCACGCGACAGTGCTCAATCACGACACCATTGAAGGCGCTTTAAGCTTTCTACTGGCCAGCAAGTTAGACAGCCCCGTGGTCTCCAGTATGGCGATCCGTGAGATTATCGAGGAAGCCTATCGCGGTGAACCCTCTCTAATTCATGCCGCTGAGATTGATATCAAGGCGACCCGCATGCGCGATCCGGCCTGCAACAGCTATTCCACACCGTTTTTGTTCTATAAGGGCTTTCATGCCCTGCAGACTCACCGTATCGCACACTGGCTCTGGGGCCAGAGCCGGCACTCTCTGGCATTCTATTTTCAAAACCAGATGAGTGCGATCTTTGGTGTCGATATTCACCCCGCTGCCAAGATTGGCTGCGGCATCATGTTCGACCATGCGACGAGTCTCGTTATTGGCGAAACTGCGGTGATTGAAGATGATGTCTCGATACTACATGGGGTTACCCTCGGGGGTACCGGGAAAGACTCGGGCGACCGTCACCCGAAAGTACGTCATGGTGTACTGATTGGTGCCAATGCCTCAATTATCGGCAATATCGAGATCGGTGAAGGTGCCAAGGTTGGTGCTGGCAGTGTGGTTATGGAAGATGTGCCTGCGCACGTCACTGTCGCCGGGGTTCCGGCTGTGATCGTTGGCAAACCAAAAGGTGATTCACCGGCTGATGATGTGGATCATTGCTTCTAGTTCGGCGGCAGGAATCTAACTTTCGTAGCACCTCCTCAGGACACTACCGCTGTCGATGTTTGCCCCTGCGGGGCAAGCCATCCCTCTCGGCACTTACTGCGCAAGTACCTGCCGGTGTCGATGTTTGCCCCTGCGGGGCAAGCCATCGACTAATTGGCGGAGCGGACGGGATTCGAACCCGCGACCCCCGGCGTGACAGGCCGATATTCTAACCAGCTGAACTACCGCTCCGTGTTGCAAAAACTTAAAACCTTTAATTGCGTTTTCACTTCGTGAAAGCCGCAATATTGGTGGGTGTTGCAGGGGTCGAACCTGCGACCTACGGCTTGTAAGGCCGTCGCTCTCCCAACTGAGCTCCTTCTTCTAATCGCCTATTTTTGCACGATTTTCCTCTCCCGTCCCTACCCCATGATCCTCTGATTTTGTGTCTTGTCACACAATAGTCACAGTTGAGGACAGGATGGCAAGCATACGCAAGCGAAACGGACGATATCAAGCCCAGATCCGGTTACCAGGAAAACCGGCACTATCGAAAACATTCAGTTACAAACGAGACGCTCAGCGGTGGGCACGCGACACTGAACGGCGACTCGAACAGGGTGAGTTATACGTGCCAACCGAAGCGATTCGATTCCAGGAACTCATCGACCGATATGCGCTGAGCCACCTGCCTTTACTAAAATCGACCAAGCAGGAGAAAAGTCTTGCTCGGAGGGTCAGCGCCCGCCTAAGCAATACCTTTATTAATGAGATTACCAACCAGCGTCTCGCCTACTACCGGGACGCCAGGATCAAAGAGGTTTCAGCACAGACGGTTAAACATGAGATCAACTTCGTTCGTCGCATCTTAAAGCTCGCCCAAAGCGAATGGGGTGTAAAAATCCCCCAGGGGATCCCATCTATTCGCCTGCCCAGGCTACCTGCCGGAAGAACCCGCCGAATCAACGAGGCAGAACTGCAGCGCATCAGAAACGAGTTGCGCCCGCTAATCGCTGACATTGTGAGGCTTGCTCTCGAAACTGGTATGCGTCGGGGAGAGATCATTAGTTTAAGGAAAGACGATATCGACTGGAAAACCTCCGCTGTTCTTCTAAGGGAAACAAAAAACGGCTCTGTTCGTCGAATTCCACTCACCGCCGTCGCGAGAGAAATAGTCAACCGACATAAGGAGCACCTACCCTTCCCCATAAAAGCCGACAGTGTCTCCCAGGCCTTCGAACGTGCCTGCAAAAGGGCTGGGGTCTTCGACGCAAGGTTTCATGATCTTAGGCACGAAGCGCTTTCACGGTTTTTTGAAAAGAGGCTCTCCCTGTTCGCCATTCAGCATAGCCTCTTCTTCGGTGTTCAGTTTCATTTCCCTTTCCTTTTTGCGACTCATCAAGGCGTGTACCAAATTGGTGAGGTATATGCTCTTTCAACGGTCGATGTGGGGAGATTGCTCGAGTCGTCTATTCCCAGGCTCTCCCGGTCGGTCCACCTTGGTGTCGGTATTTCCAGCACCCGAGCGTAATAGAATGCGCGCTCCTGGCTGTTGAAGTCAGGGTCAACCCAGACCACCGAAAGCTCCGGGTCACCGATGCTATTGACGTAGGTGCTTTCTTGCACATCCACGGTGTTGCCTACCGGCATCACCTTGCCATCGACGTCTTGCATGCGGCCATCAGACAGTACTACGTTGTAAACCTTCTCATGTAACCGGCCTTTTCGGTCAAGCCATCCCTTGACGATCTGGATGCGATCCAGATTAGCGCCTCGTGGGTCCTTGAACGCCCTGACAAGGAAGCTTGGCATCGCACCTCTGGGCCCGTTGGCAAGGTCACCACCCATAGGGACGCCTTTCCTGTATCCAATCTGTGCAAGATCCGGGCGCTGGGCGTCTTCGGCCTGGAACTTCCAGCCACCGAAGAAACGCACGTTCATACGGGACCCTGTCGTTGCGTAGGTTTCCCGACGTTCCATGGCTTCGAAAAGCGCATCACGGGAATTCTGTGTTGCCCAAACGGCGGCCAAACCACCAGCGGCCTGAGTCCACTGGTAGATTGGCACCTTGCCGCCTTTACCAGCAGGTTTTTTTACAGAGGATGATTTGCCCGCTTGCTTCGAGAGTTGTTTCTTTGTTTTCTTCTGTGGCTGTTTTTTTACAACGGCGGCGTTCTTTGCAGTGGCAGC
>JAQWMV010000156.1 GCA_029246605.1 Pseudomonadales bacterium | reverse complement strand
ATTAGGTGCCACGCTTGATAGACACTGGGTACCAGCGTTGTGCCATATTCAACCATGGCGTCGATACATTCCTGATCGATACCATCTGCATGGTCAATGATGTCGATGCCGGCCTTCGTGGCGGTTAGGATGCCCTGCTTACCGACGATATGTCCTCTGATTTTTTTGCCGCGATTATGTGCTGCATCAATGGCTGCCCGAAGCTCTTCTTCCGTCATGCTCATGCGGTCACCCGAGAGTGGTTGTCCATGACCACCAGTCACGAACAGCTTGACGATATCCACACCGTTCTTAATTTCCTCTCGCACTGTTTTCCGAAATTCATCTTCACCGTCACAGGGACGACCCAGGCCCTGTATGCCGAGTTCCCACCAGGAAGGATAGCTGTCACCCGAGTCCCCCGTGGTCACGACTGCACCGCCGCAGGCCATTAATCTTGGACCGGGAATCAACCCCATATTCACTGCGTTACGTAGCGCCACATCAATGTAGTGGCTGCAGCCTGCGCCGACCGCGCCGGTATATCCTGACATCAGCAGTGTTCGCAGGTTTTTAGCCGCGATCAATGTCAGCATTGTGGGTGGGTGGTTGAGATCCAGGCTCAATATTGAGTTGACGTTGTCGTAGCTGGCGTGGAAGTGGCAGGAATACATGCCGGGCATGAGTGTCTGGTTCGCCAGGTCGAATACTGCATCATCAGAACCCGCCTGAATCGGCGCATCGGAGATGCTGACAATGCGCTCGTCCTCGATAACCACAGATATACCGCGCTGAGCGGGGTTAAGTCCATCCAGCAATGTCACGTTGTTGAAGTGTGTGCGACTGGTCACGTCGGTATCCTATGGCGTTGATTACAAAGTAGCATAGTTTATTCCTTAAGCCGTCGAGTAGGGGATACGAAAATTGATTCCAGTGTCGCTATAATTACAAAATACCCCATTTCAATGGGTTCGCCCCTGAGGGTTGGCCTGCAGCGCACGTCAAGTAAGTAGCATAAAATGATCTGACACTTTGCGTCGATAAAATCATAGGAAAAATAGCACCATGTCAAAAACTGAATACAACATTATTGGTCAGAGACCAGCCAGACCCGACGCGATAGAAAAGGTGACCGGGCAGGCAAACTTTGGAGCCGATTTTACGCTACCCCGAATGCTGCATGGTAAAGCGCTGCGCAGCGACTATGCACATGCAAGAATCATCAGCATAGACACCTCGGCGGCAGAAAAAATCGATGGTGTTAAGGCCGTGGTCACCGGGCGGGACTTTGAACATATGACGCCCGGCGGCGCAGGCGACCTTACCCGAGATAACCTTGCTATTGAAAAGGTGCTATATCATGGCCACGCGGTGGCGGCGGTAGCTGCGATTTCCCAGGCGATAGCAGAACAGGCGCTTAGCGCGATTAAGGTCGAGTACGAAGAATTGCCGCCCGTTATGACGCTGGATGAGGCAATGCAAGATGCTGTCATCCTGCATGAACACAACCTGAAGGATGGTAAACCGTCGAACATTCGTAGTTACGAGCAACGCAGTGCAGGAAACATCGAACAGGGACTCGCGCAGGCAGATGAAATTGTAGAGCTGGAATTCACAACGCCGACTGTTCACCAGGGCTATATTGAACCACCCGCATGTCTTGCTAACTATAATGATAAGGGGCAATCTTCGTTATGGAGTACAACGCAGGGCCACTTTCCACTGCGTGACAGCGTCGCCCAAATGATGCAGATGGAGCAATCCGAACTGCGAGTGATTCCGGCTGAGGTAGGTGGTGCGTTCGGCGGAAAGATAGCAACGTATCAAGAAGCTATTGCCATGCTGCTATCAAAAAAATCCGGGCGTCCGGTTCAGATGCGCATGACCAGAGAAGATGTTTTCCGCACAGCGGGCCCGGGTGCTGGGTCAAAGATCAGAGTCAAAGTCGGTGCCAAAAAAGATGGTACCCTGACTGCGGTTTCGGCCTGGTTGGCGTATGAGTGTGGCATCGGGGGCGGTCCGATGGCGGGTGGGGTGCGGGCCATTTTTGCACCTTATGATATTCCCAACGTATTCGTAGAAGGCTATGGCGTCTACGTTAACAAACCCAAAGTTCGAGCTTACCGTGGGCCTGGCGCTCCCCAGGCGGTCTTAGCGGCAGAAGGTGCCATTGACGAACTCGTCCAAAAATTAGGCATGGACCCGATCGAGTTCAGATTGAAGAACGCGGTGCGAGAGGGAACCGAGTCCCATAATGGTATCTTCCGCAAAATCGGACTGGTTGAATGTCTGGAAGCTGCGCAACAGTCCGAACACTACAAAACACCCCTTAAGGCTAACCAGGGACGCGCGGTTTCTGCTGGGTTTTGGCACAACGGCGCCGGCGTCTCCAGCGCTTCCCTGCACATGTATTCAGATGGTACTGCAGAACTCGCCACGGGATCTGTCGATCTTTCTGGCACTCGAATAGCCCTAGCCATGATGACTGCAGAAGAACTTGGGATTCCCGTCAGTCAGGTTTCCTCTATTGTCGCGGATACTTCATCGGTTGGTTTTGGCGGCAACAGTGCGGGAAGCCGCACCATTAACGCTACAGGGCAAGCCGCGGTAGAAGCCAGCAGGGATGTTGTTGAACAGATGAAACAACGCGCGGCTTCAGGATGGAATGTTGTCTCTGATCAAGTGGCCTGGGAGGATGGTGCTGCGGTGAATCAGGCAACGGGAGAAAGACTGACTGTGGCTGAGATTTGCCGCACTGCGGATGGCACCGGTGGTCCCATTGGTGGCAGATATTCCCATAGTGCTGTCGCCGGTCTTGGACCCAGCTTCGCGGTGCATATTTGTGATGCTGAGGTGGATCCAGATACCGGTAAAGTCTCTATTGTGCGCTACACCGCAGTCCAGGATGCGGGCACGGCCATACACCGTGACGCGGTGGAGGGTCAGATGCAGGGCGGTGCCGTGCAGGGTATTGGATGGGCAATGAACGAAGAATTTGTTTATAACGACAGGGGTGCGATCGAAAATCCCGGCTTTCTGGATTATCGAGTTCCACTCGCGTCTGATTTACCCATGATTGAGACCATTGTGGTGGAAGTCCCTAACGAGTTACATCCACATGGTGTGCGAGGCGTTGGGGAAGCACCCATTATTCCGCCGCTGGCCGCCGTCGCTGGCGCGGTGAGCAATGCGATTGGCGTGAGAATCACGGAAACGCCTTGTTCGCCACCCAAGGTGCTGGCTGCGATACAGCAAAAGGGGTGATATTTCTTCCGTGTCTTACGTAGTTAATCTTGAATCACCGACTGCGCCGACATTCCTGACTGGCGCAAAAGCGAGCAATTTGGCGCATTTGCTGCAGGCAGGGATGTCCGTTCCGGCAGCCTGTGCGCTGACATTCAGTGCCTTTGAAGATCACCTGCAAAGCCTGGGTGAACAGGGCGCAACATTAGTTGGCGAGATCGATAGCCAGGAAACTGCGGGAGCGGTTCGCAGTGCAGAGCGACTCCGTGAACTGATCATCGAGGCGCCGTTTGGCGATACTACAACGGCGGCGCTGGCCGAGGCACTAGGGCAGCTTGGCGATGGACCACTGTCGGTGCGTTCATCCTCCAACCTTGAAGACAGAGCTGATTTTTCTTTCGCGGGTCAGCATGATTCGTTTCTAAATGTTACAGGGGTGGATCAACTCGAACGGGATATCAAAAAGGTCTGGGCATCCGCATACAGCGAGCGCGCTGTCAGTTATCTAAAAATGTTAGCACGACCAGTCTCGCAAATTCGCATGGGAGTCGTACTGCAACACATGGTCAAGGCCGATGCAGCTGGCGTTGCGTTCTCTGTCCACCCCGTGACGGGAGACCGTGATCAGGCCTATCTATCAGCTGCATTCGGGCTCGGTGAGTCAGTTGTAGGCGGCGAAATCACACCGGATGAAATCATCGTTTCACGTAATGACAAGTCCGTGTTGGAATACAATCCTGGTGAACTCACTCACGAGGTTACTACAGCCGCCGAAGGTGGCACCCAGGAAAGAACACTGACACAGGCGACGACGCACGTATTGAATGATGCTGACGTCGCCGGCGTTGTAGATGCACTGATTTCGGTTGAGGATCTCTTCAATGGTGACCCTCAAGATATGGAATGGGCACTAGCCGGTGGCGAACTCTTTTTACTTCAGGCGCGGCCTATGGTGGTTAAGGGCAATGCCGACGGTAGCGTAAAGTGGCAAAGTCCCATTCCAGGCGCCAGTTGGCGCCATAACTGGCGGCTGGGTGAATGGATACCCGACGCTGTTACACCACTATTTTCCACCTGGGTTCTGCCCGGGCTTGTAGCATCCCGTGAGCAATTCGGGACTAAGACATTTGGCTGGGAAGATATGACCTCGTTCTCAATGCCGCAGCCCTGGTTTTGCATTGTTAACGGCTACTTCTTTACTCGAATGAATTTTCCTGGTCAGGGTCGCCGTAAAGGCGGTGGTAAAAGCGGTAGTAAAACAAAAAAAGTGCCACCGTCTATAGAGGACCAGGTCAACTCGTTGGCGAATCGAGGCGAACGCATCAGGCGCTGGCGTCAGGAGTCATTGCCTGCCTATGTGGCACATTTTGAAGACCATTTGGCATTTGATATGGCCAAAGCTTCACTGCTTGAAATACGCGATTTTGTTCAGACGTTGCTGAACGAGGCCGGTGAATTCTGGTCCTTTATCGCACCGATAGGTTATGGGTTTGAAGAAATGGCATTCAAGCCGTTCTATGAATCAACCCTTGGCGAGGTGTCGAAACCGCATTATTCGGTGCTCTTTAGTGGCTACCCGAGTCGTATGCTCGATGCTCAGGTTGCGCTTGCCGAACTCGCCAACAAGGTGAAACAGGATAACGCCGCACGGGATGCGCTGCTGGCCGCCGAATGTTCGGTGGAAAATATCGCGACCTTGCCAGACTGGCTGCGGGCGTCTCTGACAAGTTACGACCAGGAATTCGGACATCAGGTAGTGAGTCTGGATATCTATTTTCCAACCCTGGGAGAGTCGCCGGACTATTCTCTTAGTGCGTTGCAGGCACTCGTATCCACGGAAGTTACGGACCCTGCAGCAAAGATACGGGAGGTCGCGGACAAACGTGATCAGGCAGTTGCCGGTGTACTAGAAATGTTGAGCGAGCGCGAAGATGACCAGCGCATGATGCAAGCCATGATCAGCTACTATCAGGGCAATGCGATGGTCCGGGAGAACGCCAATTTTTATCTGCAGATCGGTTGGCCACATATTAGAAAAGCCATGCTCGAGATGGGCACTCGTCTGACTGCAATGCAGGTCATTGACGATGCATCGCAGGTGTTCTTTCTCGAAAGGGACGAACTGGATGGTCTAATTGCCCTACATGGCACTGATGCGTCACTGCCACCACTGGCAGATGAAGCGGTAACACGCCATCTCGTCTGGCAGGAGCAACGGGCATTGCAGCCACCCATGATGTTGTCCGATGGATCTTCCCCTGACAGCCCACTAACGGGGGTCGGTGCAAGACAGGGTTTCGATCCTGATACCGGCGTGCTCTCAGCAGTGGGTGCAAGTCCAGGAGTGGCTTCCGGCCCTGTTCGGATCGTATTGACCCAGGAACAGGCGAGCGAGTTCAGAGCCGGAGAAGTCCTGGTGATCCGTGCCGCCAGTCCTATGTTTACCCCACTGATGCTGCTCGCCGCAGGTCTCGTTGTAGAAATAGGTGGTGGCGCAAGCCACTCGTCTCTGATTGCCCGCGAACTGGGTTTGCCGACAGTCGTCAAGGCTGAGCAGGCAACCCAGATCCTGGAAAACGGTCAGCAGGTACAGGTCAATGGCGAGATAGGCGAGGTCAGTATCCTGGCCGACTAGCTGTCGCTGGCTTGAGGTTTCGATCAGGCATCACGTCTATAACCCTGTGCATATAACCTTTCGAGGAATTAATTTGTTAAACGAACAATTACAACAGGAAGGCCTCGCGGTGTTTGAGTTAGCGGACACCTCAGGTCTCGACAAGGCCTGCGAAGTTGTCAGAGAGCTCAAAGCGCTGCAAAAGCAGCAGAAACGAGTGGAGGCCGTTGCCGATATAGAAATGCCATGGCCTGGCCCAATGATAGACAGACATATGGATATCCAGGTGCTTCAGGATCTGTTTTTTGATGCCAATCTACAGACCGCAGCGGCTGAGAATTTCGGCACTGATCTTTTTCTGTGGCGATCCAACTTCTTTTACAAACATCAGGGCGACCGAGACGGACGCGGCACGGGCGAGAACAAGTGGCATCACGATCGCCATTTCGAAAATGGTGCTGCACCGCTCGATATATTTAACATGAGTAACCACTTTACAGTTCTGCTAGCGCTGACTGATGTGGGCATGAATGCCGGTAGATTGGAATACGTAAAGGGATCACATCAACCGATCGACGGTTGGGACAGAGATATCCCGCGTCACATTAAGGAAGTACCGGAGGTCGTACAGGATCGGGTTACGCCGCTGCCGCTCAAAAGAGGTCAATTCGTGCTGTTCCATTCATCGTTGCTGCATCGCAGCCTGGCTTTTGAGAGTGGCGATGCAAGAATCTCGATGGCAGCGAGACTCGCGAAAGTCGGTACGGAATTTCCTGAAGATGGCGCACCAAATCCTGCCGGCGGTGAACAAGCGCGTGCTGAGCCCACCGTGAACTACAGGAAAACCGGGATTTTGGCTTTTAATTAGGCAGCACTCCTTCTTGGAATTCACGTAAGGGGCCAGAGGGCAAACGCCTATTCCCTTGCGCGGCTTAAAAAGCTATGGATGGCTTGAGCGAAAGCGCAAGGGAATAGGCGTTTGCCCTCTGGCCCCT
>JAQWMV010000101.1 GCA_029246605.1 Pseudomonadales bacterium | reverse complement strand
GATATGGTGTCACCGCGGATGGTCGTCATGCTGTATTAGGCAGCTTGCCTGGCGAGACGCTGACCGTAAAACCATTCACTCATCGTCGTAAAAAGGCCTATTGCCGAATCGAGAATATAGAAATTTCCTCTCCAGAGCGTGTGACGCCACCTTGTAGTGTTGCCAATACCTGCGGAGGTTGCAGCCTACAACACCATCGTCATGGTGCGCAGATTGCGCATAAACAGTCCGAGTGGCTGGCAACGTTGATGACCAAGCCCCAGGAATTACTGCCACCACTACTTGGCCCGGAGATTAACTACCGTAGCAAGGCACGGCTGGGTGTGCGTTACGTTGAGAAAAAACAAAAAGTATTGGTTGGGTTCCGTGAAAAAATGACGGGCTACATTACCGAGACTGACGTCTGTAAAATACTACGGTTACCGGTGGGGGACATGATTGTGCCGCTCGTCGATTTGATCATGTCCTTGAGTGATCCAAAAGGCGTGCCCCAGATCGAAGTGGCGGTGGGTGACAACCAGACGGCGTTGGTGGTCCGACACTTAAGCGAACTAACGGAATCTGATTTCACACTGCTGCGGTCATTTGCCGACACACAGAATATTCAGCTCTATTTACAACAGTCTGATCCGGCATCGGTGTATCGGCTGTATCCAACTGAAGGCAGCGAGTATCTTTATTACGATCTGCCAGACTTTGATATTCGTATGTATTTTACGCCGCTTGATTTTACTCAAGTCAACCACAGTATTAATCGTTTGATGGTAACGCACGCATTGCAGTTGCTGGGGGCGGGTAGTGATGACGTCGTGCTGGATGCGTTCTCTGGCATTGGTAACTTTTCTTTGGCGCTTGCCCGTGGTGTTAAGCACGTTTATGGGGTGGAATTCTCCGAGCAGAGTGTCCTGCGGGGAAACTTCAACGCGAAGGAAAATAGCATTGAAAATGTCACATTCTTGAATCACGATTTGTTTGAAACACCGATGACGGAACGCCTAAAGTCTGTATCACACGTACTTCTCGACCCGCCCCGATCTGGTGCGGAAACGCTGGTAAAAACACTTGCGGGGAGTGATGTGATAAAGGTAGTGTACGTTTCCTGCAACCCGCTAACGCTGGCCCGTGATGCAGAAACCCTGGTCAACGCCGGCTATCACTTCGACAAAGCAGGAGTTATCGATATGTTCCCGCACACCAACCACATTGAATCGATAGCTGTCTTCTCGCGCTAACCCGGCGCAGACATTATGGTTAAGGTCAAACGAGAATACAGATTCACTACCAACGGGTCAGCGGATTTGGAACCGTGGTTAGCTGAAATTGCAGAGCGCCATCCTGATCTCGATATTCAGGAGATTCGTGCAGTTTGCGAACTGTCGGAACAGGCTGAGAAAAAGGCGCAGGTTACCGATGACGATTCCTCGCGCGGTAGCTATCAAATGGGGCTTGAAATTGCAGATATCCTAAGCGATCTAAATGTAAACGGGGATGGTCTAAAGGCTGGGATTATTTATCGTGCCGTGCGCGAGAATCAGATTACGCTCAACCATGTGCGCAAGCAGTGCGGTGATCAGGTAGCTCACTTGGTAGAGGGTGTGCTGCGAATGGCTGCCATCAGTAGTATCAAGTTCGGGGATCGAAAGCCCGTTCTAGGTGAACGTATAGATCAACTGGAGCAAGCCCGGCGGATGCTGGTTGCACTTGTGGATGATGTTCGCGTCGCGCTGATCAAGCTGGCAGAAAGAACCTGCGCGATTCGTATGAACACAAGCCGGGATCCACATGAACAGATTACCCTCGCACGTGAAGTTTTTGAAATATATGCGCCTCTGGCACACCGGCTTGGTATTGGTCATCTAAAGTGGGAGTTGGAAGATCTGGCGTTTCGCTATTTAGAGCCCCTGTCCTATAAAAGAATCGCCAAGTTGCTGGATGAAAAGCGCATTAGCAGGCAGGACTACATTGATCAGTTCTTGATTGAACTCACCAAAAAACTTCAGTCGGTAAATATCGATGCCAGATTAGAGGGTCGAGCGAAGCATATATACAGTATTTGGAACAAAATGCGTCACAAAGGCATAACCTTTTCTGAGGTCTATGATGTTCGCGCTATCAGGCTGCTGGTAGACGATGAAAACGACTGCTATCGCGCCCTTGGGGTTGTTCATAACCTATGGCGCAATATTCCGGGAGAGTTCGATGATTACATTGCGAATCCTAAGGAGAATGGCTATAGGTCTTTACATACTGCCGTTATAGGTCCGGACGGTAAGGTTTTTGAAATTCAAATTCGTACTGAGGAGATGCACGAGGAAGCTGAATATGGTGTGTGTTCTCACTGGTTGTATAAGGTGCCAGAAGGCAAGATCCAGTCCGAGATGTACGAAGAACGATTAGAGTGGTTACGTCAGATCCTCGACTGGCAGGATGAGTTCGATGACGCGCCGGGCCTCGCCAAGGAGATACTCGATGACGTAGCGATGGATCGAGTTTATATGTATACGCCGGAAGGTCATGTCGTTGATATGAGCCCGGGATCAACACCCGTCGATTTCGCCTATCGAGTGCATACTGAAGTCGGGCACAAATGTCGCGGTGCGAAAGTTAATGGTCGCGTTGTCCCGCTAAATACATCACTAAAATCCGGCGACCAGGTAGAAATTATTAACGGTGATGAGGTCGCCCCACGGAGAGAGTGGCTTCATGAACATTTGGGGTACGTATCTACCTCAAGAGCCAGAGCAAAAATTCAAGCCTGGTTTGGACAACGTGAAAAGAAAAAAAATATAGACGATGGCAAAAAGCTATTGGTGGATGAACTTTCTCGATTGGGTGTTGAAAATCTAGATTTTCAACAGCTAGCCGAGAAATTATCAGAGCCATCACTGGAAGCGCTTTTCTATGCCATCGGTGTCGGAGCTCAAGAGACTTCGGAAGTAGTTGATCGTGCCGTTCAATTGGCTGGAGCCCCTGACAATCAACTAACGTTGGGTTTTGTTGAAAACGACAATGACAAAGTGATTTTATCCGGGCTGGGTGGTATGGACTATGTCATTTCTGACTGCTGCAAACCGCTACCCGGTGACTCTATTGTTGGTGTTATAGATGATGATAGCGTTGTAAATGTCCATCTTCAGGATTGTTTGCAGGCACTTAAGGCAGATATCTATGGACGACTCATCCGGCTAGATTGGCAAGAGGGAGTCAGTTCAACGTTTCCGGTGAACATCGATGTTACCGCTTACGATCGTTCGGGGCTGCTCTATGATATTACCAGTATATTTATGCGAGAGGATACCAATGTATTGTCGATCCAAACGGTGTCTAATAAACAAAACAATATGGTTATACTGAAGATGGTGATTGAGGTGACTAAACTCAGTCGACTTCTAGGAGCTTTGGAACGGATTGAACAACTACCTAACGTCATTAACGCAAGAAGAACAATAACATCATAAAGCTACCCGGTATCCGGGGAAAACTAAGGAGTAACAAGTGAGGATTATCCTTTTGGGGGCCCCTGGGGTCGGGAAAGGCACACAGGCACAATTTATAACCGAAAAATATAACATTCCGCAGATTTCTACTGGGGATATGCTTCGCGAAGCTATAAAAGCCGGTACCCCGCTGGGTAAAAAGGTAAAAGCAGTGATGGATAGTGGTGCGCTGGTGACCGATGAAATAATCATTGATCTGGTCAAAGAACGCATTACCAATGACGATTGTAATAACGGATATCTCTTTGATGGTTTTCCGCGAACCATTCCTCAGGCAGAGGCGCTGATTGATCAGAACATTGCGATCGATAGTGTTGTAGAAATTAAAGTACCCGCGCACGAGATAATAAATCGCTTAAGTGGTCGGCGTGTGCATGTTGATTCCGGAAGGGTGTATCACGTTGATTACAATCCTCCCAAGCATGAGGGGCTTGATGATGTAACTGGTGAAGCGTTGATTCAACGAGACGACGATCAGGAAGATACAATTAAAGAGCGTTTAAAAGTGTATCGTGAACAGACCGAACCTTTGGTTGCTTTTTACAAAAATCTTAGTAGTGATAGCACAAAATATTTCACTGTTGAAGGCAGTGGAACCACTGAAGAAATATGGCAAAAGATTTCTTCAGTACTGTAATGATCAGAAAGTGTTTTAGACACCGAAGTAAGGTACTGATTTAATTTCGAATTTATTAAAAATAAAGGTGTGAAAACCGAATTTTTTTTTCTAAACTTCGCAAAGTATTTGCAACTGTGTGCATTAGAGTTTCTTAACTGCAACTTTTTTTAAGGATAACCTCTAACGAGACTGCCGAGGAGATGCAAAACAGATTCTTTACACACTGCTGTACTAAGTTAACTTAAATTAAAACAGGAGCGATTATAGTGGTTGCCAAGAAGAAAGCGAAGAAAAAGCCAGCTGCAAAAAAGAAAGCTGCAGCGAAAAAAAGACCTGCTGCTAAGAAAAAAACAGTAGCGAAGAAAAAACCAGCCGCTAAGAAAAAAGCTGCTGCTAAGAAAAAGCCAGCCAAGAAAAAAGCTGCTGCTAAGAAAAAGCCAGCCAAGAAAAAAGCTGCTACTAAGAAAAAGCCAGCCAAGAAAAAAGCTGCTGCTAAGAAAAAGCCAGCTAAGAAAAAGGCTGCTAAGAAAAAGCCAGCTAAGAAAAAGGCTGCTAAGAAAAGACGTTAACTGTCAAAAGCCCCCGACTTCGGGGGTTTTTTTCATGTGTAACGTTTAAATTGACACGGCGCCCTGCTATTCACTGGATAGTTGGGCGTGAGTGTTAATGTTCAAAAAGCAGGCCGCTTCGTCGGAGAAATCTACTACACTGCGCTTCTGTGAGGCCACCCAACCCGCCACAGATCTTTGTCCAGAACCCAAATAAAATCCAATAGAATCAATGGTATAGGTTTTTGCCAGGAACAACAGGTGTTGCTCCCTGTCGCCGTCGTGGGCAACCGCAAGATCATTCCCGTTAAGTGCCTGGCCTAGTCTTGCAACGAAGTCAGCAGGCAGATTGGGCATATCGCAGGGCGCTACGAAGACCAGATCTGTGGTCACAAGGTCAACACAACTCATAACGCCGGAGAGCGGGCCACTGAAGAAGGGTTTTTTATCTGATCGAGATGCAAAGGGCAGTGCCGAAAAGCGTTCCTCGTTGCGAGAGTAGCTGATGATAAGCTGATCAACTTGAGGTTCAATGTCATCAATGACATGTTCGATAAGCGGCTTGCCCTTGTATTCAATCCAGGCTTTATCTTGCGAGTGCATACGACGACCCGCACCACCAGCTAGTATAATTCCAGTAACTCGATTGCTACTCATGTTGGATTCCCATGCGTTTGTATAGTTTAAACAGATTGTGACGGAACTCGATCACTACTTTGGAAATGATGGTTTTCTACTAAACTCGGTTTCGGGATTTGTAGTTCGTGCGCAGCAAATTGCCATGGCCAGAGTTGTAGAACAATCAATTCAAGAGAATGATGTTGCCTTTCTGGAAGCAGGTACCGGTACCGGTAAAACGTTTGCGTATCTGGTACCAATATTTTTGTCGGATAAAAAGACCATCATATCCACCGGCACCAAAACGCTTCAGGATCAGCTCCGTTTTCAAGACCTGCCCCTTTTAGGAAAACTTTTTCCTAAAAAGCGCATTGCACTGCTAAAAGGTAGAAGCAACTATCTGTGTCCACATCGTCTCCAAAAACATCTAAAAGTACTATCAACAGATAAAAGAACACTCGCACGTTTGGTGAAGGTTCAATCATGGGCGCTTACTACAACAACGGGAGACCTGGGAGAAGTATCAGAGGTTGATGATCGGTTGCTACCATTTATTACAAGTACTAAAGACAACTGCCTCGGTTCCGCGTGTCCGCAATTTGAAATATGCCCTCTCTACACTGCGCGTCAGCGAGCTATTGAAGCGGATGTCATCGTGGTTAATCACCATCTGTTATTTGCAGATCTGTCGTTAAAGGAAGAAAGCGTAGCAGCGATCTTGCCGAGTGTAGAGGTTGTCGTCGTAGACGAAGCGCATCAGATTCCTGAGATTGCACGCCAGTTTTTTGGTGCTTCGATAAACAGTCGTCGATTTACTGATCTAATTCGAGATCTGCGTAGTGAAATGTTTTTGCTGGGCAACGATGATCCACAGCTGCTCGGTCTGGTAGCGCAGTTGGAATCAGCAATCTCAAGAATGGTGCAGCTCACATTTGAGAGTACAGCGGATTATGATCATTGGTTTAGCATTGGTGGGCAGCACATTGTTGAAGATGTCGATCATTGCCTGGCAGATTTAATGGATATGATGCATATCGTGTCGGTACGGAGCCAGGGTTTGGAAAGTTGCCGACGTCGAGTTGAACAGCTGGCGGATGACTTCGTGTTGTTCACTGAACCGACCAATTTGGAAGAATATATTCACTGGATCGACAAAAGTGCCAGTGGTTTCAATGTTCACCTATCTCCGATTAATATCGCCGATAACCTTGGGCAGCTATTCTATCGGGAGGATACTGCATGGATATTCAGTTCTGCGACGCTTTGTGTTGATGGAAACTTTGAACACATTAAGCAGGCGCTAGGTGTGCCGGACGCAACTGAACAGCGCTTCGCCAGTCCCTTCGATTTTAAGACTCAGGTCCGGGCATGTTTACCGCCGAACCTGCCGGCGCCTGGTAACGACGCGCACACCGAACAATTGGTACAAGCGGTACTCCCTTTGATTCGGAAGAATAGGGGGCGCACATTCTTCCTCTTCACCAGCTATCGTGCAATGAACCTTGCCAGAGAGTTACTTCACGCAGAGTCGTTACCAATTTTTGTTCAGGGATCGATGACCAGGCAGGCTTTATTGCAGGCATTTAGAGAGACCCAAGGCAGCATCCTGCTCGCAACCCATAGTTTTTGGCAGGGCGTCGATGTGCGGGGTGCAGCGCTTACCTGCGTGATCATTGATAAACTACCCTTTGCGAGCCCCGAAGAACCTTTGCCAAAGGCAACTATGCAGGCTATTGAAGTTGCCGGTGGCAATGGATTTGTCGATTATCTGTTACCGCATGCGATTATTTCGCTAAACCAGGGTTTTGGTCGACTAATTCGATCAGAGACGGATCGTGGCTTGTTTGTACTTGGTGATCCGAGGATTAGGAGTCGGCCCTATGGCAATGTCGTCATGGCAAGTTTGCCAGAGATGCCGTGGGTCGATATTGAGGTTGCAGGACAATATCTACATGAAATTAGTGAACCAGAAGGGGATTAAGTGAATATTCTGGCAATTGATACATCTTCCGCCGCGTGTGTGCTTGGTCTGCAATTGGGCAGCGAGAGGCATTCCGATGTTCGTCAGTCGGCGCGTTCTCACAGCCGGGATATCCTACCGGCGATCGAAGCGCTGCTGGCAAACGCAGATACAACATTAGCGCAACTCGACTGTATTGTTTTTGGTCAGGGTCCGGGTTCATTTACCGGGCTGCGTATTGCGGTAGGCGTCGTTCAGGGCTTGGCCTTTGGACTCGAGATACCCGTGGTACCGGTTTCTAGCTTAGCGTGTCTTGCTCAGGCGCAATACCGAAACACTGACACCAGACGTTCGGTCGTTGCGCTGCATGCCCGAAAGGAAGAGGTTTACCTTGGGATTTATGAAGTGAGTGAAGACATAGTGCAGCTGGTAGGTAAAGAATCTATAACAGACGTCAGTGATATTACGCAGGTGCTGTCTGGTGACTGGGCTGGCGTTGGTGACGGCTGGATTTTGCGGGAACAGATGGAAGCGAAGTTTGGCATTGCCATGCAAAGTATTATCACTGATGTATTTCCAGATCCCGGCGCGTTACTTGATCTTGGAGAAAATGGTTATAAGAACGGACAAATTGTTTCCGCAATTGATGCAAGGCCGGAGTATCTGCGGGAGGAAGTGGCGACCCCGGGCGGCAGGCAGTGAGTCGTTTTCAGTTGCAGTCCTCTGCTTCAGGGCTTCGACTGGCAGACACGCAGAGTCGGCAGCATCCCCTACAAATAGATTTTGCATCGGGTCAATTTAGTTATCGTCTTCGTAAGGGCGGTGGTAAGCAAGAGTCGTTGGCAAAGGCTGTCGGCATAAAGCAGGGACTGTCTGTTCTCGACTGTACGGCTGGTCTTGGCAGGGATAGCTTCTTACTGGCGTCGATGGGGTGCAACGTCACCATGCTGGAGCGTTCCAGGGTCATGGCTTTGCTCCTCGAAGACGCATTACGCCGGGCTAAAAATCATGATGATCTTAAGGTATCGGTTAATCGAATCAGGCTCGTTCACGCTAATGCGATTGGTTATCTGGCAGCTCTTGAGCAGGTGCCTGACGTCATTATGCTTGATCCTATGTTTCCTACCCGTAAGAAGAGTGCGCATGTTAAGGGTGAGATGCAGGTTTTACAGCGCTTTCTTGGTAGCGATGGTGATATTGAGGAGCTGTTTGCTGCGGCGCTGGCGACATCCTGTAAGCGGCTTGTGGTGAAACGGCCTGTTTCTGAGAAGTCTGAGTTGTCTCCTACGTTTTCTTTAAAAGGCAGTTCTACTCGGTTTGATGTTTTTGTTCGTTAACCAGGTGCTACGGCCGGCGGGGTATTATTTTGCATCACTCGCACTCGGCCTCTTTCAGACTCTCGTATTTGCCCTCTGGTTGGCCTGGGCGAAGTGACGCTTGGGTTCTTGCAGCGGCACAGCGGCCGCGAGCCATGGATCGTGTTGCAAAACAATACCCCACCGTCCTTCGCTATGTAGATTAAAAAACTAGTTGGATGTTACTGCCTGGAGGACGTGGTAGCGCAGACTGGTGTCCAGGGTGTCGGCGGTGTTGGTGGATAGGGGGGTGAAGTCGTCGGTGATAGTGACGCCGTTGTTTTTAGTGCTGTCGTTAACGTTGAGCATATTGTTGTTTTTTAGCGTGCGGATGAAGTTGGCGAACAGGGCCGGGTCGAAAAATGTGGGTGAGTTGATGCCGTATAGGATAGATAGTTTTTGGGCGATGCTGCTGGCATCTGCTTCTAGTTGTGCAAGGGAAAGGTTTTTGTTGGATTCCAGTAGTGCGATGACGATGTAGAAGCGTTCCAGGGTTGGTTCGATAATTTCCGACAGGTAGGTTAATGAGGTGTAGTTGGCGCTGGTAGGTTCTGGCGTTGTGATGCTTGTTGACTGGATGTCGATAAGATTGGTGTCGTTTAATAGCGTGAGGGTTGTCGAAACGACGGCGTCAATGTCGCTGTAGGGTAGTAGAAATTCGCTGTGCAGGTAAGGATAGAGGGTGCGGACGAATTCGATGACTTCAATGTTTGTGGTCGTGACGTGGTTGCGAACGTATCGTGCGACCAATGATGGTAGGGCAAATATGTTCGCGACGTTGTTGCGGTAGTAGGCGAGCATCGCTGCGAGTTCTGGTGTGGCGCTGATCGTTGCGCCAAAGGCATGCTCCTGACGTTGCACACCGGCGATATTTATTGCCGCTTCGATGATTTCCGGGCCGGGTAGTGCAGTGATGGTGAACCTGTCGCTGTAATGGGTAGCTGCCGCGATGCTGCGCAATAATTCAACCTGCTGCAGTAGTTGTTGTTCTTCCATGATTTGCCGTGGTGTGCACAGTAATGCGGTTGCAACAAGGGTGATTGGATTGACGGCGGTCGCGCTATTGATTCGAGTCGCCAGGGTTTCTGCCAATCGTTGGCAGGTGGTGTGGAATTCTTTCTCTGCGATGGATTCGGGTTCGCGCCATCCCGGTAAGTGTTGATCTAAAAAGCTATCGAGAATTAGGGGTTCACCGAAATTGACAGAGACTTTTCCGAATGAGTATTTAAAGGAACGTAATACGCCGAAGATGTCGAATATGGATTCTGTTTGTTTGTTTTTGCCAGTGAGTTCTCCCATATAAGTAGCGACTTCCAGGACGCGTTCATAGCCGAAGTAGACTGGCATGAGGCACATGGGTCGTGAGGAGTCGCGTTGGAAGCTCTTGAGCGTCATTGAGAGCATGCCGGTTTTGGGTGTTAGTGTGCGTCCGGTTCGGCTTCGACCACCCTCGATGAAGTATTCCACCGAGTAACCTCGAGTAAACATCTGATGCAGGTATTCGTCGAAGATGGTTTTATACAGCACGTCTCCCTGGAAAGATCGGCGCATAAAAAAAGCACCTGCCCGTCTTAGTAGTGGACCGATCAATGGCAGGTTAAGATTTTTGCCAGCGGCAATGTGTGGTGGTGTCAGTCCGTTGTGATAAAGCACGTAGGACATCAATAGATAATCAATGTGGCTACGGTGACATGGGATGTAGATGATTTCGTGGGAGCGTGCCAGTAGTTTTACGTCCTCTACATTGTTGATGTCGAAGCCGTCGTAGAGTTTGTTCCAGAACCAGGTCAACAATGCCTGGAAAAAACGGATTACCCGGTATGACTGATGCGATGCGATTTCCTTGGCATAAGACAGCGCCCTTTTTTCTGTCACCTGCAGGCTTTCGTTGTTCTCGGTCGAGTCCTGTTGGACCACAGCTTTTACATTGTTATTCGATAGCATGGTGTTAATGAGCGTGCGGCGGTGTGACAGGTCAGGGCCAATAATGGCCTGTCGTTGGTGATTAAAATGGACACGTAACACCCGAAGCAGCTTGCGTATTTGTTTTTTTTGGTCTGGTTCACTGGCGATGAGTTCAGAGAGATTCACCTGTGCACTGTATTGCACCAGAATATGTCCGGGGTGAAAAATGATTGCCAGGAGTTTTTTGAAGCTACTGGTGACTGACCAATTCTCAGATAAGATTAGCTTGAAGACTGATTTTTCACGGTCTGGCTGGTGACCCCAGAATATTGATACCGGCACAATCTTGATGGCTTTACCTGTTGCAAGTTGGTGGCTAAATAGTCGGGTCATCCTCTCGGACTGTTGTCGCTGTGTGTGACGACCTAGGCGACCTTCCGGGTGTCCGACAAAAAATACCGCGCGTTTTTCATCCAGGTGATTGATGGGTTGCGATGGCTTGGGGAGTTGCGCGTTCTCGCAGCATTTGTCGGTGACCAGTAAATCGGCGGTGGAACGAAAGGGCAGAACGTAACACACCGCATCGTCATCACTTACACTAAGGTTCTCGGCACCGAGAATAGTAGGCTTTATCCAGGCGAATAGTAGGGTACGGCTAACCCGAAACTGGAGGGCTTTGAGTCTATCGATGAGTTCCATCAAAGAGATCAGAAATTTCCTGTGCAGTATCAGTGCCCTCGATTTCGATCTCATAGAGTTTCGAATATTTGCGATCCGTAACCTGCTGAATATCATTCTTTGACGAAAGAACAGTGGGTCTTAGAAACACGAGCAGATTTTGTTTCTCGTACGATTTGGACTCTGTACTGAACAGTTTACCAATAAAAGGAATTTTTCCGAGAAGAGGAACTCCGGTATTGTTGTTGGTAACCTTGTCGCGCGTTAATCCCCCCAGGATAATAACCTCTTTGTTGTCGACCAGAACAGTGGTGTCGATAGTTCGTTTGCTGGTAATGAGGTCTGCGGCAGCTTCGCTACCAATGGCCTGAAGGCTACGCTCTTCCACTTCAGATACCTCCTGGTGAATCTCCAGTCGAATCAGGTGTCCATCATGAACATGGGGCGTTACTTCCAGTGTCAAACCAACGTCTTCCCGTTGGATTGTGGTGAAGGGGTTATTTTGAGTGCCGGTGAGACTAGACCCGGTTCTAAAGGGTACGTTCTGACCGACTACTATTTTGGCCTCTTCGTTATCCATGGTCGTAATGCTCGGTGTAGACAGTAAATTCGCGTTACTGTTGGCTGCAAGGGCACGGATAATAAAGGCGAAGCTGGTAGAGTCCTCCGAGATTCGCCCGCCGGCGATAAGCGGTGAACTACCAAGGTCGACAGGGGACGGCGTATTGGTTGCTATGGACTGCAGAATGTTGGCAAGCGTGCTGCTGGGGGCTGTTAATCCTAGCGGCACATTTGCTTTAGACGCATCCCCCACGAATAATTCGGAGCCCAGTTGCTGTTCGAAATCCGTGGTTACCTCGACGATTGCGGCCTCGATGAGTACCTGCAGTCGACGAATATCGAGGTCAGTGATAATTTCTTTGAGCTCCATCATGGTTGATGGGTTCGCTCTAATCACCAGTGCGTTAAGTGAGGTGTCAGGCTGGATGCTGACTTTCACATCCTGGCCAGGTGCCTCCTTACCATCCGAGCCGCTATCCGAAACCAGGTTTTTTAGCAGTTCGGCGAGTTCTTCTGCATCGGCATGTGCCAGTCGCACGACCTGCACCGTGCTGGATCGATTAGCGGGGATATCCAGTCTCCTGACCAGTGCTGCCACTCTTTTGACAGTGTCCTCTTCGCCTTTCACCACAAGACTGTTGGTTCGTTCACTGGCTACCAGAGTGATTTTGTTGGGGCCCTTTGCAGCTTTGCTTATTTCGTCGGGCGCTAATTGCTCAAGTAACGACAGCATGTCTTCAACCCATGCTTCCTTCAGATCGACAATTTCTATGTACGACTGATCCGACACGTCAATCTTTTGTACGATTTGAACAATTCGATTGATGTTGCTTGCGTAGTCGCTGATTAAGAGAACGTTCGGCGTGTCGAGGCCAGCAACGTGACCATGTTGAGGAATGAGTGGTCTGATGATCTTAGTCAGATCGGTGGCCACTGCATTTTTGACGGGTACGACGCGCGTGATCAGTTCTTCACTGTCATCGTTGCTAAAGTCATAGGGGTTGCCGCTTTGCTTGGCGAGCACCTGTTGAACAATTTTTGTGGTGTTCCCGGCGGGTACCGCCGCGAAGCCATGGACACGTAATACACTTAGGAACAGGTCGTAGACTGCATCAGCATCCATGGGGGTGTTGGAGACTACAGTGACGTTGCCTTTGATCCGAGGGTCGATGACAAAACTCTTGCCTGAGATAGCAGACACCTGAGTGATGAACTCTCGTAAATCGGTATTTCTAAGATTTATTTTCCATTCATCCTGGGCAGCGAAACTCAACTGCGCCGTCATCAAAAGGATGCAGGGCAAACAGTACCTCGCTATAAAAGTTGATCTCATACCAAATTCTCCGTAACTCATGGGATCGGGACGGTTAGAAAGAACCGTCTCGTATCCCTTTTAACTTCGACTCGGACGCGTTTTTGCGCAAGGGTTCTGTCGATAAGTGCGGCATCGCTCACAGCGTTACCAACGGGAGTCCCGTTCACCGATAAAATGACATCACCCCTTTTGAGTCCGGCCTTGTCAAGCATCTCATTTGACACTGAGCTGAGCTGATAGCCCTTGGATTCTCCCTGTTCTACGGCCGCCACACCAAAATTGGCTAGCGTACCAGAGGGATCAGCGGTGATGGATTCTTTGTGTTTCTCGACATATTGTCTAAGCGACGCACCCGGGGTGCTTGCTTCCGGGTTGTTTTTTGCAGCTTCACGATCTGAGATTCGAGATCGAATCTGGCTCAATCGGGAGTCGCTGGAAGATCGTCTCGGTGGATTATTAACAGTGGTGTTTGCGCTTTTGATAGGGCTGAGAAGCGACTGCTCACTGAATATGAGCTTTTCCAGACGGCCACCACGCTTAATCAGTATGTGATCATCATAGACTGAGTCGAGTATTGCATTCCCGGGAAGACGGTCACCGATACTAAAAAGCTCTCCGTCTTTATTTTTTTGCGCAACGACAGCAGTCGAATTGCTAGGGTCATCGGACGTAAAAACTCCGAGTAGTTCGAGGTTCAGTTTGGTCTGTGGTGTATCTACAGTTTTGGGCGCTGATATCATTTCAGCCCGACCAAAGAGGTTCAATGTTGAGAGATCAACATCATTTTTGGGCCTACTGGATGGTTTGGTGTGATCAGTGGCTTGCGGAACCGGCATCGGGTCCAGGTTATCCAGTACAAAAACGGTCGTATCAACCACTGCCATCATCATCAGAACCACAAGCAGCATACACACCAGCGTTGCAATACGCTGTTGTTGTTCGTGCCAGAAGTTGATCAATGAGTCCAAGGTGAAATTGACGTCCAAAGAGTAAAAGTTACCATAACAAGGATAGGTAAGGCTTACTACCTATGCAGCGCTACGATGCCTATAGAATCTTTTCTTCATAAGTTAGTACGACATCTGCGGTATTGGTTCCCTCAGGCAACGGCAAGTCAGCCAACATAAATAATTGTGAGTAGAACTGTAGCCGTGCCCAGCCATCCTTGCCTAAAAAGATAGACAATACAGGTAAACGGTTATGCTGCGCATTTAGGGTTAACTGTGTGTCTTCTATCGCGAATTTTCCGGAAAGTGCCGGCAGGTTTATCGCCTGACTGCCATTGGTGACTTGATAAAGCACCTGGCCACCAGTCCAGGAAAGATCGCCTTCAATAGTGGTGAACCAGTCGTTTTCGATAGTCAGGTCAACTTCATTTATGTCAAAGGTACCGCTGATTCTGAGTCCATATTGCGCGCTCACCTGATCGATATAGTCGCTACTAACGAAGCCACTTAGTGACGACAGATGGCTGTTCTGACCATCGGTTGTTAGCTGTCCAGCCAATTCGTGCCCAAGACCACTAGCGGTGAGGTGCAAATCAGCCAACCCACTTAGTAAAGGTATGGCTGCTAGCTGCCAGCGCAGCATTGAGGTAGGAAAATCTCGATATTGAATGTCTGCAGTTCCACCCCATACCGTGCCCCCGACCCGGTAGACCGTCGTGTCAGGAATGCGCGCCACTTCATCTTGAACAAAACGAAAAGTAATCCCGGCGGGCGCATAGAGCACCAGAAATACGGAAAAACTGATTATGGCAGTGGCACCGTAGATTAAGAGTTTTTTCATGATTCCCAGGAGATCTCAGCGCAGCCTTCGCCATTGACCTTCATCCATCCGGGGGTATCTTCTTGCCAGGAACCCGTGGAGCATCGTATTTCAACCTGGAAGTGTTGGTGAGCGCTCTGGCTACACTCCAGATCGGTCTTCCACGGTGTATGGTTAGGTGAGAACCAGACGGAGGTGAAGCCGTCGGTAGCATCGGGAACAATCAGACATTCAACGGATTCATCATTCCTTAAGAGGGTAATGTTGTGCTCGTCAACGACGACCGAAAAATGGGATTCTAGCCATTCAACGATCGCATCCCGGGTGGTCACTTCGATGTATATCTCTATATCAGGATATGGCTCTTCCATGGTTCAATCAGTCAGCAAATTTCCAAGCAGCCGCGTATAGACTCTGGAGAGTTGTTTTAACTCGTCGGACACAACGCACTCATTAACTTTATGAATTGTTGAATTACAGACACCGAGTTCAGCAACTTCAGTCCCGGTAGGTGCAATAAATCGACCATCTGAGGTGCCACCGGAAGTGGACAGTTCAGTATCTATACCGAGGGATTCCTTAATAGTTTTCCGGAGCGCTGGAATCAACCGACCATTTTCAGTGATGAAAGGTTGGCCAGAGGTTTTCCAATCGATCTCAAAATTGAGGTTGTGCTTGTTGAGGATATCAATAGTCCTGGTCTTAAGTGATTCATCCGTTGATTCTGTGGAATAACGGAAGTTGAAATTGACGATGAGTTCCCCGGGGATGACGTTAGTCGCACCGGTGCCCGCGTTGATGTTCGATATTTGCATGGTGGTTGCTGGGAAAAACTCGTTGCCAGCATCCCAGGTTTCTGCCGCCAATTCCGCGAGTGCAGCCATGCTTTGGTGTACCGGATTGATGGCGTCATCAGGATAGGCAACATGGCCCTGCTTCCCGATGATCCTTAATGTGCCATTCATCGAGCCCCGTCGACCTACTTTGATAACATCGCCAACGTTATCTGTACTGGTTGGTTCTCCGACCACGCACCAGTCAATATTGGTGCCACGCTTTGTGAGGGCCTGAACAACTTTTACGGTCCCGTTTATGGCGTCCGCCTCTTCATCACTGGTAATCAGTAGCGCAATCGTACCTTTATATGGTTTGCCGCTGTCCAAAAACCGTCGGATGCCGGTAATCATCGCCGCTAGGGCACCCTTCATGTCCGCAGCGCCACGACCGAAAAGTTTGCCATCCGCATAGACTGGTTCAAAGGGGTCGCTATGCCACTCTTGCAGCGGTCCGCTTGGCACGACATCAGTATGACCAGCAAAGGCGAGGATCGGTGCTGGCGAAGTTCCGGTTCTGGTTGCCCAAAAATTGGTCACATTCCCGAATGGCATATGTTCAATGGTAAAACCCATGTCCTCGAGATAGTCCACTAACAGCGCCTGACAACCATCATCATCAGGAGAGACTGATCGTTTGCGGATCAGTTCTTCAGTGATGGATAGGGTGAGTTGGTCCAGGTCCGTCATGTCAGGCTAATTATGTGCGTGTAGAGAATCATTGAGTTTAATTGCCTGTTGGTTGCTGCGACATTCAACGACACCGGTTTGCGAATTACGGATAAATAGCATATCGGATCGGTTGGCGAGCTCTCTGGCTTTGGACATTTTGACGAAATTCTTATTTTCATCGAGTACCTGAACCACGGTACCTGGTGTAATGTAGAGACCAGCTTCTATGGTACAACGGTCACCCAGGGGAATGCCGGTTCCCGCATTGGCGCTTACAAGGCAGTCTTTGCCAATGGTGATGACGATGTTACCACCACCGGAAAGGGTTCCTGCGGTGCTGGCGCTGCCGCCAAGATCAGTACCCGATTCAATAATGACACCCTGTGATATACGTCCCTCGATCATGTTGGGGCCGAGGGCACCTGCATTAAAGTTTACAAAGCCTTCATGCATGACCGTAGTACCGTCCCCCAGATACGCACCCAGGCGAACCCGTGCACTGTGGGCAATTCGTACGCCAGTTGGAACGACGTAGTTTGTCATCTTGGGGAATTTATCTACCGCCGATACTTCCAATACACGACCTTCTTTCCGGGTATTGATTTGCAATGTAGTCAGTTCTTCTAGGTCAACAGCGCCGATTTCGGTCCAGGCGACATTGGGAAGTAGTCCGTATAGATCATCGAGATTGGTTTCGTTGGGTCTGACCAGGCGATGTGACAACAGATGCAGCTTTAGGTAGACCTCTGGCGTGGAGGTAGGTTTGCTGTCTGATTCCAATAGTGTCAGCACCATTGGACGTACCGAGCCCTGAATCGCCGTCAGGGTTTCTTTGGTTGCGTCATCAGTAATAGTTGCAGCCAGTTCACTGATCATTGCATCGTTTAAGTCGATTGCGACATTCCCGCCATCATAGTCGATGACGGAACTGATACTGGTGACCAGTGCTTCATCCAGGTTGATGGTGGGCTGTGGATAATACACCTCCAGCCAGTCGCCTTTGCTATTTTTGGTACCTATACCAACTGCCAAACTATACATTGTGGATCCCTGTCCGCATCGAGACGCACATATTATCGCAATTTGCCTGAATTAGTCGCTGTGCTTACTGCAATTTGTGCCAGATCGCTTTAATTCGATTGGCCGCTTCTGCGCATTCGTCGACTTCGGCGACTAATGCCAGACGCACGCGACCGACACCTGGGTTTGTGCCATCAACTTCACGTGACAGGTAACGGCCTGGCAACACCTTAACGTTGGCGTAAGCGATCAGCTTTTTTGCAAATTCATCATCGGCAATGGGTGTTTTAGGCCAGAGATAAAAACTGGCCTCAGGACGCTTCATCGGCCAGACATCCTTCAAAATGTCCATGAACACTTCATATTTCTCGGTGTATAACTTTCGATTAGAGCCGACGTGTGCTTCGTCCTGCCAGGCAATGGCGCTCACCCATTGATTCTGTACCGCCATAGCGGAACCGTGGTAAGTACGGTATAGCAGAAATCGTTCAAGGACAGCGGCATCACCACAGGCGTAACCAGAGCGCAAACCAGGTAGATTCGAACGCTTTGACAGGCTGTTGAACGTTATGCAGTTTTTATAATCGTCCCGCCCCATGGAGCTGGCTGCTTCCAGTAATCCTGGTGGTGGCGAGCTGGCGTAAATTTCCGAATAGCATTCGTCAGAGGCGATAACAAAATCGAATTCATCGGATTTTTTTATCAGGGCTTGCAGATCGGCAATACTCATTACAGCGCCGCTTGGGTTGCCCGGCGTACATATATAGACGAGGCTGCAGCGTTGCCACTCCTCGTCGCTAACATCAGAAAAATCTGGATTAAATCCATTACTTTCTGTGCATGGAACAAATCGCGGTGTGCTCCCTGCGAGTATCGCTGCCCCTTCATAAATCTGATAAAAAGGGTTTGGCATCAGTGCTATTTGGTCACTTGAACTGTTTACCGCGGTTTGTGCGATAGCGAATAACGCTTCACGGGTACCATTAACGGGTATTGCTTCAGTATCAGGATCGATGGCTCGATTAAGATTGTTTCGTCGCGAGACAAAGCTGGCGATCGCCTCACGTAATTCGGGTATTCCCTTGGTAGGAGGATAGGTACCAAAGCCCTTGGAGATGGCGTCGATATCTGCAAATTGCTCAATGAGAAAGTCAGGTGCCCGGTGTTTCGGTTCACCGAGTGCGAGGGAAATGTTAGCCAGATCATCGGGAGGATTGATATCGCTAATAAGCGCGTTTAATTTCTCAAACGGGTAAGGGTGAAGCTGATCTAAAAAAGAATTCACTTATACTGCTACCTTTTCTACGTGTAAGTCGAGTTCCTGGCAGATTCGATCGATCAGGTTGTCTGCATCTTTCAGAATTGCACCACCATTCTTACTTACCTGAAAGACATCTTCCACACGTTCACCCAATGTGGTTATTTTTGCGCTGATGACGACGATGTTCATGTCGAAGAAGATACCCGCAAGCACGGCGAGCAGACCGGGTCGATCAGAGGCAGTCACGCTAAGCGTTGAATAAGTCTGCTCGTTGCTAATGTTGACTTCAGTTCTAAGTACAAACTGCTTGAGCGCACGAGGTGTTCGTCGTTGGCTGGCTCTGGGTAGTGTATCCTCGATTAGATATTTAAGCAGTGTTTTTCTAATTCGCTCCTTGCGAGATGGTTTGTCTCCCACGGGGGAACCGTCAGCCTCGAGGACGGTAAAGGTATCAAAGACCATGTCGGTCGCAGAGCTTGCGATCCTTGCATCGACGACATCAAGCGCCATGGCATCAAGGGCAGAAACAATAGCGACGAATATTCTTGGTGTATTCGGCATATAGACGAATACCTGTGTCGCACCTTCAGATGCGCTCCGTTTTGTAGTTGAATCCCGGATAGAGATCAAAGGACCATCGTCCAGGTTTTGTTTGTTGATTGTCGAGGTGTGCCAGATGATGTCTGATACCGATTCCGCAATGAAGTAGTCATCATCGACATGATTCCAGATCTGCAGGGTCTCTTCCCGGTTAAGGTTGTATTCCAAGAGCCGTTCGATGGCATGCTCTTGTATGCCTAGAATGTATTCCTGCCGGTCTACGTAGTTTTCAACGCCACTGCGCAACAGCTTGCGGGTATCCAGATAGAGCTGGCGCATCAGTGACGCGCGCCAGCTGTTCCATAACGTTGGATTAGTGGCATTAATATCTGCAACGGTCAGTGAGTACAGATAGTCCAGCCTGACCTGATCCTGCACCAGCATGGCAAACTCATGAATGACTTCTGGATCCTGAATGTCCTTGCGCTGCGCTGTTGTTGACATCACCAGGTGGTTCTTCACGAGCCAGCATACGAGGTTAGTATCCCAGGTGCCGAGACCATGACGCTCACAGAATTGCCTGGCAATTTCGATGCCAAGCTCCGAATGATCGCCACCCTGTCCCTTGGCAATGTCGTGATATAAACCGGCGATATAAAGTAGCTCAATTTTGGGTAGTTTGTGATGGATGTGTGCGGCTATCGGAAATTCTTGTTTCTGATTTTTATATCTGAAACGCCGCATATTACGAACGACTTGTAGTGTGTGTGCATCAACGGTGTATACATGAAACAGGTCGAATTGCATCTGGCCGATGATCCGGCTGAATTCCGGAAGATATAATCCGAGGATGCCGTAACGCTCCATTCTACGAAGCTGGGAGAACAGGTGGTGTGTAGAACGCAACAGCTCTAAAAAATACTTGGTAACCTGGGGGTCATTGCGAAATTTTTCGTCAATTAGGCTGGCGTGCTGTCTAACCAGTCGAATGGTCGCAGCACTGACACCCAGGGTATCATCCCTGTCCCCCATAATGACGAACATTTCGAGTAGGGCGGCAGGATGTTCAGGGAATACTGACGGCGAGGTGACTTCAAGGTAGCCATTGCGCAGCTGAAAACGCTCGTTAATGGGTATTGTCTGCACACGCTTGTTAGGCTCGATGATCGCTTCTTCGAAGTGACGCAACAGCAAACGATTAGTGTGGTTTATCTCTAGGGCTGAGCGGTAGTATTCCTGCATAAACTGCTCGACCGCCAACAGATCACCATCTGAATAGCCGAACATTTCAGCAAGTTTTTGCTGATGTTCGAATAGCAGTCGGTCGTCCTCACGGGCGGCAATCAGGTGCAGGCCGAAGCGGATTTTCCATAAGAGGTCCCGCCCCTTGGTAAGGATCGTTGCCTCAGATTCGGTTAAAAACTGCTGACGAACCATGTCGTCAAAGTCTACGGGACCAAATTTTCTCATGGCTATCCACATGACAGTCTGAATGTCGCGCAGACCCCCGGGTGCACTTTTTATATTGGGCTCTAGGCTATACTCCGTATGTTCATACTTGGTATGTCGTTCTTCCTGTTCTGCCTTTTTTGCCTCGTAGAACTTTTTTGGGGACCAGATTTTTTCCGGCGAAATCTGTTTGCACATGCGTAACCGTAGATCGTCTTCACCACAGAGTGTGCGTGACTCCATAAGTGCAGTTAACACTGTGACATCATTACCTGCCTGAAATCGGCATTCCTTCACGGAACGGACACTGGAGCCGACCTCAAGGCCGATATCCCACATTAGGGTCAGGAAACTTTGAACATTGTCGTGGTGCAGGTCGTAATTCGAACGTTCCAACAAAATCAGAAGATCGATATCGGAGTAGGGATGCAGCTCAGCGCGGCCAAATCCACCGACCGCGAGCAGTGAGACTCGTGTTTTACGCCAGCTGGACAAGTTCTCATTCCATTCAAAGCGATTCCAGGCGGAACGCATAATCAGATCCATGAATGTGGCGCGATCCTTGAGTAATTCGTTCGCGGAAACGCCGCTTCGAAAACGCGAGTCCAGCGTTTCGTGAAATTCAGCAAGGGCTTTTTTGAAAAGCGTTATGGGTTGTCGCGAGGCGGATAGCGCTTCAGCGAGTTGCTGATTGGCCGCTTGTTCCACTAGGTGCACCTGGGAATAGTATCGTCGCTACGGTAGGTCAGTATTTCGTATCCGGTGTCTGTCACCAGAATAGTATGCTCCCACTGTGCCGTGAGTTTGTGGTCCTTGGTGACCACAGTCCATTCATCCGGCAGTACTTTCACCTCTTTTTTGCCGACGTTAATCATGGGTTCTATGGTAAATACCATGCCGGGTTCAAGCACGATGCCCGTATCGGGCTTGCCGTAGTGTAAAACCTGTGGCTCGTCGTGAAAAATTCGCCCGATACCGTGCCCACAGTACTCTCGAACGACCGAATACCGGTTTTTTTCTGCATGAACCTGAATGGCATGCCCGATATCACCCAGGTGGCTGCCTGGTTTGACCGTTTCAATGCTGAGGTAAAGACATTCCTGGCAGATACGTATCAGTCGCTCGGCCATAACAGTGGGTTTACCGACGATAAAGGTCTTGCTGGTGTCACCGTGAAAACCGTCTTTGATGGGTGTGACATCGATGTTAATAATGTCGCCATGTTTAAGAATCTTGTCATCCGAGGGGATTCCGTGACAGACCACGTGGTTGACTGATGCACAGATGGATTTCGGAAAGCCATGGTAATTAAGCGGTGCAGGGATCGCCTGCTGCTGATCAATGGTGAATTCATGGCAGATTCGGTCCAACTCGCCAGTACTGACGCCGGGTTTGATGAAGGGTTCGATCATTTCCAGCTGCTCAGCCGCGAGGGCGCCTGCGGCCCGCATTTTGTCGATTTCTTCCGATGTCTTGATTTCGATTGGCATGTTCACACAGGGTCGTAGCTGATTTCGCGGCGGACACTATAACAGAATCACAGGCAGCGTTTGGTTTGTTGCCCTCAATATGGTATAACCCGCAGCCTGCTGGGATCTCCCAGCAGAAAAACTAAAATTTCTCACATGTACCGACACATAATTCGGGTGCCAGTTCGCTGGTTGGATTATGGGGTATGTGGAGGCTTAACCCAAATCAATTTGGAGTAAATTATGTCTAGCGTATCTATGCGGGACCTGCTTGAGTCGGGCGCGCACTTTGGTCATCAGACCAGATATTGGAATCCCAAAATGAATGAGTTTATTTTTGGGGCCAGAAACAACATCCATATCATCAATCTTGAGAAAACCATGCCCCTGCTCGAAGAGGCCAGGGACTACGTGCGTAGCGTTGTAGCAAGGCGTAACAAAGTGCTTTTTGTTGGCACTAAACGCAGCGCCGGTAAGGTGGTAAAAGAGCACGCAGCGCGGGCGAACATGCCCTATGTCGATAAGCGCTGGTTGGGTGGTATGTTGACTAACTATAAGACCATCCGACAATCGATTCGTCGGTTACGGGATCTGGAAACTCAGAGCGCGGATGGTACTTTTGAGAAGCTAACCAAAAAAGAAGCCCTGTCCCGTCAGCGTACGCTTGAGAAGTTGGAAAACTCCCTGGGTGGTATCAAGGACATGGGTGGTTTACCGGACGTGATATTTGTCATCGATGTTGATCACGAAAGAATTGCTATTACTGAGGCTAAGAAGCTGAAGATTCCAGTAGTCGGCATCGTGGATACCAACAGTAATCCAGGCGATGTTGATTTTATCATCCCAGGTAATGATGATGCGATTCGCTCAATTCGAATCTTTGTTGAAACTATTGCTGATGCTGCCATTGAGGGCCAGGCAGAGTTCCAGGGTGACGTGAGTGCAGACGACTTTGTTGAAGTCGTTGATGAAGGGACTGCGGACGACGCAGCGGTAGCGCCGGCAGAAGAAGCAGCGCCCGCAGCGGAAGAGGCAGCGCCAGCAGCGGCAGAAGAAGAGCCCGCAGCTGCAGAACCTGCTGAGGAGCCTCCTGTTGCAGCATCGGATGATACCGCGTCGGATGATACCGAATCAGATGCAGGTGATACGTCAGATGACGCAGACGAATCTAAGTAACATCGCAAAATATTAAGAGAGGAAAAAACAGTGTCTATAACTGCATCTATGGTTAAAGAGTTACGCGAGCGCACAGGCCTCGGCATGATGGATTGCAAAAATGCACTCGTAGAGGCCGACGGAGACATGGAGTTGGCGATCGACAACCTGCGCAAATCGAGTGGCATGAAAGCCGCAAAGAAAGCAGGTCGTATTGCTAGTGACGGGCTGGTTGCTATTCGGGTTGGTGACGACCGGGGAATCATGGTTGAAGTTAACTGTGAAACCGATTTCGCTGCACGCGATGACAACTTCACCGCGTTCGTACAAACCGTTGCTGATCGGGTATTTGATTCAAAAGAAAGCGATGTGAAAGCATTGACGGACCTCGACAAAACGCGTGAAGAACTTGTGCAAAAAATTGGCGAGAACATCAGTATTCGTCGCGTAGAAGTCTACGATACACCTGGTGTTCACAGTTATATCCATACGACCGGTAAGATCGGTGTGTTGCTGTCGATGGAAGGTGGTAACCCCGAACTTGGCAAAGATATCGCGATGCACATTGCGGCGACGGCCCAGACGACTGTGGTTAATCCTGGAGATGTTTCTGAAGACATCGTTGCTAAGGAGCGCGAAATATACGCTGCGCAAGCCGAGGACAGCGGTAAGCCTCCAGAGATTGTCGAAAAGATGATCGATGGTCGAATACGGAAGTATCTCGCGGAAATCAGTTTGACAGAGCAGGCCTTTGTTAAAGATCCCGATACGAAAGTAGGTGCCTTGCTTAAAAAAGAGAACGCAGTGGTTACACGCTTCGTTCGCTACGATGTAGGCGAAGGTATCGAGAAGGAAGAAGAAGATTTCGCGGCTGAGGTCGCCAGACAACTGAGCTGATATGCCAAATAAAACCAAGCCACGTTATAGTCGAATCCTACTCAAGCTGAGTGGTGAAGCGCTTGGTCATGATGGTGTTGGTATTGACCCTGCCGTGCTGGATCGCACAGCGCTCGAAATTGGCCAGTTGGTCGGCATCGGTATTCAAATAGGTTTGGTTATTGGCGGTGGCAATCTATTTCGTGGTGCAGAGCTGCATGCCGTCGGACTTGACCGGGTCACCGGTGATCACATGGGTATGCTGGCAACAGTCATGAACGCCCTTGCCATGCGCGATGCCCTTGAGCGAGCCAATATTCAGACCGTGGTGATGTCTTCGATTCCCATGAGTGGGGTGGTTGAGCACTACGATCGGCGACTGGCTATTCGACACTTGAATGGCGGTGACGTGGTGATCTTCTCTGCGGGTACTGGTAATCCATTCTTCACCACCGATTCGGCGGCATGCCTTAGAGGTATCGAGGTCGATGCCGACATCGTTTTGAAGGCAACCAAGGTCGATGGAGTATATGATTCAGACCCTATGGTTAATAAAGACGCTATTCAGTACAAATATTTGGATTACGATGAAGTTCTGGAAAAGCAGTTAGGTGTGATGGATCTCACAGCGATTTGTCTCGCCCGTGATCATCAAATGCCACTGCGGGTTTTTTGTATGGATAAACCTGGCGCATTAGCCAATGCGGTAATTGGAACAGACGAAGGTACGACGATTGAGTAACCGGGAGTCACCGAGAGTAACGAGGAGGCAACGCTGTGATTGAAGATATCAAAGATGACGCTGAACAGCGAATGGACAAATCACTTGAGGCGCTGGAGAGTGCTTTCTCCAGAATTCGTACAGGGCGAGCCCATCCGGGTATTTTGGATGGCGTTTTGGTTTCCTATTACGGGAATGATACGCCGATAAATCAGATGGCTAACGTTTCTGTCGAGGATGGCCGTACACTGCTTATTACACCCTGGGAAAAAAGTTCGGTCGGCGCCATCGAAAAGGCGATCCTAAAGTCTGATCTCGGCCTAAATCCTTCGACCGCCAGTGAGAATATTCGGCTTCCCATGCCACCTTTAACCGAGGAAAACCGTCGTGATCTGACCAAGATTGCTAAGACCGAGGCCGAGCAAGCGCGGGTTGCAATACGAAATATTCGCCGGGATGCCAACAATGATCTAAAGGAATTTCTAAAGGAAAAGGAAATTACTGAAGATGACGAACGAAAAGGTGCAGAGTTGGTGCAGAAGCTGACTGATGTCAAGATCAAGAAAGTCGATTCCATGCTGGAGACGAAAGAATCTGATTTGATGGAAATCTGATTTCCATGCTGAAGCAGCGAGTTATAACAGCGTTGATTATGGCTCCAATCGCGATCGCGGGCGTCTTTTTCCTCCCCTTATATGGATTTGCAGTTTTTGTTGGGTTAATCATGCTGGTCAGCGCATGGGAGTGGGCTCAACTCGCTGGGTTTTCCGGTTCCTCGCGGTTGATATATGCGGGCTTGCTGGGTCTTACGCTGCCTTTTGTTTTCTTCGTACCTGCCGTTTACATCCTGATCCCGGGAATACTCTGGTGGGTGATTGCCCTGTTTTTCGTGGTGGGCTATCCAGCATTTGCAGAGGTCTGGTCATCGAAGATCCCGAGATTGATGGTTGGAATACTGGTCCTGCTGTCTGCGTTTGTCGCCATGGTGCAACTGAAGATGTACCCCGACAACAATTACCTCATTATTTTGCTCTTCCTGTTGATCTGGGGTGCTGATATTGGTGCTTACTTTACAGGCAAAGCCCTCGGCAAGCGTAAACTTGCACCCAGCGTGAGCCCTGGGAAATCGTGGGCGGGCTTTTATGGGGGGCTCGCCACCGCCGTTATCATTGGGTTATTGATGGCACTTGCCAGACCCGATACGGTTCAGCTTGTTTCCATTAAGGGAGCTATCTTCATAGGTTGTTGCGCCCTCGTGGCCGTCGTGTCTGTACTTGGGGATCTCACACTCAGTATGTTTAAACGCAATGCCGGTGTTAAGGATTCGAGCAACCTGTTGCCAGGACACGGGGGCTTTTTGGATCGAATCGACAGCCTGTTATCGGCGGCGCCATTGTTTGCGCTGATTGTTTGGATGGTGACGGCATGAAAAAGGTCACGATTCTGGGGTCAACCAGTACCGTTGGTGTGAATACATTGGACGTAATTGCCAGTAACCATGAGCACTATGAAGTGTTTGCACTAACAGCCAATACCAACGTGGATCTACTAGAACAGCAGTGCCGTACCTTTAAACCAAAATTTGCCGTGTTGCGCGATGAGGCGAGTGCTGGACAGCTACGTGATCGACTTGCTGATCTGTCAACGGAAGTGCTCGGTGGCAGGAAAGGCCTTTGTGACGTCGCTGGCCATGGTGATGCTGATATGGTCATGGCCTCAATAGTGGGTGCCGCGGGGTTGGAGCCGACTCTGGCAGCCGTTCGTGTGGGGAAGCGGATATTATTAGCCAATAAAGAGTCATTGGTCATGTCGGGCAGTTTGTTTATGTCGGAGGTTCAACAAAGTGGTGCCGAGTTACTGCCTATCGATAGTGAGCACAATGCAATTTACCAGTGTCTTGCCAATGGTGCCAAGGGCCATGCTGAGGGTGTGAAGCGTTTAATTTTGACTGGTTCTGGCGGGCCGTTGCTGCGCGCTGAATTGGATATGAAAACGGTTACACCCGATGAGGCCTGTGCGCATCCAAACTGGAAAATGGGCCGAAAAATCTCAGTAGATTCTGCAACGATGATGAACAAAGGGCTGGAGTTGCTGGAAGCGAGTTTCCTGTTTTCCGTGTCGCCACAGCTGATTGACATCATGATTCATCCGGAGAGTATTGTGCATTCCATGGTGGAATATCTTGATGGTTCTGTCGTTGCCCAACTGGGTAACCCCGATATGCGAACGCCGATAGCGCACGGTCTGGCCTGGCCTAAAAGAATCCCTTCGGCGGTTGATTCACTGGATCTCACCGTCATGCCCGCCTTGCATTTCGAGCAGCCGGACTACGAGCAATTTCCCTGTTTAAGGCTTGCCCGGGATGTCAGCGAGGCCCCTCAGAGCATGTCAATCGCGTTGAATGCGGCAAATGAGATTGCCGTCGCACACTTTCTTGATGAACTAATTGGGTTTATGGATATACCAGTAATTATCAGTTCGGTGCTGGAACAGACAAATTCCGTAGAAGCACCTACAATAGAGGCCGTTATTGAACTAGATCGTACCGCAAGGGAACTGGCACTAAACGAGATTAAGAAAATCTATGGTTGAAGTTATTCAAAGTATCGTTGCGCTGATCGTAACGCTCTCTATCCTGG
>JAQWMV010000100.1 GCA_029246605.1 Pseudomonadales bacterium | reverse complement strand
CAGACATAGGGTTCAAGATCTATGGCCAGTTCCTTTCGATATTCCTCGTATATTGGACCTGTATGCTCCTGCAAAGGACCGCCGGTGCGATCGCCGGAAAACCCGCGCCTTTCCTTGGACAACGTTGTACCCGCGATGCGCCACCCTTCACCCTCGTTACCTAACATGTCGTGCTCAGGTACTTCGGCATCCACCATGAACACCTCATTGAAGGAGGCATGACCGTTCATTTGCTTTAATGGCCGTGCTTCGACACCGGGCTGGTGCATATCGAGGAGAAAATAACTTAGGCCCTGATGCTTCGGTACATCCCAGTCCGTGCGGGCCAGCAGTAATCCGAAGTCTGCATGGTGGGCGCTGGTATTCCATACTTTCTGTCCGTTAATGATCCACTTACCGTCTTTTTTCTCGGCCTTGGTGGAAGCTCCGGCAAGGTCAGATCCGCTACCCGGCTCACTGAATAACTGACACCAGCCCTGTTCGCCGGTTAGCATCGGTCGCAGGAAGCGACGTTTCTGTTCGTCAGTGCCATGAACAAGCACAGTTTCTGCGGCGAGCCCTCGAACAATACCCTGTGCCGCGCCTAGGGCGCCTTTGTCTCGAAACACTTCACTGACGACAGCCGCTTCGACAGTGGTGTAATCACGACCGAAGCAGTCTGCGGGCCAGGCAGGTGCAGCCCAACCTGCGTCTACCAAGATCTCGCGCCATTCTGACAAGGATCGGTCAGCGGACCAGTTTGCATCCAGCCACTCGGTGACTTCTGCCTTTATTTCTTCGTTAGTTAGCATGGTTTACCTGAATCAGTTGTACCATTCTTTCACGGTGCCAATGCGGCGATCCCAGAAAGACTTCCGAACTCTTGGCGCGTTTGAACCACATGTGGGTATCGTTCTCCCAGGTAAAGCCGATACCCCCGCGTAATTGGATCGCCGTGCGTGCGGCACTCATATAGGCATCCGCCGCCATTGACTTGGCCATACTCGCCGCATAGACATCGCCATCGCCGCTCGCCAGGCACTGCGCTGCGTGATGCGTCGCGGCCTTGGCGAGTTCGACTTCTACTAATAGATCAGCACAACAATGCTTTAATCCCTGGAACGATCCAATTGCCCGGCCGAACTGCACCCGCATCTTGCTGTAGTCCACGGTATTTTCGAGCAATGCCTGCGCACCGCCGATCATTTCGTGCGCTAATACTATGCAGAGCTGATCCCATAGCTTGTCCATTTCAACAACACAGCCTTCGCTTACCCGCTGCGCGGGCGTCTCTTTGAAACTGACCCGTGACAGTTTGCGAGTTGCATCCAGTGCTTCTACCGGTTCAACATTCACATTGGATGCATTCGCTCGTACGCAGTAAAGAGAAATGCCATCGCCGTCCGACGCGAGTACCAGCAGCAGGTCAGCAATGTGTGCGTCAACCACCGCCGCAGCACTTCCGTTCAGCGCATGACTTTCTTTTGTTTCCGTTGCGGTAATTGACTGACCCACATTCTGTGGTGCATCCATGTTGTCCAGCACCAGTGTTGCAATGGTCGCACCCGAAGCGATCTCAGGCAGCAGTGCTTCTTTGTGGGCCTCGCTGGCAAAGTCGAGGAGCGCATAGGATGCCATTACAGCTGATGAAAAATAGGGGCCGCAGAATAGGGTTCGCCCCATCTGGTCTGCCACGATGCCGAGTTCCACCGGACCAAACCCTGCGCCGCCATATTGCTCCGGAATATGGATACCGGCGAGACCGACTTCCGCGCAGAGCTGCCGCCACACGGCAGCGTCGTAACCCTCCTTCGAGCCCATCAAACGTCGGACTTCGTCCGCAGGCGATTTATCAGTCAGAAACCGTGAGACTACGTCCCGAAACTGTATCTGATCTTCTGTTAAGCCAATTTGCATCCGTCAAATCCTATTAAATTAGTAAACTAAGCGCCATAGTGAGGTCGACTGTCACTCATAATGATATCCAACCGCCTTTGGGCTTTTTGCGAATCTATCAGATCGCTTTTCTCTATCATTTCGCATTCATCCCGGACCATTTCTGCAATGTGTACGGGGTACTGTTTACAGTCATCGGGACGATCATGGTATATCTGGCAAGCATATTTGTTTTCGCCAGCAAGTTCCATCAACCAGGGACAACGGCTGAGCTGGTGCCCTGTAACCGGGTCCATCCAGATATCTCCACCGGCGACGTACTGGGCGATTTCAGGTCGATGCTCCTCCCACCAATCAATTTCGGCCGGGGTCGCTGAAAGACCACCATCTGTATATTTGATACAGCATTTGCCACACTGATTGCACGATTTCATACTTAAGCCCAGACTAACTAACGCCAATCGATAGTATCACGACCGCTGCCCTTGCTCTGCACTTTGCAGGTGTGCCAGTATCTCTGCTTTGCTATACCGCCATCCGACAGGAGAACCATTTTGAAAATCTCAATGCTGATGAGTTACGCCCAGGGTTACGTGGGGGCAACCAAGGAACTGGTTGAGTATGAAAAGGCCGGGTTAGACGTCGTCTGGATTCCTGAGGCCTATTCCTTCGATGGTGTCAGCGCCATGGGTTATGTCGCGGCAAAAACAAAACGTATTCAAATCGCATCAGGGATTCTTAACATCTACAGTCGCACACCCGCCCTGATGGCAATGACCGCGGCTGGTCTGGATGCGTTATCCGAGGGCCGTTTCATGTTGGGACTCGGGGCCTCTGGTCCTCAGGTTATCGAAGGATTCCATGGACTGCCCTACGATGCACCCATGACACGAACCCGTGAGGTTGTCGAGATCTGCCGCAAAGTTTGGAAGCGTGAAGACAAACTGGTTCATGATGGCAAGAAGTACCATATACCGCTTCCCAAGGACGAAGGCCTGGGACTAGGCATTCCCCTGAAGATCATCAACCACCCCTACCGCGACAGCATTCCAGTTGCCTTAGCGACACTCGCCGAGAAGACTGTTGCCATGACCGCTGAGATCGCCGAAGCCTGGCTGCCCGCATTCTATATGGCCGAGGGGGCTGAAAAAGTCTGGTCAAGCGCACTGGCCAAGGGCAATGCCAAGCGACCTTTAGACATGCCGCCGCTGGATATCTATGCCGGGGGCGCCGTCGCCATCGGTGAGGGCCTTGAGGATTATCGTAATATGTCTCGACCCAACACTGCCCTGTATGTGGGTGGTATGGGCGCTAAAGACAAGAATTTCTACAACCAGATATTTTGTAAATATGGTTACGAAGCTGAAGCGGAACGTATTCAGGAGCTCTATCTGTCCGGACGCAAGTCGGAAGCCGAGGCAGCCATCCCGCAGTCGTTTCTCGATGCCACATCGTTAGTCGGACCCGAAGGGTTTGTGCTGGACCGACTACAGGCGCTACGGGATAGTGGTGTCACCTCGCTTAATGTCAGCTTCCTGGGGACTACCAGCGAAGAACGCATCCGCAATTGCGATGCCCTCAAGAACCTGCTCGTCAAGGCAGGCCTATGATGATTCGGAACTGTTGCAGTAAAGAAGCTACAGCGTGAGGAAATCCTTTGACTAAACGTCGTTCTGTTAACTGTAACTATCATCAAGGCTGTCTAGAGCGATGAGCGACACCATTTTACAAAGCGCGACGCTGCACGTCGTGCGCATCACGCACAAAACCTGTTGGGTCTTTGTGCGACTGCATACCGAAGATGGATGCAACGGCGAAGGCGAGGCCACGTTACAACTATTTGAAGACGATCTAGTCAATCAGGCGAATCGCCTGATGCCATTGTTGCTCAACGAATCACAGCCTAATGAGTTCGTCATCCGACATGCACCAGTAAACATTACGGAATCCGGTATCGTGAGTGCCATTGACCAGGCGCTCTGGAGTCTGCGCGCACAATCAAACGATCAGTCCCTCGCGCAATCGCTCGGCGTTTGCCGTGAACGAATACCGGTCTATGCGAACATAAACCGACGTACCGAACAGCGTACACCCGAAGGATTCGCAACCAGCGCACAGACTGCCATGTCCACCGGGCATCTGGCTTTTAAGCTAGCACCTTTCGATGAGGTGAATACTGAAATCTGCTCCCAGGGTGACGGTGTGCAGGCTATGCAGGCAGGACTCGACCGCATCGCTGCCGTGCGAGAGGTCGTCGGGCAAAAGGCACTCCTTATGGTCGATTGCCACTGGCGTTTCGACGAAGCCACGGCGCAGGCACTCAATGAAGCAGCAGCCAAGATGGGCGTCTATTGGATCGAAACGCCATTACCGGAAATCGAGGCCAACATTCCCGCACTGGCGCGCCTGCACCAGCAGTGTAATGCGCTCGGCATGTACCACGCCGGGCTGGAGCAGAACGTCGGTTGGGACACTATCCGTCCCTATTGCGAAGGCAATGCTTACGACATCGTCATGCCAGACATGAAATACATCGGTGGCATTCAAGAAATGCAACGTACCGCTGCAGGCTGTGCCGACTTTGGCGCCAAGGTCTCACCCCATAATCCAAGTGGTCCGATCTGCCATGCCGCAAGCCTGCAGATGTCAGCCGCGCTCGATACCTTCGAAATGTTGGAACTGCAATTCGACGAAAGCCCTTTATTCAATGCGCTGGTAAATTCACCCTTCGCGCCTGTCGAGGACGGACACACCACACTCCCAACAGGGCCCGGTCTGGGTGCAGTATTGGATGAAGACGTGATGCAGAGCCATCTTGATCGGCCAGCGAGTGAGTGGCATATCTGAAAATCTGGGGGAAGTTCGCCATCCAAGTGTTTTGAATGGCTAAAGCAAGCGGTATCATTACCCTCTATAAACAAGTGAACACATCTAAAGGCACCTACATGGACATCGCACAGCAAGAAACCCTTAAAGCAGACTTTGATCGAGACGGATTCGTTATGATCCGTGACTTCTTCCCAAAGGAGCAGATCGATGAAATCTGTCGTCGCGCAGAAAACGCCACCAAGAATATCAAATACAGTGGGATGTTCAGCAATGTGACCAAAGGACTCGAGAGACTCGATGATTACTTTGGGGAATTGCTGCACAACGGCCCTCAGGTTCACATTCTCGAAATGTTGCTAGGCAAGAAACCCGAAGCTACGACAGCCAGTTTTTTCACCAAGAATGAAAACGATCAGGAAATACATCCGCACTCCGACGCCATGCAGGGTGGCGTCATCTGGGTCGCGCTTGATGAGGTGAATAAGCAAAATGGCTGTCTACAATTTCTGAAAGGCTCTTATCTCAGAGAAGAAGAATTTGCCCACCTGAAAGCAAGCGAGCCCACAGACCTGTCGGATCACCCTGACCTGGCTGAGGCAGCAATGAACCCCGGTGATATCGTATTCTTCAGACCAACAACGGTACATTGGTCTGGCCCGAACCTCGACGGCTCTGAGCGTAGAGGTTTCAATTGCTTCTACGTCGGCAACC
>JAQWMV010000099.1 GCA_029246605.1 Pseudomonadales bacterium | reverse complement strand
TGCCAGAGCATCAATACCAAGGGTCTTTATCCTGCTGGTGAAGGCGCGGGTTATGCCGGTGGCATTTTGTCTGCGGGCATAGACGGGATAAAGGTGGCAGAGGCTATTGCGCTCGATTTGTTCCCACTAGAAAACAACGCTGATGCCAAACCCTGATTGTTGAAATACCGGGTCGTTGGTGATCACCGGTAGATTACGGATCTTGCCCTGGGCAATGATCATTCTATCGAATGGGTCGCGATGAGCATGATTCATTGATCCCGCCAGTAGACTGTCCTCGATGGTAATATCCAACGGTTTTACACGGGTGCGCTGTAGATAGGCAGGTAGGTCCTGCACCACAGGCGTGGCTTTTGGCAGCTTGCCGATACGGTGTTTCGTGGCAATTTCCCAGGCCGAGGCGGCGCTGATCAGCAAGTCGTTTGCGCTGTCTTTGATGATTCCTCTTGCCGTATAGGACAGACGTGCATCGTTGAATAACCACCAGAGGAACACATGTGTGTCCAGGATATAGGTATTCATTCCCAATGCTTGAGCTCATCATCGGGTAACGGGTCGAAGAAAGCATCCGTAACGCTGCCCTCTGCGATACCGGGGATGCGTTCTTCACCGTAGTTCATTGGCACGAGTCGCGCGACGGGTTTTCCCGATTTGGCGATAATGATTTCCTCGCCAATTTCTACACGAGCGACAAGTTTGGAGAACTGTGTTTTGGCGTCGTGAATGTTGACAGTCTGAAGCATATTTTCTGGAGTCATATTCCCTGCAAGGCAGCTTAGTCTGATGACTTAGTCTATTTCAAGGTACCGTTAAAGACAACCAATACAGACGTATAGGAACGTCTGCATGAAGAGGCTCGTGGAAGTGACGCCAGTCACAAAATGCCCAGTGTCGAAAGAATCTCTTAGAAGGCGGTAACGTAAGCGGGACTACGACAGCACGATTGGTCTTAGGTCTTAGGGAACTGCCGGTCCATCGCAGCGATCATATCGTTGCACCGCGTTTCAAGCATGCCCCGCGTGTGGGTGCCATCACAAAAAACGTAGAATTCGTTGGTGAGTATCGCGTTCATGACTTGAGACCCAACGGTTTCTGCTGGCACGGCCATTTCGTTAATCATTTTGAGGACATCTTCTGTCACTCTCTTCTTAAGATTCGCGATAATCGGCGTATCTGCAACGTGAGGGCAAAGAACAGAAACGTCAATGTTGGTATCGGCAAGATCGTTTCGCAAAAACTCGGACATGCCGACCACAGCAAATTTACTGCTGCCATACGCTGACTGATGCCCATGGCCATGGATGCCACTGAACGACGAGGTATTCACAATATGTCCTTCCTCACCGTGCTCAAGCATACGTGGCAGGAACGCGTTAATCCCATTGATAGGCCCATAGAAATTGACGTCGAAAACCAGTCGCCAACGTGCGTCGTCGGTTTCAAGTATCTTTGCGCCACCAGGGATTCCTGCGTTGTTACAGAGAACATGAAGCGGGCCGAATGATTTTTCCAATTCATCGGCTGCGTTTTCCATCGCACCACTATCAGTTGAGTCGACGTTAATTGTGATCACGTTGTCAGTGATGGTCTTCAGTTCTTTCTCGGCGATCACAAGTTGTTCATCACGAATATCGGTGATAGCAACATTCATCCCTGCACGGGCGAAGACGGTCGCCATACCAAAACCAATGCCTGTAGAGCCACCGGTAATAAAAGCTGTTTTACCTTTCAAATCTTTCATTAATAATATCCTGTTTAGTGTCGTGGTTAACTTGTGGGTCGCTGAATCGTTATGGTGATATCTAACAAATGCCTGTCATGAAACGCCCCTACATGAAACGCTCATAAAGGGGTGTTTCTGTACCCGGTGTTGTCAGGTCCAGATGGACGATAACTCATGTACTTCCAGATTGTCGATTGTCTGCTCACTGTCCCTAGACTGAATCACGAGCGGATCAATGTAAGCGCCGGGCAAAAAGTTAAATGAGGCAGACACCATTCCCTGGTTGAGGAATATCTCTACAGACGTTTTGTCGATCAGCATACGTACCGAGAGCCTGTCGCCTGCCGGTATCGGCACACCCGATTCCGCTAGGCTTGATTTTAAACCACTTCTGATAAAACTGAGCTGCCCTTTTGTCCAGTCAAACATCATGTATTGACCGCGGATAATAACGTAGAGACTGCTCGAATCCTGTTTACTGATGTCAAAAGACACATCCAGTAACTTTGCTTCGGTCTCGACGATATAGGGCTTTTTCGCGACTACCACCTGCTGATCAAACGATTTACTTTGTGCCCGTACGGATTCCACTTCCGGAACCGGCCAGCGAACCAATGTGACATCGTTGCCGGAGCCAGCAAGCGTGAGCTCTACCGGAGTAGACATGTGATGGTTAAACGGCATCTCGGGATATATACCATCGCGCATCCAGCTAATCTGTATGCGCCGACCATCGGGTGTGTCGCTCCAGGTTTGCGCGGCATATCCAGCGGGACCATGCTCGCCGACTCTGGCTTGGGTGTCAGGCGTAAACTCAGTGCCATCGAAACTGCCCACCTTATAGATCCCGCTGGCTCCCCAGAGTATCCAACGCTCTTCGCCTGCTTCATCCGTTAGCGGAAAAAAGTCAGGACATTCATCGTCGCCCTCAAGTCGCAGCTCCTGGAATTGTTCCCACGTCTTCAGATCGGTGGAACGCAACAGGCAGTACCTGTCTTTATCCAGATACAGTGCCATAATCCAATGCGCAGACCCTTCATGCCATATCACCTTGGGATCACGGTTAGTGCCCGCGATCCATTCGACGACAGGGTTGCCTTCGTACTTGGTAAGCTGTTTACCGTTGTCGGTGCTGTACGCTATGCACTGCGTAAAAGGCACACGTGGATCTACATAGTCCCCGGCGGCTGTGTAGAAGAACAGCAATGCATATTTACCAAAGCCGGCCGTGTTTTCCTTATCAACAATCGCACAACCGGAAAACATGGTCCCTGTCTCATCCGGATGTAGCGCATGTTCAACCTGCTGCCAATGCATCAGGTCATCACTGACCGCATGACCCCAGGTCATATTCCCCCATATATTCGACTCGGGGTTGTACTGAAAAAAAAGGTGCCAAACGCCATCCTGGTAAACCAGACCATTCGGGTCATTCATCCAGTTCTTCTTGGGTGAAAAGTGAAACTGCGGCCGGTGCAACTCGTCGTACAAACTCATTTCCGGTGGGGACTCCATTTCTGCAAACAGCCAGTGTACATAATTTCTTCGGGTCATGGTTAAACTCATTGTGAGGAAACGGTTAAACTACTGCATCGATGGGCCGAGGAATGGCCCATCCAACCTCATTAACTAATTGGAGACAGCATGAAACACATACCACTACTCGAGAAGGACGATATCAAGGACCCCGAATTCAAGGCATTCTGGGAAAACTACCGGTTCGATCTCGCACTGTTTCATGTCTGGGCCCATGTACCCAAAGCATTCAAAGCCTACACCGCATTCAACCGAACCATCTGGGAAGAGGACGACGACGGCTTTCCCCTGCTACTCAAAGAAATTGCCGTGGTACAGGCGAGCGTAATCGCCAACTCTTCCTATGAATCGGGCAACCATGGCGCCTCGATGGTCAGACGCGGCGGCACCCAGGAACAGTTAGATGCCCTGATTGCCGGGGACACGGATTCTGATCTGTTCAGTGAAGCAGAAAAACTGGTAATCAAGTTCACCAACGAGATGGTCGTTGACGCGCGACCCACCGAAGAAACGCTCACAGCAATGTCAGAGACTTACTCCAACAAACAGATATCAGAACTCACCTGGGGCATCTGCGCCTATATGACCAACTCGCGATTTGCCAACCTTGGCGGCTGCGAAATTGGTGATGACGAAGACTACGGCATGATGTCTCTGGGCAGAAAAACTTAGGAACTGATCAGGATCCATGAACATGCTCATATGCGCATGTATAGTCAGGATCACAGATTAGAGGATTCCAGATGTCCGATAAAGACCAGCTGATGAAAGAGCGCGTGATGTCAATGCCAGTACCGGCATTTGATAATCCCGCTTTTACTGGACCACCATTTATCAAGTAGAGGAAGAAACGCAATGAAGATTACAGATGTGAAAGCGACAGTGTGGGAGTGGCGAGACATACCACCGACTCGATATCACCGCACCGCGACCAATAAGAATCGTTTTAACAGCCAATTGGCGCTTATTCGCATTTTAACCGACGAAGGTATCGAGGGGCACGCGTTTCTTGGCACCGCGTTAGGTGGCGCAATGAACGATGCCGCTAGTCTGGTGAAACGCTATAAGCCCATGCTGATGGGCGAAAATCCGCTCGCTCGTGAACGAATTTGGCAGAGGATGTCCGTATGGGCAATGGGCGGCACGATGCGCGTGATCGGTGCGCTGGATGTAGCGCTGTGGGACCTCGCAGGCAAGGCCGCGGGCGTGCCCGTGCATGAACTGATGGGGACATTTCGAGAGTCAGTTCCAGCGTATGCGAGTTCTGCAGTGTTGGATACACCGCAGGATTACGCAGAGGAAGCCGTTAAGTTCAAGGAACTGGGTTGGGCGGCCTACAAGATTCACCCGCCGGCGATTCCGGAAGAAGACATCAAAGTCTGCAAAGCAGTCCGCGAAGCGGTAGGCGACGACTTTCGCGTCATGCTGGATGCATGCTGGGCCTATGATTATCCCAACGCACTACGAGTCGGTCGTGCGGTCGAGGAACTGGGCTTCTATTGGTACGAAGACCCGCTGCCTGCTGATGATCTGTATTCCTATGGCAAGCTGAAACAGGTCCTCGGGATTCCCCTTATGGCGACGGAAATGCCAATGCTCGGGCCGAAATCGTATGCGCCCTGGATCATGAATAAGGCGACGGACTATTTGCGCGGCGATGTCGCGATAAAAGGTGGGCTGACATCCTGTTTGAAGACCGCTCACCTGGCAGAGTCATTTCAAATGAACTATGAGGTTCACCATGGTGGCAATAGTCTAAACAACGTTGCCGGTTTGCACCTCATCATGGCCATCCCAAACTGTGAACTGTTTGAGGTGTTGCTGCCAGATGAGGCGCAGAAGCATGGACTTGTGCAGGATATTGTGGTCGATTCGAATGGCTTGGTGCATGCTCCGCAAGGTCCGGGACTTAGCGTCGAGATTGACTTTGAATTGATCGAGCGTAATAAATTAGCGGAATATTGATACACTGTTGCGTTCTTCTTTGTGGAGGTAATTGTGGAACATGAAACGATAATAAGCGGCGGTAAGGTCGTTGATGGCACAGGCGCCAACGCCAGGCGTGCGGACGTTGCAATCGACGGTGGTCGCATCACTCGGATTGGCGATCTCTCGGGAGGAGCCGCAGGAAAAACCATCGATGCAAGCGGCAAGATTGTGACGCCCGGATTCGTGGATCTACATACCCATCTTGATGCGCAAGCCGGATGGGATCCTCAAATGAGCCCCAGCTCTTATCACGGTGTTACCACGGCGGGAATAGGTAACTGCGGGATGACGTTTGCTCCTGTGCGTAAAGAGAACAAGCGTTTTCTGGCTGAGCTTATGGAAGCAGTAGAAGATATTTCAGCCGAAGCGATTCTCGATGGTCTCCCATGGAACTGGGAAAGTTATGGCGAATATCTGGATACCCTTGAAAGTCTTGATCCTGCAATAAACATTGTTGGTCTGGCTGGCCATTGTGCGATCCGCTATGAAGTGATGGGCGACAAAAGTCTCGATTATGGAGTACAGGCAGACGATCGTGAGTTGGCGAAGATTGTCGATCTGGTCAAACGATCTATAGAAGAAGGCGCGGTTGGCATTTCAACCTCTCGTTTTAAGAATCACATAATGCCAGATGGTCGAATGGTACCTGGAACCTGGGCTAACGAACGAGAAACCAGGGCGATTCAGAAAGCCATTGTTGAGGCAGGTGGCCGGGGAGGTTTGTTTCAGGCCGTGCTGGATGTGGAAAATCGCTTTGAAATAGACAAGAAGATGCTGGAAGACGGCGCGGAAGCCGGATGCCACGTGGTATTTTCCAACACGGCAAGAGGAGGCGATGACGTCTCACAGTGGAAGGAATTTCTGGATCGAAACAACCTAGACGGAAAGAAGATGTCCTCTTGCATGCATACGCGGCCGAGTGGTTCTTTTTTCGGATTGGCACAGGTTGTTTTTAACCCCACCGAGAATGTCCTGGGTCCCAACTGGGAGGAAGTCATGTCGTTAATGACTATTCCCGAAAGAGTCGAGGCAATGAAGCAACCGGGTGTGCGGGAGAAGCTGATCACAGAGGGGAAACAATTGGAGCAGTTTATAAGCTGGGCTCATCTGCTGCATCCTCTGGGATTAGACGAGTACCCCAGCTGGGATATTGACCATCGTCAGACGCTCGCTAGTATTGCAGAAGCTGATGGCAAGCATCCAATAGAAGTGTATGTAGACCGGATGATCCAATCTGAAGGCCGCGAACTCTGGAATATGTGGGCATTTGGCAGCAAACTGGAACACCAATGGGAATTGATGCGCGCGCCACAGGTGATCCCGATGCTGGGTGATGCGGGTGCCCATGTTGGATTGTTTACAGACGCAGATTCACCGACCTTCTTGTTGAGCGAGCTCGCCAGAGACCGCGATGTCTTTACCCTGGAGGAGGCGGTACACCGGATAACTGCGCAGTCTGCCCAGGTTCTCGGTTTAAAGGAGCGAGGTGAAATTCGTGAAGGATGGTATGCTGATATCAATGTGATTGATTACGATAACCTGAAGTCTTGTCACCCGGAATTTGTCCGTGACTTGCCACTCGGTGTGGGTCGTATTGTCACGAAGAGTGAAGGCTATGATGCAACACTCGTTGCAGGAAAGATATTGATAGAGAAAGGCAAAATGATCGGAGATAGCCGCGGTGAGGTCATTCGCGATTTTGTTCGTGGATAGTCGTAGACGAGAGTGATGACCCCGATGCTATCAACTACACATATTATGAATATCGTATGTTATGTTGGCAATCGCAATGTAAAGGTGCACAAATAAAAAGGACCAGTCAG
>JAQWMV010000014.1 GCA_029246605.1 Pseudomonadales bacterium | reverse complement strand
GATGAAGGCAGGTAAGGGTCTGCGAGTGTGCAGATAGACGGATACCGAAGAAGACAAGATGCTGATGTTACGGGCTGATCCCGGCACGGTACTGCCGAAGCATAGCCATAATGGTAGTGAATTGACGCTGGTCTTAAAAGGCGCTTATTTCTGTGAAGACGCAATCTTCAAAGTTGGCGATATTGAAGACGCAGATGACAGCACACTGCATCAGCCAGTAGTCACAGCGGAAGACGAATGCATTTGTATCGCAGCGGTAGGTGGCCCGCTTAAATTCTCCGGGTTACTTCAGCGCATGGCGCAACCGTTTCTGGGTATCTGATGTGACGTTACAAACCAAGGCAACACTGGTGATTCTCGCTTCACCGTTCGTTGCGTACGCTTTAGTACAGCTTGGAGGATCAAATGGTGTTCTGGTTGCCGGTGTCCCACTATTTACGATATGTATAGGTGTCGCCTTTTTTAGCCAGTGGCTGGCATTCATTCCTGCTTACATCTATCAGTCCGAGCATTACTTTGATCTTGCTGGCAGCGCGACTTATGTCGCACTGGCATTGTTGGCGTTAGTGCTGGGTTCAGGGGGTGACCTGCGGAGTACACTGCTCGGTATCGTGATTATTTTCTGGGCGAGTCGGTTAGGTGTATTTTTATTTTTACGTGTACGAAAGAAAGGTTCAGATTCACGTTTCATTGACATCATTCCAGACTTTCGAGTCTATCTACTCACCTGGACGTTACAGGCGATGTGGATATCGATTACTGCCTCCTGCGCACTGCTGGCCATGACTTCACTTAACAAAATTCCTTTTGATGGCTGGGCGCTTTCAGGGCTGGTCCTTTGGGTTCTCGGCTTTGTGATTGAAGTGACAGCTGATAGACAAAAGCAATTGTTCAGAGGGCAGCCCGAAAATGCTAAGCGTTTCATTACGACCGGGCTGTGGGCTTTTTCGCGACATCCTAATTATTTGGGGGAAATGATGCTTTGGACCGGGGTCGCGCTCATCGCATTCCCGGTACTGATGGGGTGGCAATTGATTTCGCTACTGTCCCCATTGTTCGTATTGTTTATGCTTACAAAAGTTAGCGGCATCGACATGCAGGAGCGGCAAAATGACAGAGCCTGGGGCGATGACCCTGCCTACATTGAATACAAAGCCAATACACCAATGCTGTTTCCCCTGACTCGTCCGTCTGGTTTATAAATTAGTCACCAGCCTTTTCCAGCAAGCGCTTTGCCAGTGTAACGAAGTCACCACTCGTGATGATCCCTACCAGATTATCTCCCTTTAGTACCGGCACGCAGCCAACCTTTCGATCATATAATTTTATCGCAACGCCTTTATCAGTTGCCCCTGTAGCACGCAGAGTCTTGCCCAGCTTCGCGTCGTGTGATCTTGAAGTAAGCCCTTGGGAATTTCGGACGAGTATTCAGGCATCTTCTTATAGGCCGTCAGTCCGGTTGGCAATTCAAAGTGGTCCCGCAGGATACACGCAATCCCAGAACCCAGTTGTTCCGCTCTCCCTGATGCTGTTGTGACCCATTGCCGATTCATAAAGGGAGGTTTGTGTCGCATGTGTTGCTGGTGGAGACAGCCAAGTTCAGCGACAAAGTCACCAACTTCATCAGCATGGAAATCAACAATGTGTCTTAGCATTAGCCATTTGTGCTCTTCAAAGTACTCAGCCAACTTGACTCGTTAGGCTGATTCTGGGAACTGCCGGTTCATCGTATCGAACAATGCTTTGGTCCGGCCTTCCAGCATTTCACGGGAATCCGTGCCGTCGGTGAAAATATAGAGATCCTCGTTCTCAATGCCGCGCAGTACCATTTCTCCGGCATCTTCCGGCTTGACGGCAATAGCGTCAAGCCAGGGCAAATTTTCTTTTTTGTGTTGCGCGATGGTTTCCGCATCAGCATCAGCAAGGTCTTTATAAAAAATGGGCGTATCCACTATATGAGGACAGAGCACTGATACGGAAACGGTTTCGTCCGCCATATCGTTATACAAAAATTCAGACATGCCGACGATGGCAAATTTACTGGTGCCGTAACTTGACTGCGAGTGGTGCCCAACGATGCCAGTGAAGGACGCGGTGTTAACCACATGCCCACCTTCACCGTGTTTTAGCATGCGTGGCAGAAACACTTTGATGCCGTGCAAGACACCCCAAAGATTGACATCGAGCACGTTGTGCCAGCGTTCCATGGGGACGTCCAGTATTTTCCCACCACCACCGATACCGGCGTTATTGCAAAGAATGTGGATATTGCCAAACGCCGCTTCAACGGCATCCGCAGCACTTTCAAGTGATTCCATACTGGTGGTATCCACATGTACGGCGCGAACATCGACAGAAATTTCTTTTAGTATTGACTCGGCTCTTGCGGCCCGTTCGCCATTGATGTCACCGATGACAACTTTGATACCCGCTTTCAAAAAAGCAGTGGCCATCCCTAAGCCAACACCGCTGGCCCCACCTGTAATGAACGCTACTTTTCCTTCGAAACCTTTCATGCTTAGGGCCTTGATGAATGTAGCGCTGGAAAGTATCACAGTTGTGTTTTCTCGTCGATGGGTTCAGGCAATCCGGCTTCGTGGTCACACTATCTGCGGTCTTGAGGTCTGGCATAGCGATCTCATCCCGATCGAGGCAAAGCCATTTGACTAAAGTACATGACATAAACTGGATCTTAGACTTTCCAGAGCCATTGGCCGGCATAACAACCTCGAGGTTTGGCTGTGAAGTCATAATTGCGCGAGCATAACGCCGCGTCACAATGGCCTCTACTTTGGCAGATTCATAACACCAGGTTATCAACCGATAATTCTCTACTGATGGAAGCGATCATGCGGTTTTGCAAGAACTACCGATGCGGTGACACAGCTTTGTGATTGCGTTAGTGTGCGACCTTGAACTTTAGCGAGTAAAACAGCCATGAATGATTCTACAACCTATGTCCCTCCGAAAGTCTGGCAGTGGGAGGAGGACACTGAAAGCCGGTTCGCCAGCATTAACCGACCGATTGCCGGGCCAACGAAAGAGAAAGAATTACCTGTCGGTAAACACCCGCTGCAGCTTTACTCCCTTGCAACACCAAACGGCGTCAAGGTGACAGTCCTCCTCGAGGAGTTACTGGCTATTGGGAAAGCGGAGGCAGAATACGATGCATGGTTTATTAACATTGGCGAAGGGGACCAGTTCGGCAGTGGATTTGTTGATATCAATCCGAACTCGAAAATTCCCGCAATGGCTGACCACAGTACGACGCCACCGACCCGTATATTTGAATCGGGTGCCATCATGTTGTACCTGGCAGAAAAATTCGGCGCCTTTGTGCCGATGGAAGGACCCGCGCGAGCGGAGTGTCTGTCATGGCTATTCTGGCAGATCGGCAGTGCGCCTTATTTAGGTGGTGGCTTCGGTCATTTTTATGCCTATGCCCCGAAGAAATGGGAATACCCCATCAATCGCTATGCGATGGAGATCAAACGGCAACTGGATGTGCTTGATCGTAACCTGGCATCGCGCCGTTTCCTCTGTGGTGATGATTACAACATTGCCGATATGGCGGTCTATAGCTGGTATGGTCAGCTGGTGCTTACCGGGCTTTATGAATCCAAAGAATTTCTTGATGTGGCGTCATACACCAACCTGGTGCGGTGGGCGACGGAAGTTCACGAGCGACCAGCAGTACGACGCGGTCGAAAGATCAACCGGGGTGGCGAGAGCGGCATAGCAGAGCGGCATGATGCTAGCGACCTGGACGCGCTGGTGAAGAACTAAGCCAGCCAAATTAGCTTTCACCGTTTAGTAAAATCAGGTTCCTGGAATATCGCGCGTTTTGCGGTTCACCTGCGGCGCGCAATCGGTGAGCTGGTATTGCATAATGGCTGCTCTTAAAAATTCAATCTGCAATAACGGAGAACTCAATGCCAGTTATAGATATGTCCACCATCAAACCAGTCGGCGAATTTGGCTCGAAAGCCTGGGGTGAAGCCTGTGTCGAATGCGCCATCAAAATGCTCGAGGCAGCCAATCTGCCTTCTTCAATCAACTGGGCATTTTCCGAAGATTACACCCACCCGCCTGCACGACTCATGGAGGGCGGCCGCATGCATGCGGGCTATTACCTAATGGTCAAGAATGGCGTAGTCTCCGGAGGAGACGGCATCCTCGAAGAAGCACGGTCGATTCCCGGTTTTCACGCCAAGCTACCCTGGGCTTCTATCTGCAATCAGTCCGCCGCACTTTATGGACGTGAAGGCGGAATGCAAAGATCTGCTGAAGAACAGGTTCTGTTTGATGCGATTGAAGCCTACGTCGGACGCGAAAATCCATTAGGTCTGGAGATCAACAAGGAAGCAAAACCCAGCCTTATGCTGGACCCGGTCGGCCCCTGGCCTCCAGAAGTCGGTAGAGCTGTGGGTGAAGGCGGCGAAGAAGGCAATGGACTACACAATATCGCTGCAACGTTACAGACAGACTCACCTGAATATGCAGATCTGCCAGTCAGTGATTTACGTGTGCCTATTTTCGCTGACATGACGGATGCACAGAAAGCGGAATTCGTTAGGATCTGCGGTATTCACATGTGAAACGAGCAAGCCCCAAGGGATGATGTCGAAGAAAAGTAAAGATAGATAAGGAACTTATATGAAGACACGTATTACCGAATTGTTTGGTATTGAACACCCCATCATTCAGGGGGGCATGCATTATGTTGGATTCGCTGAAATGGCCTCTGCAGTGTCCAATGCGGGCGGGCTGGGTATTATAACCGGTTTGACCCAGGGGACACCGGAGAAACTTGCCGCCGAGATCGCGCGCTGCCAGCAGATGACGGACAAACCTTTTGGGGTCAACATGACTTTCCTGCCTTCGGTGACACCGCCGGATTACCCGGGCCTGATGCAGACGATTATTGATTCCGGTATCAAGGTCGTGGAAACCGCCGGTAACAATCCAGCGGAATGGTTACCTATGCTGAAGGAAGCCGATATAAAAGTGATTCACAAGTGTACGTCAGTACGACATTCATTGAAGGCACAACAGATCGGCTGTGATGCCGTATCTGTAGATGGTTTCGAGTGTGGTGGTCATCCTGGTGAAGACGATGTGACTAACTATATCCTCTTGCCGCGCGCCGCTGACGAGCTGGATATTCCCTTCGTGGCATCTGGCGGGCAAGCAGATGCCCGGTCGCTCGTTGCGTCCCTGGCCCTGGGTGCCGAGGGAATGAATATGGGTACACGGTTTATCGCCACGAAAGAGGCGCCGGTACATGGAAATGTAAAGCAGGCATTGGTTGCGGCAAGTGAGTTGGATACCCGACTGGTGATGCGATCACTTCGAAACACCGAAAGAGTCTTGATGAATCCCGGGGTAGAACGGCTTATAGAGAAAGAGAAAGCATTGGGGGATGCCTTGAAGTTTGAAGACATCGTTGAAGAAGTCGCCGGTATTTATCCAAAAATAATGGTAGATGGTGAAATGGACGCGGGTGCCTGGTCCTGTGGCATGGTCGCTGGACTAATCTACGATATCCCCAGTGTCGACGAGCTAATTAGCCGCATCATGTCCGAGGCAGATGCCATCATTAATGACAGACTCCGCGGTTTTGCCGCATAGGTGACTCTGCTTGTTAGACGAGGCGCAGGTATGCCTTCTACGCTTTACCGCGTGTCAGAGTTGCGCTGGTGCTCACTACTGGCATTGCTCCCGTAGCTCACCTTCCTCTAGTTTGCCGAAGTGCCACACAAGATTTGGTATCACAAGAACTTGGCACCATAGCCACTAGTACATAACATCAAGTTATATCTCCATAGCTATTTGCTGATAGACGCTTTGTAGCCACGCGTCTGATAATTGAAACCTAAGTATAGTTTACTCTACATAGAATATGATGCAGGAACATGCAAGAATACCTCCTAACTATTCTGGGACCTTTTGGGTTCCCTTCCTAGTTTTCCTTGGTGCATTGCTTGGAAGGATGATTTCAGACTTGACCTCCACCCAAAAAACCGGTGACATTTTATAACCCACCATCTGCCAGCAGGTATCTCATTGGATATCCACCTGTGGGTGATGTGTTCTTCCTAAGGTAGGCCCTTTACACTGATACAGTCCCCTGCGATGCTACCTTTATTATCAACTGTCCTAGGGAAGCAATATGAGCGAATTGATCACAACAGAATCTGGATTGCAGTATGAAATTCTGCAGAGCGGTGACGGTGCGACACCTGGGCCAACAGATACAGTGAGTGCTCATTACCACGGTACTTTCGAAGATGGCCGGGTGTTTGATAGTTCTGTGGAACGCGGCGAACCAATCGACCTGCCCGTTAACGGTGTCATTGCCGGTTGGACAGAGGCGCTTCAAATGATGCAGGCAGGTGATAAGTGGCGGTTGATAGTTCCGCCAGAACTAGGTTACGGCGCCAATGGTGTTGGCCCCATTCCTGGCAATACTACACTGATCTTTGAGGTGGAGTTGCTCGCAGTCCGATGAAACGCTGAGTAGCACGATCCGTTACCTGCGGAGTACGTGGATAAGTCTTGACCATTATTCCTATCATTTTTTATTCCTTTCGTTCGGGGTTGGTCACGTCGCGATAACTCGTGTTGCTGTTACGCCAATCACGTGCAAGTTTTGCATCTGGATTGATGAATTTGCCGTCGGCGAGGACATCAAGCGGGTCACGACCATCGACACCGACCCCGAACGGGTGGTAGCCCACCAATCTTGCTAATTTCTTCGGCATGGTTTTGACGACTTCCGGCGGTATGGCCAGAAGCTGAATCTCTTGCGGTCGCAGGTAACTGACCTGGTGGCTGACAAAAAGGCCCATGCGTTCCTGATCCGCTGTCGTGTTGGCGCCGCCGGCATGCCACATGCCTCCCTCCCACAGCACCATGCTGCCGGCGCTCATCTCGACTTGAATACTGTCAACATGTTGATCAACTGCTTGTGGCCATGTATGACTATAAGGTACGAGGTGAGTGGCGCCGTTTCCCACGGTGAAGTCATCAATTGCGATCAAAGCGTTACATAGAAATGATGGGTGTGGCCGCGGAATTGGCCACAAGAGGTCATCTTGATGGAATACTTGTTTGGTCTCACCGGGTAAAGTATTGAAGAGGTCGGCTATGTTGATTTGATTATATTTACCGATCACACCATTGACGATGGCGCGCAGACGTTCGTCCAAAATCACATGATCTATCGCGCGGGTTTTTGCCAGTAGATTGTGCGCCCGCCAGGTTCTACTGCGGTCAGTGCCGAGACCATTCTGTTGAGTGATCATGACTTCAGTATTGAATGCCTCTCGGATGGCTTCGACTTCTGGTTTCGGCAAAAATTCTTCGACCACCGCATAACCTTGTTTAGCGATCGTTGCCACTGTCGCGTCTATATCCAGACTCTGGATGACCATGCCGGTTTGATCCACTGGCGCATATAGTCCACTTAAATCTGGTGCTTCTTTGATCCTGTATCTCCTGCTAGCTATTCTTAAGCATATTACCTTAGAAATTATTCGGATCTAGGCTGGGTGAGGGCAGTAGAAAAAGATAGCAAGTTCGCGAAGTCCGTTGACGACCCACCCGCTATCGGCATAATTCGAACCATGCTAGCCCATAGCCTGAATATACGGCGTCATATCCATACCAGGATATCGCTGACTGACCGAGTCGATAGTTTCCGCCGTCCAGTAGCTGTTGCCGGGTGCTGCAAAACCCAGCACAGTTCGTTGTGCCACGCTGAGCTCACTGAGGTAGCGTGTCGGCATAGCTGACATGCGTGGTGCGAGACTTTGCCAGTTGATCCATTCGGCATTCTTGTGACGCCATACATGGTGGTGAGTATGGCGAATTTTGCCCAAGGCCACCGGCGTGCCTCGATGCCAGGCATCTAGTCGGTACAGGATGCAAGTACCCGGTTTGTAGTAAACCGGTTTCTCCTCGTCGTAACGCCGCTTGGTGTTGTCGGCGGACCTTGGTCCTGTTTCGCTCCCAGTGAAGCCGTCTTTGGCGTGAACAACAAAATTAGGTGGGTTGAATTGGTCGGGTTCGTAGGTTGTAAGCTCCCCTGGTAGGGCTCTGGCAAAATGCGTGGCGCCACCACTCTCATCTACATCGGAGTAGTAGCAGAGACAAGCGACGGAATCCGGCGTGTCGGTGCGCGCCGGGACCATCAGTGTGTTATTGCCATAGTCGACGTGGATGTTCTGGTCACCCATGATGCGGTTGTCATCGGGCTCATCGGGGTGTATGCGCCAGCCAGATTTTGCAATCACATGTGACTGACTGAGCCTGATATCAAGCACATCCGAATCCATGAGCTGCGCGACCGCCGCCAGTGCCCTCGGATGAATGGTCATATGGTTTAGTATCGCGTCCGATGCATCTTCATGACGCTGGATCCACGGCATGGCGCTTAAATTCTGGAGGCTGGTTTGCTCCTTGTCACGTTGCGCGGAGTCCTCCGGCGGGTGTAGCTCTATGGCTTCTGTTGTGGCTTGTTCAATGGTCGCCGTGGGCCACAGACCGGTTACCACGACAAATCCATGGTGCATAAAACTTTGAATCTGAGACTCAGATAGCACACCTTTTTCGAGAGTCTGAGACTGATCCAACTGGTCGGGAAACCACCAGTCGTCTTTCAACAAAGCATCATAGGGATTAGGGTTAACGTTGCGGACCACCTGACATCATCTCCAAAGTCATTCTGGTCAATTTAATGTAAACGCTTGAATCCGTCTAGCGTTTACATTTGTATTCATCAATGCTATTGCTAGGTCAACTACAAGAACAGCAAAGCGGTTGGATAAACGCCAAACCTCTAACTCACATTGAGATAACAATGACAGAAGCTCTCACTGTTCCTCTGAATACCAAAAATAATGGCCTTGAGGTCGTTGGCGGAAAAGGACGATCACTTTCCCGACTTGCCAATGCTGGATTTAACGTTCCTGGTGGTTTCCAGATACCGACTTCTGCGTATCGGAGTTTCGTCGCAGATAACAATTTGCAAAACAGGATTCTTGAATTCGCCAAGCCGACAATTCATGAGGGGGTGATCTCTTTTGAACATGCCTCGGCCAACATCGTGAAACTGTTTGCAGAGCATGAACTAGACGCAGACAAACTGGCGTCAATCACCGCGGCCTATGATGATCTCCAGGGACAGCCACCAGTTGCAGTTCGCTCCTCAGCCAACGCGGAAGATCTGCCGGAACTCTCCTTTGCCGGCCAGCAAGAGACTTATCTTAATGTGACTGGTGGTAACGAAGTCGCGTCTGCGGTGAAACAATGCTGGGCATCCCTATGGACTGCCCAGGCAATGAACTATCGACACGAAATGGATATAGATCACAGCGCAGTGGCAATGGGGATTGTCGTTCAGATCATGGTTCCATCAGACGTTTCCGGTATTTTATTTACGGCCAATCCCGTCAATGGTGATCGTTCGGAAATGATCATTAACTGCAGCTTCGGCCTGGGTGAAGCGGTAGTAAGCGGTCAAGTAACACCAGATACCTTTGTGATCGACCGGGATACTCTATCAGTCAGCGACACAATCCTCGGCAATAAGGCACAGCAGATTGTTGCCGACGGTTCCCAGGGTACGCGTATGGAGGATGTCAGTGAGGAACAACAAACGAGTTCTTCACTGTCCGAGGCGTCACTTAAGGAACTGACTGAACTGGCCCTGCGCATTGAGGAAGAATTCGACAGCGTACCGCAGGACATCGAGTGGGCATTCGCATCCGGTCAACTATGGTTGCTGCAGGCACGTCCGATTACCAACCTGCCAATCGCGCCGTTAAAAATTATTGACTGGCCGGAAATTCCCGGCGCACAGCTATACAAAAGAATGGCATCCGAGATTATGCCGGAGCCACTCTCGCCGCTGTTTGAGGACCTGTACCTGAAAGGTCTGTACGATACACAAACCTGGCCCGACGACTGGGAATGGAAAGGCTCACTGACTAGAAATTTTCTGTCCAACTTCGTTATCGCCACGGTGCACGGCTACGCCTTTCAGGCCATCTACGTAGCACAGGGAGAAGAATCCAAGTTCCACAGGGCTAAGGTTAAAAGCGAGCGGGGTGTGGTTCCCTGGTATCGGTCACTAAAAGCAGTCTTCCTCACTCCCCGCACCGCTGGAGATACCGATAAAGTTGACGTCAATAACCTCAATAATCGCAACAAAACCAGCGGCGGCAGCCGAATGTTGCTATTGATGGATTTGCAAGGCAGCCCACAACACTGGATCTGGCTCGTCTATCAATGGTCACGCATATTCTTTAAGGCGGAAGCAATTACAAGTTGGCGCAAGGAAAGCCTGCCGAGTTATCTGGGAAAACTCGATCATTGGCGCGGGCTTCCCCCCGTTGAAGCGACAAACCAGGAGCTAATGACTGGGATCAGGGCTCTCACAATGGCCGAGACCCGATACTGGCATGTGCTGCGCGGCATCATCGGCGCAGCGAAAATGACTGACCAGGCACTACATAATTTCCTGACAATCAATGCGCCTGACGAAAGTTTAAGCAGTGGCACATTCCTCTCTGGGTTCAAATCGAAAACGCTGGATGCCGAAATGGATATGCGCGCCGTTGCAGAACGAATTCGCAACAATCCGTCCATTTATGAGTTGATGATTATCACGCCGGCCGCCAGGTTTCTTGATGAGTTGAAGGCCCATCCAGAGGGTGACGAGGTCCTGGGTGCAATTAATGACTACCTCAACAACTACGGCAAGCAGGTATTTAATTTGGATTTTGTGGAACCAGCACTTGTCGAAGAACCGTTGCCTTTTATTACCAACCTGAAAGCCATGGTGCGGAACTCAGGATTTGATTTGACCGCACGACAGCAGGAGGTTCGCAGGAAGCGCAGGTCAAAATGGCTACACGCGCTAAGATACTTTCTGACCAGGCGGACCCAAACAGATGCCAACGCCTGGGCCGGTTACGCGGCCATTTCAAAATCAGCCCTGCTCGAGTTTATACGCCTCTATTGTACCGCCAGGATCAACTATCCGACACGTGAAGCAGCCATCTTCTATATGGGTACTGCCTGGACGTTGCTCCGGCCTTATGCCCTGGAACTCGGCAAGCGACTGGTCGATGCTGGCACACTTGCGAACGCTGATGACGTCTTCTACCTGACGAGCGATGAACTGCAACAGGCTGTTGATGCAATGGCCCAGGACCAAGCGATGCCGGCATTGAAAGACCAGGCAGCGGCACAACGACTGCTTCGTGAGCAGCGCAAACGACTGCAGCAACCTGCTTCTATCCCCGAGGAGAATCAGCTAACCTGGGCGGGTCGTGGTGGTAAGAACTCGTTTGATACGATAAAGGTCAACGCAACTGATACGGCGCTCATCAGTGGCTTTGCGGTGAGCCCGGGGACAGTGACCGGTATCGCCAGTGTCATTATGTCTCCGGATGATTTCAACAAGATGCTCCCCGATACCATTCTCGTCTGCCCATTGACGACGCCAGCCTGGACGCAGCTTTTTCCCTACGCCACCGGGCTCGTCACAGACATTGGCAGCATCACTGCACATGGCTCTATCGTTGCTCGAGAATACGGGATCCCCGCAGTGCTCGGTACCGGCAACGGAACCCGTCTCGTTGAGCATGGCCAGCGGATTTCCGTCGATGGGGACAATGGTACCGTGACGATTCTCGATGACTGAAACGTCAGTTCTTAACCAATAGCTTTATCATCGTTAAGATCATCAGATGTCATTGAGGGAATCACCGGCCGGATCAGAGTACGTGTGAATTTCCACGGTGTACGCCCGGAGGACGTCAGGCTGTATGCGGTGTATGTTGATTCGGTGTAACTAACTTAAAACCACAGCGTTGCTGGTCTCTTTTATTCGTTTTCGTGGCTTGCCATGACATCAATCTCGCCATCAAATGATATGGAGACATCAAACGCAATAGGTCGACAACATACTTGGCAGTCTTCTACGTATTCCTGGCACTCTACAGTGTTGTCAATCAATACCACGATCGGCTCTCCGCAGTACGGGCATTGTAATTTGTGTTCAACAAGTTGATTCATAGCGGAAGTGAGTCTCGCAGTTCTGAAGAACTGAGGCAATCACGTGCGTGGGGAAAAATCCACGATATCCTAGGTAAATATCGAAAACAGGTGAACCAAATATCCAATAATTACTACGCCAGATTCAGTAAAATAAGTCATGGAGCAGGCTTGGCTATGAATACGGAACAACTTAAAAAAGACTTTGATCGAGATGGATGTCTCGTTTTACCTGGATTTTTCGATGCCGATGAGCTGGTCAGGTTAGAACATGAGACGACAGGGACGGTGAAGGGCGGTGATGCACGAATAGTGAAAGGCATGCAAAGGACGAACCCCTGGTTTGCGGATCAGCTACGTTCCGGCAAGCACGTCGAATTACTCAAGATGTTGCTGGAAGATGAATTGGAACCGTCAACCACCGCTTTTTTTGACCGGATTCCCGGAGAAACTTCTGGTATCACGCCGCACTTCGATGCCATTGGACATTACAGCGCCGGGGCAACCATCTGGATCGCACTCGACAAGGCCGATACCGGCAACGGTTGTATGTACTATGCTAGAGGCAGCCATAAAAACCAATACGAGTACAGTCTGGATCTACCGTTCGACGTCAACTCCGAGGGTGCGTTCCCCGTTGAAGTCAATCCAGGTGACATTGCCATTCACAACACCCGCACCGTTCACTGGTCGCTAGCTAACGAAAGTACACGTCCACGACGAGCTGTGACCTACTTTTACTGGGCGGCCTCCTCAAAACCAGATGGGAAACGGGTAAAAGCATTTGCTACGTAGCGTAAGGAAATATCAAAATCCTTACGCTAAGGCGTTACGCCATTTAGTGACCAGTCGTAATCAAGGTCTGCTTTCATATTCGAGAATTCCAGATTCGGAAAGTGAGCTCTAATATAACTTTCGACGCTACCGTTAGCCTCAAAATCACTGGCATACCATTTAAACAGTTTCGTCACGCTTAGGGTCGAGCCTTTTTGTACTGCACCTTTTCGTTGCTGTTGGAACATTGTCTGAAATTGATCTGTTAACTGCTCGTTGAGCCTGTCAGCCTGGTACGCCTCACGACGGAGGTCTGGACAACTGACCGAAGCGCAGTTAACAGCAAAGTGGATTAGTGGTTCGCCATAGCTGCGGATAATGTCATGTTCGATGTTATCCAGCGTTAAATCTTTGGAATGCGTTGTGAGAACAGTTTGGTCCCAGGGACCACGAAACAGATTTCCAACATCACGAATGCTATTAACCGGCCAGTGATCGATAATTAGCTGAATCGTCAGAATGTTGTATGCGTTGATGTAAAAGGCCAGGTGCTCTTCTCTGGTCTCCAGATGGCTCACATCAAATCCCCTGATTTGGGCTACCAAATCCATAAAATCAGAACTGTCTTGCAAAGCTGTGTAGTCAACAAGGTTAAGGGATATACCGTTTTTCTCTCCGGGTGAAACATATTCTATGAGAATCTCGTTGTAAGCTTTCCATTCAGGAGAGTCTGCCTGACAAACCGGAGCAAGTAGTAGCAAAAACAACAATCTGAATATCATATCTGCGCTGACCGTAAATGTGTGGTTCTGTTAGCATCCACCTTTGCCGATACGTTGACAATGGGCTAGCACTATCTGAGTTTCTATGACCCAGTGCGTGAGACTTCATGTTATCAGATCAATCGATCATGTATTCTCGATGTCTCGTTGTAATAGCAGCCAGTGTAGGTGAAAGATTATGGAATTTATTCAGGTGGAAAATGGTGATGTCAGTCTAAACGTAGCAGTCAAAGGCACAGGTCCGGTAATTCTGTGCGTCCACGGCTGGCCGGAACTTTGGTACTCCTGGCGTCATCAGATTGAGTATTTTTCTGCCAGAGGTTTCCGGGTCGCTGCTATGGATGTCCGTGGATACGGGAGGAGCACAATACCGGACGCGATCTCGGATTACTCAATGCGTAAAACTTGCAGTGATGTGAAAGCGGTTGCTAAAGCTTTGAGCCCAGAACCAGTCATCCTCATGGGGCACGACTGGGGTGCACCGATCGTCTGGCAAACAACCCTTTGGCACCCTGAACAAGTACGGGCAGTTGCTGGTCTGAGTGTCCCTTATTTTCCTATTGCAGAGGGTGCTTTTGTCGAGCAGATGAAATTCGTCTACCAGGACAGATTCTTTTACCAGATCTATTTTCAAGCCGAAGGTATCGCTGAGGCGGAAATCGAAGCTGACTTGCCATCAGCGCTGCGAAAAATCTATTTCTCACTGTCGGGTGATGCCCCTTTGAATGATTGGCTAAAAGACAAGCCCGCAGACTCAGGTCTGTTAACAGGAATGATCGATCCACAGCCGTTTCCGGCCTGGTTGAGTGAAGATGACCTGCAGGTGTATATTGATGCATTCACCGCTGGCCGGTTCAGGGGACCAATTAATCGTTATCGAGCGCAGGGGATAGATGCAGAGGAATCCGGGCCTATCAGAGGGCGCCAGATAGAGCAGCCAGCTTGTTTCATTGCGGGATCTAAGGATATCTGCAGAAATATTGTTCCCGGCATGGACCTGTACCAAAATGTTGCTGGCGGATGTAATGACTTCCGTGGCTCAACGATCATCGATGGCGTTGGTCACTGGGTTCAACAAGAGGCCCCTGAAGCAACGAATCTGGCCCTTGCTGAATTTGTGGATGGCCTCTCGTAGAGGGTTCCTGAAATGCTGTTTTGATTTTTCCTGACAGCTCTCAATACAGTGAGAAGAACTCCCAGATAAGTTCCGTCGCGTTGATACCGGAGTTATCCTGCATTTGCTTGCCCTTTTCCTTTCCAAGATACGGGGTACCTGGCCAGTAATGGATAAACCCCTCGATTCGATAGAATCGTGCTTCAGCACCCGCACCCTCAGTCCTGTAGATATAGGCGGTGGTGTTTTCAGAGACCTTAACTGTCTCCGGTTTCGTAGCGTTGTTTAACTTTGCAAAGTACTTCACCGAATCGTGTGCCGAGGGGGTTGGCATATTGTCTTTATCCTTCGCATCTCCACCCTCGATCGGCACCATTGAGTCTGCCGTGCCATGAAGATGAATGAGTGGTTTGGGCCCCCCGGGTGAACAGCTATCCATAGTGACGCCATTCATCAGTCCGGCAACGATGCCCGCACCCCTGAAAGTATCACCCGCCTGGCACATCAGCGTATAGCTCATATAACCGCCGTTAGAGAACCCTGCCACAAATGTCTTCTCAGGATTCAGCTGATACTTTTGCTGTAACTGTCTGGCCAGTTGTGAGAGAAATTCGACATCGCTGGTACCGCCGTATCGATCATCGGCATTCTCAGCGTTCCAGCGCAGAATCGCAGTCACCTCAATCCAGGCCAGGTCAGTCAGTCCTAGAAAATCAGTCAGGTAGATCGATTTTTCCAGACTTTGTGGATACACCACAACAAATCCATGTTGGTCAGCAAGCTCGTTGAACCCCCGGCCGTATGTCCAGTCGCTCGTCATCGACATACCGTGGAGTACAAACAAAAGCGGCGCGTTTTCAGCCAGGTTCTCTGGTACATGAAGCTTATAGGTTCTTTTTATCTCGCCGTGCTTAAAGACATGATCTTGGACAATCTCCGTGTTTTTATGAAATTCGTTTTCAGCGGAGTCCTTCTCGTCTGCTGCATAAACGCCGGGGATCAGCCATAGCTGAGCCAGCAGACAAAATGTGAATGTTCTTAGAGTCATGGTGCTTCCATCTGTGAGAAGAAGTGGGGCTGGAGTTTAGTTGATCGTATTCTGAACGACCAGCTTTCTGCCAAGGGATACTGGCTTTTTTTGGACAGCGGGGATACGGAAAGATTGGGACATCCATTATCTAGGATATTAACTCAACTCAATTGTGATAATTTCTTTATTGAATCGGGATCAAACCTACAAGACAGCAGTTAGCTCGCGCATGTGTCAACAACTAGTTCTTAATTGATGGATGTCGCGATTTTTCATTTCCGATTTTTCCTATCTGATTTTTCCATTCCCTCTATTTTCGTAAATTTTCGAATAGGCGAAGGGGTTTATGGAGTACACAAACCCTACCGATTACCCTAGTAATGTCCCTGGATTGTCCCACTTGTTCTAGCGAACGCATGAGTAATATGTCTCATATTCTAATGGAGTAGCTGTTCAACTATCTCACTCACAATCTCGTATTTAACGTACCATATATGGTACTGTACAGGAAATAATGACACCCAAGAAAATACTAACGGCTGTCTCCTATCAGCGTTCGAGTGGGAGGGAGCCTGTCAGAAACTGGCTGTTGTCACGTAGTCAGGATGATCGGAGAAAAATTGGCCAGGATATCATGGCGGTTGAATATGGTTGGCCCTGCGGTGAACCGTTATGCAAGTCTCTATCTAGCTATACGGGACTATGGGAGGTAAGAAGTCACATCGTTGATGGTATTGCTAGAGTGTTTTTTATACCAACAAGTCCGAGATGATTCTGCTCCATGGCTTTGTGAAGAAAACGCAGAAAACACCGGCCAGGGATTTGAAGCTAGCCTATAAGAGGATTAAGGAGCACGAGGAAAATGGGTAAAAGAAATCCACGATCAGGGTCGAATTTTAACGATTTTCTAAAGGAAGATGGAATTTATGAAGATGTTCAGAATGCCGCCATAAAGAAGGTGCTATCCGCGAAATTGGAAGCGGCAATGACTGAGAAGAAAATTTCAAAAACCGAGATGGCAAAACGACTGAGAACAAGTCGTTCACAGCTAAACAGATTGCTTGACCCTGACAATGACACGATAACGCTCCAAACGGCGAGCAGGGTAGCTTCGGCACTTGGCTTAAGGTTGGAAGTGAACCTCTTGGGGTCCGAACAAGGCTCAACTTAAGTGCTTTTAGTCACCGCGGACGCTGTTGTACCAGATCAGTGAAGACCAGGTGAATAGTCGTCTGCAAGTCGACTCGCGGTGCAACGCCTGCGCGAATCGCATCCCAGGTGCTTCAGCGGCATTTCGGACGGCACCCTTGTATCTGGTGTTCTCAGGAGCTTTTGTTGGGGGAACTTTTTTGCTGATCCGGAGCGAATATGCGGCTGGTGCTATTCAGGATGGTGCGGGTGCGATATCCTTGGCGCCTTTTGAATAAACCACACCTATGAGTCCGTCCGAAGGAGCAAACTGATGTCAGATAGTTTTATTTTACCCATGGATACCAA
>JAQWMV010000082.1 GCA_029246605.1 Pseudomonadales bacterium | reverse complement strand
ATCTTGGCCAATCATCATCTCCTAGCTGACCACTTCGAATTTTACTTTGATCGATACGTCCGAGGGACGACAGCATTCTTAGAATGAGGCTATCCGCGGGCATTTCCATACTAAAGACCAGGACTGGTTTGCTATCAGACATTGCTGCGTGCTCAGCAATATTCATCATAAAAGCCGTCTTACCCATGGAAGGTCTGCCAGCAACAACAATCAGATCTGAGGCCTGTAACCCCGAGGTAATCTCATCAATATCATGAAACCCGGTACTGACCCCCGTCAATGCACCCTTACTCTCATAGAGTTCATCAATCCGGGCAACAGCTTTGGTCAGCAGGGGGTTAATCGCTAACGGTCCACCACTATTAGGTCTTTCATCGCCGATCTTGAATACTTTGGATTCAGCCTCATTGATCAACGTGGCGCTGTCTCGGCCCTGGGTATTGAACCCACTCTCAGCGATATCATGGGCCACTGAAATCAGCTTTCTGACTGTGGATCGTTCCTGTACGATTTGTGCATAGGCGCGGATGTTGGATGCTGTCGGGGTATTCGCTGCGAGTTCAGAGATATAGGTCAGGCCACCCATATTATCGAGCTCATTGATATCATCAAGCGCATCGCTAATGGTAATGACATCTAAAGGTTTGTTTTGCTCCGCCAGATTTTGCATGCAGCGAAAGATAGTGCGATGGTCACCACGATAAAAATCATCAGCGGTCACGATGCCCGCGATGGTATCCCATGCGGAAGCATCCAATAACATACCACCGAGCACAGACCGTTCCGCCTCAAGCGAATGAGGCGGCACTTTCAAGAGCGGCGTCGTTATGTCTTCTGATGCGGTGGCCAAAGAAAAAACCGGAGTATTCTGGGACCCCTAGCCTAAATCATCATGCTCGCATTGAAAATATTTTTTTGCGTTATTGAGTCTCTGCGATGACAGACACTTTGATGATCGCTTCAACCTCACTGTAGAGATGAACGCCTACCTCAAAGTCGCCAACCTCACGAATGGGGCCATCAGGTAGTCGTACCTCACTTTTCTCCAGCGCTACACCACGTGCCGTGACAGCGTCGGCGATATCCCGAACGGTGATCGATCCGAATAACTTACCTTCCTCACCGGCTTTAACAGCCAAGGTAAGTGAGATTTCCGAAAGTTTCTCGGCTCGATCCATTGCCGCGCCTTTCTTTTCGTCCGCCAGACGTTGTAGTTCACCGCGACGGGAATCGAAGTGTTCAATATTGTCTTTGGTTGCCGGGACGGCTTTATGTTCAGGTACCAGATAATTCCGTCCATACCCTGCTTTGACGGTAACCTGATCTCCGAGATCTCCCAGGTTCGCTATTTTTTCAAGGAGTATTACTTGCATGATCGTTACACCTTCTTGGTTTGAATTCGTTGCCTTAAGTCTAAATAACTATCCATTAACGCGAGTGCCGCCAATATTGGATAAATCAAATTCGATAACAAAATTAACAGTAAATAAAACGCTATGACCCAGTTCACGGACATTTTTCGAAACCCAAACGTCCAGTGTACGAGCGCGATACCAGAGAAAACCAATGGTACCGTAAGCAGTGGTAGCCAGCGGCCCAGCTGATCATCAAATATAACTGAAACCATCATTACGACAACTATGCCGGTACTGAACCATGGCGTCATTCGTATCTGGTGAAACTCCTTTTGAAAGCCACCAGGATTGTACAATTGGCTCTGCCACCATCGCGCGAGTACCAGTAGCGCACACATGCCACAGGCCTGCCCCATCGCATAGATACCAACAATGGCCGTACGTGCTGCTTCGGATGACACTTCAATGGAATTTTGTTTCGAAAATTCCACATAAAACTCAACCAGCATCACGAGTAAATCAGCGGCGGTATACTCAAACACCAGACTTCCAATTGCTGAGGCGATTACCGCGACCGCTATCGCAAATTCCCAGGACAGCGTTACCCGCAAAATATAGGCCATGATAGCCGTACCAACAAGCGCAATAACCGGCATCGGGTCACCCACAAAATAGACAGCGATACCAAGGGGTAACACAGCCCATAACAAAACGATCAAACCCTCGACAGCACCCTTCCTGAGTACTACCAAGCTAACGATCGCGGTGGATAACCAGTTTAAAAGAGGTATCGAAGCGCCTACCATACTCGCGCCAATTGCATAGCGTCGACCGCGCATCACCCATTCTGCCAAAGCACGCATAATTAATCGCTGGCCTCGCGGCTGCGCTATTTGTGCGCGTCGGTATACGGTAATAACGACAGAAATCTTGCCCTTTTGATTGCTTTGGCAAGCTGGCGTTGATACCTGGCTTTAGTACCTGTGATTCGGCTGGGGACAATCTTACCTGTCTCCGATACAAACGCCTTTAGCGTTTCCAAATCTTTGTAATCGATTTCAACGGTACGCTCCGCGGTAAATCGACAATATTTTCGACGGCGATAAAATCGTGACATATCTTATTCTCCTGAATCTTAGGCTACGGCTGGGCCGGTGGTATCCGTATCGGCCCCAGCTTTTTCTGTACTAGCCGGAACTTCTTCGGTCTTTTCGGCTTCCACTACAGGAGCCGGGGCCACAGTCTCACGATCTTTTGTAACACGGCTCTCGTTCTCGAGCTTCATAATCGGAGATTCTTCAGTATCTGGGTGCTTCCTGCTCATCACAAGATTCCGCAATACCGCATCGTTGAAGCGGAACGCGGTGTTGATTTCTTCCAGCACTTCTTTACTGCACTCAATATTAAACAGTACATAGTGTGCTTTATGGATTTTGCTGATGGGAAATGCGAGTTGCCGACGACCCCAATCCTCCACACGATGGATATTTCCTCCACCCTGCGTGATCGTACTGGAGTAGCGTTCAATCATTCCTGGTACCTGTTCGCTTTGATCAGGATGTACCAGAAACACAATTTCGTAGTGTCTCATAAAGACTCCTTTCGGTTATTGCCTCCTGATTAAGATCAGTGAAGCAAGGAGATGACTTGATTTCCGTCGTAATCTTGACGAAAGGCCGCGGATTGTAGTGAATCAGTGATCAGGTTGCAAGTCGGCGCTGGCGGACAATTTCATAAAGGCTGATGCCTGTTGCCACAGAGACATTGAAGCCAAGCGCTGTTTCAACCATAGGGATAGATGCCAGGTGATCACAGGCTTCCCGGGTAATACGACGCAGTCCCTTTTCCTCTGAACCCATGACAAGTACCAGATCACCACGAAGATCCAGATTCTCCAATGGCTGGCCGCCTTCCAGCACCGTGCCAACCACCCAGAAACCGGCTTCTTTAAGCTGATCCAGGGTTCTGGCAATATTCGCCTCCTGCAGATACGGCACCAGTTCAGCGCCACCACAGGCAGTCTTTATGGCTGCTGAACTTAAAGGCGCACTGTTATTTTTAGGGGCGATGACAGCCGTCACGCCCATCGTCGCAGCGCTTCTGATACACGCGCCGAGATTTCGGGGATCAGTAATACCGTCCAGAACCAAAAAAAGACTACTCGCGCTCCGGTTTCCAAGGAGTTGCTCGAGTGATACTTCCTGCGCTACCTCCTTGATGTATAGCACCACACCTTGATGATTCGAGGTAATTGAGTCCATAGTTGCACGGTCGTGATACTCGACTGGACAACCAGCCCGTCGCGCGTGAGCTTCCATTTCTCTGAGGCGAGGACCAAGATTCCCAGACTTCAGCAACAATCTTCCCGCGGTACCATTCCCCACTGAGAAAAAATTTCTGGTGGCGTGGATCCCATAAACGAAGTCCATCATTTTCTTTTTCCACGGCGTTTTCGGCGACGCTTCAACCCTTGTTGGGAAATCAGATCGAAATCGATCTTTTGCTCATCAACACTCACCCTAGCAATCTGAACGTTTACATTATCGCCGATGCCAAAACTAAGGCCCCCGCGTTCACCCACCAGACACTGACCTTCCTGATCAAATACGTAATAGTCATTAATCAGGTTACTCACATGGACCAGACCCTCTACATACAGTTCCTCTAACTGGACAAAAAAACCAAAGCTGGTCACATGCGTAATAATACCCGGCTCTGTATCACCTATTTTTTTCGCCATGTATTCACACTTCATCCACTCGATAACCTCGTACACAGCAGTCTCCGCACGTCTTTCGGTAGTAGAACAATGACTGGCCAATGCCTGCAACTGATCAGAGTCATAAGGGAAATCACTAAGGCCAGGCATCGATTGTCGACGTACCAAATCAGTAGGTAGTTCGCCATGTATGACAGACTTGATAAGCCGATGTGTTAACAGGTCAGGATAGCGTCGTATTGGCGACGTGAAATGTGTGTAATTTGGATAATTCAATCCATAGTGTCCGACGTTCTGAACCTGATACACCGCCTGCGAGAGTGACCGCAGTACTGACAATTGCAAAATATGACCATTCTTTCTGCTGCGCAGTTCGTCCAATACGCGCTGTAGCTCGCCGGGCGTTGGTGAATCCTCCGATAAATTGAGTCCCAGGGTATCGAGGAATTTTCGCAGGAAAGCCAGTTTCTGCTCACTGGGTTTTTCATGAACACGGTATAGACCAGGCCTTTCTAATTCCCGCATGAATTTCGCCGCACAGACATTAGCGCACAACATGCACTCTTCTATTAGTTGCATGGCATCATTGCGTTGCCGTTTACTTATCGCTTCAATGTTTCCCGCCGGATCGAGCGTGAAGGAAAGCTCCGCCGTATCAAAATCAAGCGCTCCCCGATCCTCTCGCTTCGCCAGCAACACATCAACGAGATCTCGAGCGCATGCAAGGGATGGGCTGTCGACTTCCCCAGCGGCAACCTCATCATAAGTAAGCCGTGCTGCTGAACAGATTACCCCTTCGTAAAATTCATACTTGCTAATGCGGCCAGTCGCAGAAATCTGCATCTCACAGGCCAGTACCAGTCGATCAACCTTCGGCTTCAGTGAACACAATTCGTTGGATATTCCAGTCGGTAACATCGGCACAACATATTGCGGGAAATAGACTGATGTACCGCGTTGCATCGCAGATTCATCCAACTGAGAACCGACCCGCACATAATGCGACACATCGGCTATCGCAACAATCAGGCGCCATCCTCCTTTTGATCTGCTTTCACAGTAAATTGCATCGTCAAAATCTTTAGCGTCCGCACCATCAATCGTTACGAATGGTAGCGATGTCAAATCTTCTCTATGGTTTTTATCTTCTATCGACACCACCCCGGGCATTTCACCGGCCTCTGATAAAACCTCGGGTGAAAACACACTGGGAATATCGTTCTTCAGCAGGCTAACCTTGATCTCCATTTCTGCTGAAAGATGCTCGCCAAGTACTTCGCGTACAACACAGGTTGGCAAGCCCTGAGGTGAAGGCTGATCGACGACCGACGCGCTGACAATTTGACCATCAATCTCAGTACCGGACACCTGCACCAGGATTTCCTGCGTTATCTTTGTGTTCAGGCTTTCTAACAACCAGGTGTCTTTGTGAAGGTATAAACGTCCCACCAACTCAGTAGTATTTCTTTCCAGCACTTCAGTAATGTCGCCGATGGGTCGACCTCTTCGGTCTGTTCCACGAATTTGGACCAGCGCGATATCACCATCAAAAACCGATCGCATCTGACGATGCGGCAAGAAAACATCCTCCCCACCCGTGATCAAAAACCCGAAACCATCTGAGTGCCCAAAAACACGACCTCGAACAATCTCCATTTTACCGACGAGCGCATAGATGTTTCGTCGATCGACAACGATTTGCCCTTCACGCACCATGGCGCGTAACCTATTCTTAAGCGCTTCGCGTTTACCACGATCTTCCAGACTAAGTTCCTTCGCAAGGCGTTTAAACGCTACAGGTTCAGCTATATCCTCCATAACCTGCAATATTAGACGACGACTGGCTATAGGATCTGGATACCTACGCGCTTCACTTTCAGCCTCTGGATCTTGCAATGTCTTGCTCATAGTAAATATCCCATAATTGACAGCGTCGTTGCGCACTAGTAATCTTGCGCGTCCTCAAGCCGAGGTGGTGAAATTGGTAGACACGCTAGCTTCAGGTGCTAGTGGGGGCAACCCCGTGGAGGTTCAAGTCCTCTCCTCGGCACCATGAATAACCTCA
>JAQWMV010000060.1 GCA_029246605.1 Pseudomonadales bacterium | reverse complement strand
ACGAAAACCGGCTGGCACACTACTCTCAAGCACGGTTTGCCACGTCGGGGAGCGTGGAGACGGTTTGGCTGGCTCTGCTGTGTTTTCGAGAACCTCAATGACTTCCTGACTTTGCGGTTCGTCAGCCTGATGCTCGCGCTGCAGCAAAGCTGCAATCAAGAGCACCAGGAACGAGATGAGCGCAACAGGTAGGAGGATCTTCATGGGGACAGATTACCTAATCTGTAGATCCGATTATAGGACCTCTGAAGGTTCTTGTTTCTGATCCTTCGGATTGGTCCACGCCTTTCCAGTCAGCGCAGAAAAAGTACAACTGTCGGCAAACGATGGCGCGATTGCATCCTGATGACCTGTATTGGTTGTGAATCTACCCATGACTCGACCGGCTTTAATAATTAAAGGTGGGGTATCCGCTGTCGAGTTGTTGGCACTAAACTCGCTAGAAGCTGAACCCCAGGTTGAGGCAGCATTGTTGATACTCGTTTCTGATGAGTCATCCCCATAGTCACCACTTGAGTTATAGACAGAATCCGCACCAGAAGTAGAACCCAGGAAACCGAGATAAATGATTTTGCCGCGGTAGTCCGTAAGTGATGTCATGGCTGCAGATTCATCCAACAGCGGTAAGGAAAAATCTGGTGCCGGGTCTGCTTTCGTCATGGCGACAAAAAACAACAACAACAGTGTTAGTTTGTACATGGTGTGTTTTAGTTTGGTCGTTAACTATAAGACCGGAATCGCGGGCAGATCTTCCTGTGCTATTGCGACTTTAGAACATCCAGCACGTCTTCCAGTTCAGTAATCATCTGATGGATGAGCTGTTTGTACTGGGTGCTGTCTTCTTTTTGACCTTCGCCGGACAGGCGTTGTCTGGCGCCACCGATGGTAAAACCTTGATCATAGAGCAGGGACCGAATCTGACGAATCATCAGAACGTCCTGACGCTGGTAATAGCGACGGTTACCGCGACGCTTCACGGGTTTTAGTTGCGGAAATTCCTGCTCCCAATAGCGCAGCACATGCGGCTTAACGGCGCACAGCCCACTAACCTCACCAATTGTGAAGTAACGCTTTCCCGGGATCGGGGGAAGCTCTGCGTTATTGTCTGGATCCAACATATGCCTCTACTCTGGCTTTTAACTTCTGACCTGGTCGAAACGTCACTACACGGCGTGCGGAGATGGGTATCTCTTCACCGGTCTTTGGGTTCCTGCCTGGTCGTTCACTTTTATCACGTAAGTCGAAGTTGCCGAATCCAGATAATTTAACTTGTTCATTACCTTCTAACGATGCTCGTACTTCTTCGAAAAACAATTCAACAACTTCTTTAGCTTCTCGCTTGTTCAAACCTACTTCTTCGAACAGCTTCTCAGCCATCTCGGCCTTGGTTAACGCTGCCATAATTAGTTCCTTAAAGTGGCGCCAAAGTCTGCTTCCAGAGAAGCCACTATTTTGCTAATTGAGTGGTTAATTTCCTCGTCTGTAAGAGTGCGGGAAGTGTGCCGGAAGGTCAAGCCCAAAGCGAGACTTTTTCTATTAGGATCAATACCTTTGCCCTGATAAACGTCAAACAGCTTTAGGTTTGTTAAGCTGCTGTCAGCCACTGAATTCACGCACTTTCGCACGTTAATTGCCTCCACAGCGCGATCTACGATGATTGCCAGATCCCGCCGCACTTCAGGGAATCTGGACAAGGGAGCCGCCTCTGGCACCATTTTGGTTATAATACAGTCAATTTTGAGCTCAAATAGATATATAGGGACTCGGATATCCAGCTTTTTCTGGACTCTTGGGTCTAGTAATCCCACGTGACCGACTAATTCATCGTCACGGTAGACATCAGCAACCTGCCCCGACTGCAATGCCGGATGTGCGCCTGCACGAAACTCAAATACATCACCGGAGAGTCCAAGAACACTCTCCAGGTCTCCTTTAATATCATAAAAATCAATAGCTTGAGCGTCAGTGGCCCAATTTTCGGCAGCTCTTGGACCACAGGCTACCCCGGCAATGGTCTTGTCCTGGCTAATACCGTCAAAAGTCAGCACGTTATCTGGATTCTTTTGCCGAAAGCGTAAGCCGACTTCGAATAGGCGAACGCGGTTTTGTTGCCTATTCAGGTTATAAATCAATGACTTAATAAGCCCCGTCCAAAGCGTTGTGCGCATCACAGACATGTCACCCGACAGCGGATTGGCGAGCTCAATAGGTCGCTGCTCAGGATCCAGCAGTGCTTCGACAGCGGGATCTACAAAACTGTAAGAAATCGACTCTTGATAGCCTCTGGCCACCAATTGGTCGCGTATCCGCGGTAGGGTTAGGTGGCTTTCCGGCAGTTCTGGCATCGCCAGAGAAGATTGCGGCGTTCTTACCGGTAGCGTGTTGTATCCATAAACACGACTGATTTCCTCAATCAGATCAGCCTCAATGGCAATATCAAAGCGATGCGATGGCGCCTTCACTAACCAGTGGGTGTCATCGGCTGCGTCCGCGCGGACGAATTTGAAACTGAGACGCTGCAACATACCCTCCACAGACACATCGTCAATCGCCACACCGAGCAGGCGTTTAATACGACTGGCACGTAGCGGCACATCCGGCAAGCTGGGTAAATTCTCCGGTACCACCGTATCAATAATCGGTCCGGCTTCACCGCCGGTGATGTCGAGCAATAACGCAGTCGCCCGCTCCATTGCCTCCTGCTGTCCCTGCCAGTCGACCCCGCGTTCAAAACGATGTGCAGCATCGGTATTCAATCCATAGGACCTGGCCTGACCGGCGATCGATGTAGGCGCAAACCAGGCACACTCCAAAAAGATATCATTGGTTTCGCTAGTGACGGAAGTGGTTAGCCCGCCCATGACACCTGCCATGCCGATTGGACCGGAGCCATCCGTTATCAGCACAGTATCTTCGTGCAGGGTAATTTCCTGACTATCGAGGAGCGTAATTTTTTCACCCGCCGTTGACTGACGTACGATGATTTTGTCCGTGAGACAAGCCAGGTCATAGGCATGCATGGGGTGATTTAACTCCAGCATGATGTAATTGGTGACATCCACAACAGGATCAATACTGCGCACATCACAACGTCGTAGTTTCTCTTTCATCCACAATGGCGTCTCGGCCTGTAGATTAATATTGCGAAAAACACGGCCAACAAACCGTGGGCAAGTTTCAGGATTGGCTAGTTCCACAGGGAACGTGTCGTCAATCGTCGCGAGTACCGGTGGGATTTCTGGATAATTCACATCCAGTTCATTGAGCAAGCCGGTTTCCCGAGCAAGACCTTTAATACCCAGACAATCACTGCGGTTAGGGGTCAGGTCAAGATCAATGATAGCGTCTTCAAGCTGCAGGTACTCGCGGATGTTGTCACCCACGGGGGCATCTGCCGGTAATTCCATCAAGCCTTCATGGCTGTCACTTAAGCCCAGCTCACGTTCCGAACACAGCATGCCAAAGGATTCAACGCCTCGCAGTTTCGCTTTCTTGATCTTTGAACCGGACAGTTTGGCGCCAACCAGCGCGAAGGGTATTTTGATCCCGGGTCGTGCATTAGGTGCGCCGCACACCACCTGGAATTGCTCACTGCCACCGTCAACTTTACACACCACGAGTTTCTCGGCATCGGGGTGCTTATCAACGCTAACAATCTCACCCACGACAACATCACTAAAATCGCTAGCGACAGGTTCAAAACCATCCACTTCAAGGCCAGCCATCGTCAACTGTTCTACCAGCTCTTTGGTGGATTGCGGTGGGTTTACAAATTCGCGGAGCCAATTCTCGCTAAATTTCATCGGAACTGCTCCAGAAACCTTAGGTCGTTGTCGAGATAGTGGCGCAGGTCATCAACACCGTAGCGCAACATCGCAAGACGGTCAGGACCCATGCCGAATGCGAAGCCAGTATATTCTTCAGGATCAATACCCGAGTATTCCAGAACCCGTGGATGCACCATGCCGGATCCCATCACCTCAAGCCAACCGGTTTGCCCGCAAACACGACAACCGGCACCCAGACAATGCACACACTGCACATCCACTTCCGCAGAGGGTTCTGTGAACGGGAAATAAGACGGTCGAAAGCGTACATCGAGACTGTTGTTTTCAAAAAACACATGCAGGAATTGCACGACGGTACCCTTTAGGTCCGCAAAGCTCACGTCTTTATCAACCACCAACCCTTCTACCTGATGGAACATGGGTAAGTGGGAAGGATCCGGTGGATCAACGCGATAGACACGACCAGGACAAATGATCCTGATGGGCGGCTTCTGGGTTTCCATGGTACGCACCTGTACCGGTGAGGTATGGGTACGCAGCAACAAATTAGGATTGAAGTAAAAGGTATCGTGCATAGCTCTTGCCGGATGATGGGCCGGCAAATTGAGTGCTTCGAAATTGTGGTAGTCGTCCTCGATCTCTGGACCTTCGACCACGTCATAACCAACGCTGCGGAAAAAGTTTTCCATCCGCTGTAAGGCAATCGTGACGGGATGCAGACCGCCAATCTCGGGACTACGACCCGGCAGGGTCACGTCGATCGCATCGGCACTCAGCTTTTCTTCAAGCGCGGAAGACTCCAACCCATCTTTGCGCTCGGCAATGGCCCGTTCAATAGTATTTTTGGCGCGATTGATTTCGGCACCGGCAGCAGGACGTTCCTCTGCCGGCAGGTTGCCGAGACTTTTTAACAGCCCCGTCATCTGGCCTTTCTTACCGAGGTATTGCACCCGCACTGAATCAGTGCGGCAATATCGTTTGCAGTAGCTACCGCCTGTTCGGCGGCCGTAATGATGTCAGCGAGTTTGCTCATAACAGATCCTTAATAATGTAGGACTGCCAAACTGAGGAGCCGGTCAAGGAGTGCTAGGCAGCTATGGCTTCCTTGGCTTTCTCGGCTAACGCTGCAAAAGCTTCTTTCTCGTGGACCGCAAGGTCTGCAAGCACACGGCGATCGATCTCAATATTCTGCCGCTTAAGCCCATTAATCATACGACTATAGGATAGCCCCTCTTCCCGGGCAGCAGCATTAATACGCTGGATCCATAAACCACGGAACATACGCTTGCGGACTTTTCGGTCGCGGTAGGCATATTGGCCTGCTTTGGTAACAGCCTGCTTGGCAACACGATACACACGACTACGTGCACCGTAATAACCTTTTGCCTGCTTTAAGATTTTCTTATGACGATTATGGGCGGTAACGCCCCGCTTTACTCTTGGCATTGTGTATTCTCCTGACTAGTGTCGGTTTAGGATCTAATCGCCTAGTAATCGACGTATCGATGGCACGTCTACTTCGGCAACTGCCTTCATACTGCGCAACTGTCTCTTACGCTTAGTACTTTTCTTAGTCAGGATATGACTTCTAAAAGACTGGCGATGCTTATAGCCTTTTCCGGTTTTCTTAAACCGTTTGGCCGCACCACTACTGGTTTTCATTTTTGGCATTTTTACAACTCCGCATTGTAATTGTTAATGATGGGCTCAGGCGTTTGCCTGGCTACCCTTCTTTCTGTTTGGGGCTAGCACCATGGTGAGTTGTTGGCCTTCCATTTTCGGATGTGCCTCAACTGTACCTATCTCAGCCAGATCAACTTCAATCCGCTTCAATAGGTCCATCCCTAGTTCCTGGTGCGCCATCTCGCGACCTCTAAACCGCAAAGTCACTTTGGCTTTGTCCCCGTCGTTAAGGAAACGTGTCAGGTTGCGTAGTTTGACCTGATAATCTCCTTGCTCCGTCCCTGGGCGAAACTTCATTTCTTTGACTTGCATGCGGCGTTGTTTTTTCTTCGCCGCAGCTTTGTCTTTCTTTGCCTCGAACAACTGCTTACCGTAATCCAGAATTTTGCAAACTACTGGGTCTGCATCTGGTGCGATTTCCACCAAATCCAAGTTAACTGCCTGGGCGGCTTTCACTGCCTCGGTGATCGGTACAATACCCATCTGTTCACCGTCAGCAGATATTAATCGCACTGTCTGTACTTCGATCTCCTCGTTGATTCGAGACCTCTTTGAATCTTTAATATACTTACTCCTAAACGTTCTTGTTATATAGCTGCAGTCCCTTGGGATTGCAGGGAGCCGATTATAGCGCCGTACGTCCCTTTTTTTCTACTTCTGATTTTAAAAGATCTGCAAAGGTGTCAATTGACATGGCACCAAGGTCATCGCCGTTGCGTGCACGGACGTTAATCTCGCCATTTTCAATCTCACGATCCCCGACAACGAGCAAATATGGCACTTTTTGAATGGTGTGCTCGCGAATTTTAAAGCCGATTTTTTCGTTTCTGAGGTCGCTTTCTATCCTAAAACCTTTTTGAATCAATGACTTATTGACCTCTTGGCAATATTCGGCCTGACTATCCGTAATATTCAGGATCACGGCCTGTACCGGTGCGAGCCAGGGTGGTAGCTCACCGGCATAGTTCTCTATCAAAATGCCGATGAAGCGCTCGAAGGACCCCAACATGGCCCGATGCAGCATAACCGGCGTCTGGCGGGTACCGTCTTCCGCGACATATTGCGCGTCGAGACGACCTGGCATCGAAAAATCGACCTGGATGGTGCCGCATTGCCATACCCGACCGAGGCAATCTTTGAGTGAAAACTCGATCTTCGGACCATAGAAAGCACCTTCACCCGGCAGTAATTCGAAACCGAGGCCCTTGGTGTTCATCGCATCTTCCAGAGCCTGCTCGGCACGATCCCAGTCCTCATCGGTGCCAACTCTATTCTCTGGTCGGGTCGAGAGCTTGACAATAATGTCGTCGAAACCGAAGTCTCGATATGCGTCGGTCAGTACATCTATGAAATTGATGACCTCTTCCTGGATCTGCGCCTCGGTACAAAATATATGGGCGTCATCCTGCACGAAAGCCCGTACACGCATGGTGCCCTGTAATGTACCGGAGGGTTCATCACGATGGCAGGACCCAAACTCTGCGAGACGAATCGGGAGTTCGCGGTAGCTTTTTAGCCCCTGATTAAACACCTGCACATGACAGGGGCAATTCATGGGTTTAATGGCGAATACGCGGTTGTCCGCATGCACCGCAAACATGTCATCACCAAATTTATCGGCATGTCCTGATTTCTCCCACAGGGACATGTCCACCACCTGCGGGGTTTTGATTTCAAGATAGCCATTAGCCTGCTGCACGCCACGAATATATTGTTCTATAACCTGCCATATCGCCCAGCCCTTGGGATGCCAGAACACCATGCCTGGCGCTTCCTCCTGGGTATGGAACGGGTCAAATTTCTTGCCTAACTTTCGATGGTCGCGCTTTTCTGCCTCTTCAAGGCGATGTAAATACTGCTTGAGTGCTTTTTTATCAGCCCAGGCGGTACCATAAATGCGTTGTAACATTTCGTTATTGGAATCGCCGCGCCAATAGGCACCGGCCACTTTAGTTAACTTGAACGCCTGCAATTTGCCCGTGGCAGGGATGTGCGGCCCGCGACATAGATCAATAAACTCACCCTGCTGATAGAACGAAAAATCCTGTTCATCGGGGATATCTTCGATGATCTGAACTTTATAGCCTTCGTCTTTTTCTTTGAACAAAGCCACAGCCTCATCCCGTGACATCATGGAGCGTTCAACGGGAAGATTAGTTCGCGATATCTCCGTCATGCGCTTCTCAATCTTTTCGAGATCCTCGGGCGTAAACGGACGCTCATAGGCAAAGTCGTAAAAGAAACCATCTTCAATCACCGGTCCAATGGTCACCTGGGCGGAAGGAAACAGTTGTTGTACAGCCTGGGCCATTAAATGTGCACAGGAATGACGCAATACTTCCAGACCTTCATCCTCTTTATTGGTGATGATGGCGAGCGTCGCATCTTCGCTGATCGTGTGTGAGGTATCGACCAGGGTGCCGTTTACGTTACCGGCGAGCGCTGCTTTGGCCAGGCTCTTACCGATTGACTCGGCGACTTGATGTACGGATACGGGGGATTTGAATTGTTTCTGACTGCCATCAGGCAGGGTAATCGTTGGCATGTTGTCCTCGCTCCAGTGGTGACCCGTACCAAGGGCCACATGTGCTGCATGGCTTGCGCGTAGCGCAAACATGCAGGCCGGCAGGTGATCGTGTTTATGATCACTGAGAGGCTGGGTGGTTATAGAACCTCTCTGGCGGTGCGTTTGTGCTGGTCCCGAAATCGGGTGCGCAAATGTTAAGTTTAATAGTGCCCGATTTGTGTCGGGCATTAGTTTTTGCTTTGCGGTTTGGTGTTACCTCGCCACTTGCCTCCCGGTGATTGCTTCGCATTCACCTGCCGGCTACAGAGGCCTTTGCCACAATTCGCCTCGCGGTATTTGCTTCGCAATTACCTTTCGGCCACCATGTTTTGACTTCGCCAAAGCCATGGTGTTGGTAGGAACGCTCGGATTTGAACCGAGGACCCTCGCCTTGTCGAGGCGATGCTCTAACCAACTGAGCTACGCTCCTCCGGATAAATACCTGGGCCGTACTGTGATGTCCATACTGAGGACGGGAAACAGTTCGACGACAGGGCGCGTAATTTAGCAAAAAAATTCCTTGTTCGCCAACGCCTTACGAAGAGTTTCTCGTTCTAGGAGCGAACAAACTGCTGGCGAAGCTCTTCGATTTGATCTCGTAGGGCGGCAGCGTCTTCAAACGCGAGGTTTCGGGCGTGGTCAAACATTTGCTTTTCGAGACTGACAATTTGTTTTTCCAGTTCCTCCTGATTAAGGACCTTGCCACGGTACTTACCTTTACTTTCTGCAACGCGGGCCTTTTTACCTCGGCCAGGGACATCGCGGGCACCTTCCATGATATCCATCACGTTTCTTTTAATACCGATGGGGGTAATGTTATGCGTACGATTGTGTTGCATCTGTTTTTCGCGCCGACGATCCGTTTCGTCAATTGCTCGTTGCATGGAATCGGTGATTTTGTCGCCGTACAGAATTGCTTTGCCGCTCAGGTTTCGCGCAGCACGACCGATGGTCTGTATCAACGATCGGTCGGATCGGAGGAAGCCTTCTTTGTCAGCATCCAATATGGCCACGAGCGAGACCTCGGGCATGTCGAGCCCTTCGCGCAAAAGGTTGATGCCCACCAGAACATCGAAGGTACCCATGCGAAATTCGCGAATAATCTCCACGCGCTCGACGGTATCAATATCAGAATGTAGATAGCGTACCTTTATATCATGTTCGTCCAGATATTCCGTGAGGTCTTCTGCCATACGCTTGGTGAGCGTGGTGATAAGCACTCGTTCATCTTTATCCGCGCGCAGATTAATCTCCGATAAGACGTCATCCACCTGATTTTGTGCCGGGCGTACCTGTACCTCGGGATCAATGAGTCCGGTAGGTCGCACCACCTGGTCGACAATCTGATCGCACCTTTCGCGCTCATAGGGTCCAGGGGTGGCGGTAACGAACAAGGTTTGTGGTGCCAGTCCCTCCCACTCATCGAATCGTAGTGGGCGGTTATCCAATGCCGAGGGCAATCGAAAACCGAAATTAACCAGCGTTTCCTTGCGTGATCGATCACCCTTATACATGGCGCCCAGTTGCGGCACGCCGACATGGGATTCATCGATAACCAACAAGGCATCCTCGGGCAGATAGTCATACAGTGTGGGCGGTGCTTCACCGGACGCCCTGCCCGACAGATACCTCGAATAATTCTCGATACCATTGCAGTAGCCCAGTTCCTTGATCATTTCGAGATCAAAGCGGGTCCGTTGTTCCAGGCGCTGTGCTTCTACCAATTTGTCGTTTGCCCTTAGGAATCGCAGTCGCTCGTGTAATTCTTCGCGAATCTCCTCAATGGCTTTCTCGATAGTTTCCCGCGGTGCCACATAGTGAGATTTTGGAAATATGGTGACTCGTGGTACCCGCCTGATTACTTCACCACTAAGCGGGTCGAAAAACGCCAGGGCTTCAATCTCGTCATCAAACAACTCTACACGGATGGCATTTTTGTCAGACTCTGCGGGGAAAATATCAATAACGTCACCGCGGACCCGATAAGTCGCCCGGCGCAGTTCTGTTTCGTTGCGGGTGTACTGCAGTTCTGTCAGACGGCGGAGCAACCAGCGCTGATCGACTTTATCGCCACGATCCAGATGCATGACCATCTGTAAATAGGCTCCAGGGTCACCCAGGCCGTAAATCGAAGAAACTGATGCAACGACGATAGCATCTCGCCTTTCCAGCAGTGCCTTGGTAGCAGACAGGCGCATCTGCTCGATATGCTCGTTAATGGCAGCGTCTTTTTCGATATAGGTATCAGACGCGGGGACATAGGCCTCTGGCTGGTAGTAATCGTAGTAGGACACAAAGTATTCAACGGCATTGTTTGGAAAAAATTCTTTAAACTCGCCGTAGAGTTGTGCAGCCAGGGTTTTATTGGGCGCCATCACCAGCGTCGGCCGCTGAATGCGCTCAATAACATTAGCAATTGTGTAGGTTTTACCGGATCCAGTGACACCCAGCAAAATTTGAGACGCCAATCCTGAACCAATACCGTCCACCAGCTTCTCAATCGCCTGTGGTTGGTCACCAGCGGGCTTATAATCTGAATAGACGGTGAAGGTTGCGGAATCCATTGTTCTACAGACGAAAAATTCGCCCAAGCATATACCTCTTCTATCGGAATTGTATATCGAATGCACAAACTCAACTGACAACGTTATGTCAGTAGCATCAGAGAGTTGACTGCATTGGGTGGCGGCAATTACAATGCGCATCCTTCTGATCCTCGATAGCTCAGTTGGTAGAGCAAATGACTGTTAATCATTGGGTCCCTGGTTCGAGCCCAGGTCGAGGAGCCAATTCAAGGCTTTCGCGAGAGCGAAAACTTGAAAAGCCCTAGCGGCTTAGCACTAAGCGGCAGCGAATTCACAAAGTGAAATCGCGAGAACGTCAACTTAAGCGCAGGTGCTGAAACGTCGTTTGTTCTTTTGTTGACGCTAATCAGGCAAAAGGGTCCCATTGCTGCAACCGTCGTGAATACATCCATGTAGACTACTCTCGGCTAAATTACTGCTTTCGCGCAGCGAAAACGTAATTCGTACCTAGCAGCCGCCACAAGCGGCAGCGAATTCACATGGTGAAATCGCGAGAGCGCCAACAAACGTGACCCCACAAAAAATCAGACCCGCCCAAAGGCGGGCCCAACCCAACTACTTAACATTAATCTTACTTTCATTCTTGGCCACAGTAGCCGTCCCTATCCCCCGAACCGCTGACAGTTCCTCGGCAGAAGAAAACCGTCCGTGTTCGGTGCGATATTGAACGATAGCTTCCGCTCGACTGAGACCAATACCATCTAGCACCTCGGCCAATTTCTCAGCGTCAGCTTCATTAATGTTTACCGTAACCTGTGCTTCGACTTTCTCAGCTACCGGTGTATTCACCATCGCGACACTACCCCAGCAAACACACAGCGCTGTGAGAAAAAAATCAGTAGGTTTCTTGCTTTCATGATGTTTTCCTTTTTTCGATTGGTTTGTTTTTTTACATCGAGGGGGAGATTATCAATGGAGATTGGGGTTCGATGTAGGTGATTTTTTTTGCGGGGGCGGGTTATTTGCGGGAGTTTGGATGGGATTTTGGCTTGAATGGAGTGGTTATTTCGGTGTTGGGCTTCTGCGATTTCAATAGTGCAAACGCCGAGAAGTAAATCACCAAGCTAATCACGCAAAAGGGACCCCCTTGCAGCAAACTTCGAGGCAGGGATAGCCGAGAGTAGTCTACATAGACGTAGTCATCACGGTTGCAGCAAAGGGGTCCCTTTTGCCTGATTAGCATCTCCATAGAAAAAGGAGCGTGGGTTGGGGCACAGTTCTTGACGCTCTCACGATTTCGCTTGGCGAATTCGCTGCCGCTTGTGGTGGCTGCTAGGTACGAATTACGTTTTCGCTACGCGAAAGCCGTAATTTAGCCGTGTCTTACTCCCCTTCCAAACCAAAAATAGGCTTGATAGTTGCCCAGTCTCGGCAGCTCGGACAGTGCCAGAATAGTTTCTTACCTTCGAAACCGCAGCCCTGACACCGATAGGCAGGTTTGTCGGCAACGAGCGCCTCGGCAAAGCTACGTAGTATGGTGAGGTTCTGTTTCGCGACACCACTGGTGTTATCCACGTGCAGGTCAATGAGTTGCGTTAAACCACGAATAGTCGGGTTATGTTTCAGGTGGTTGGCGATGTACTTTGACATGGACTCATCACCGATTTCATCACGCATGCTGGTTGCCAGACTCAGCACAATGGATATAGAGGGTGTGAGCTCAAGGCAGGCCTCGAGATAATCACGAAGTTGCTGTTCCGGTAGATCAGACTTACCAAATGCCTCAGTTAGCGCCTCCAGAGATTCGTGCACATACACGGGCTCCTGGTCTTTGATTCGCATGAGCGCGGAAATCGCTTCCTCAAAAAAACCTTCCGCAAGATCGAGTTGCCCCAGGATCAACGACGCTCGCGCATTGTGGGAGTTATGACCAATGGCTTCGCGTATGGCTTCGCGACCACATTCAAAATCTTTTTTTGCCAGACAATCGCTGGCGATTTCGCAATAGTAGTGCGAAATCGCTTTTTCGTATTTCTCGGAATCCATACCAACCGCTAGCAGTTGGGCAACTTCGATAGCCTGCTCCCACTCCTTTTCGACTTCATAGACTTCAAGGGTGACTCGACGCGCTGCCTGTCGGGTATCGCCTTCCTCACGGGATAGCGTTATCGATAATTCTTCGGCCCGGTCCAGCAATCCGGCAAGCAAATAGTCACGTGCGAGTTCGAGTTGCACGTTGAGCATGGCGCTTTTTTCGAGCCGCGCATGACTCAAAATATTCTCATGCACGATGACCGCTTTTTCGATTTCACCACGACGACGTAGCAGGCCGCCTAATGCCAGATGTGTCTCAAGGGTATCTTGATTGACGTCAAGCTCCTCGATGAAAGCAGAGACCGCTCGGTCCGGCTCTTCATTGAGCAAGAAGTTGAGTCCATTGTAGTAGTTCGGTCCGACGGTTTCTGGCTGCTTGACGCGTTCACGTCCCCGCAACCACCAACCGATACCGATAGCAGCAACGATCAATAGGTACAATAACCAGTTATCCATGTGGCCCATTTATTCTGATTAGTATCCTTTAGTCGCCATTTAGGCGCAGAAGGTTTAACTGATCCTCCTCTACGACAAAGTTTTTTTAAGACCGTTGGTCCGGCGTACTCGTGGCGCGTACCTCGTCCAGTTCGCGAGTCGTCGCAACGACCTTTTTTTCCGCGACACGGTGCTTCAACCGCAATTTGGTATTTGAAGACAGGTTGAACAAACTACCCAGAAACAAACCCGCAACGAACGCAGAGAGCATCCACCAGGCGACAGGCCATTCAGGTGTCTTGTAGTCAATAAAGACTAAAGACACTTCTGTACTGTTTTCTGATGCCGCTACCAGCGCTACCAGGAATATTACAAGTAATATTGCCCGGAACAGCCACCTTCTGATGAGCTTCATGATGGTGACTGCGTTCCGCTAGAGGGTAGATTCATGCTCTCGCCTGGCAGCCAGCTCTGCCGCCAGGCCAATGTTAACGCGTTCACGAAGTTCCTTGCCCGGTTTGAAATGGGGCACATACTTGCCCACGAGCTCTACCTTTTCTCCGGTTTTTGGATTTCGACCCAGCCTTGCGGCTCTATAATGCAGGGAGAAACTCCCAAAACCACGAATCTCAATGCGATCGCCCTCGGCCAAAGCCTCAGCCATGTGGTCCAGCATCATCTTGACTGCAAGCTCCACATCTTTGGCTGACAACTGGCTTTGGACCGCAGCTATCTTCCCAATGAGTTCCGACTTGGTCATAGAGCCATCAGGCATTGCTATTCGCCGGTGTCCGAATCAGCGTCAGCGTCTGGATTAGCCATTTTCTGCTTAATCAGATCACCCAGGGTGGTCTGATTTACTTCGGCCTCTTTTTCGCGATGCTCTTTAACCGCCAGCTCCTCATCCGCCTGATCTTTGGCCTTAATCGAAACGCCAACAATACGGCCCTTGCGATCAACGCTGATGATCTTGACTTCGATTTCATCGCCAACATTCACTGCATTGCGTGCATCTTCTACCAGATCAATACTGATTTCAGATGCTTTTAAAATGCCTTCAACTTCCTCCGCCATCTCCAAAACGGCTTGTTTTGGATCTACCTCTTTCACCGTGCCGGTGACAATGGAGCCGCGATCGTTAACCGCCACGTAGTTGTTGAACGGATCTTCTTCCAGGTGTTTTAAACCGAGCGAGATACGCTCACGTTCAGCATCGATAGACAGAATAACGGTCTCGATCTCATCACCCTTGGTAAACCGACGCACAGCCTGTTCGCCAGGTTCGTTCCAGGAAATATCCGAGAGATGTACCAGACCATCAATATTGCCATCAAGACCGATAAAGATACCGAAGTCAGTGATGGATTTGATGTAACCCTTGATGTGATCATTCTTGGCGTGAGCAAGTGCAAATTCTTCCCATGGATTACCCTGACACTGTTTAATACCCAGTGAAATTCGACGTCTTTCTTCGTCGATATCGAGCACCATAACTTCAACTTCATCGCCCACCTGCACAACTTTCGAAGGGTGAATATTGCGATTGGTCCAGTCCATTTCAGACACGTGTACCAATCCTTCGACACCTTCTTCAAGTTCTGCGAAACAGCCGTAATCCGTGAGATTGGTAACGCGAGCCATGGTTCGCGTGCTCTCTGGATAACGTTGCGTAATAGCGACCCAGGGATCTTCGCCGAGTTGCTTCAAGCCGAGTGATACACGATTACGTTCGCGATCAAACTTCAACACTTTCACGGAAATCTCATCACCCACGGCAACAATTTCGCCAGGATGCTTGATACGCTTCCATGCCATATCAGTAATGTGCAGCAGTCCGTCTACGCCACCAAGGTCAACAAATGCGCCGTAATCGGTGAGGTTTTTAACTATACCTTTAACTGCCTGGCCTTCCTGCAGACTTTCCAGCAAGGCTTCACGTTCTACACTATTTTCAGCTTCGAGCACCGCACGTCTGGATACCACGACATTGTTGCGCTTCTGGTCAAGTTTAATGACCTTAAATTCTAGTTCGCGACCTTCCAGTTGTTCGTTATCGCGCAATGGGCGTACATCCACCAATGATCCTGGCAGGAACGCACGAACGTCGCGAATTTCAACTGTGAAGCCGCCTTTCACTCGACCACTAATCAGGCCGGTGATGACTTCCTGAGCTTCATATACATGTTCCAATAATTCCCATGACTCAGCGCGCTTGGCTTTCTCTCTGGAGAGTTTGGTCTCACCAAAGCCGTCATCAACAGCATCCATTGAGACTTTGACGGTATCGCCAACAGCGACTTCAACTTCACCAGCTTCACTTAGGAATTCGGATCGAGGAATGACCCCTTCTGATTTGAGCCCGGCGTGTACCGTAACCCACTCACTATCGATGTCTACTACGAGGCCGGTAATAATCGAACCGGACTGCATATCAATAGATCTTAAACTTTCTTCAAATAACGCTTCAAAACTTTCCATTTCGCTCATATATAAATGTTTCCCAGGGTTTTCACCCTTAACCATACGCCAACCGTAATGGGTCCAATTCATCGATGGACTTGGGCACCAGGATTACTGCGATGGTTGGGACCTGGTGTTAGTCCAGTTTCCCCTTCACGATGGTCAACACCTGATTGAATACCTCATCGATATCGAGAGAGGTACTATCGATGATGACCGCATCGGATGCCGGTATCAGCGGCGCAACCGCACGGGTCGTATCCCGCTCGTCGCGTTTCCGGATGCTTGTGAAAAGGGCATGCAGACTAACACTAATATCCTTATCTATCAACTGCTTATAACGTCTTTGCGCTCTGGCTTCAGCACTCGCTGTTAGGAATATTTTCACATCGGCATCCGTGAAAACGACGGTACCCATATCTCGGCCATCCGCCACCAACCCTGGGTCGCGCCGGAATGAGCGCTGCAACTGTTTGATCGCCTCGCGAACGCCAGACAGTGGTGCAATCTTTGAGGCATCCACGCCGGCCTCATCTGTGCGGATTTTACGTGTCACATCTTCGCCTTCTAGCCATATGGACAGCGGGTCCTCCGCGTATCCGGTGGCCTTGAAGGCGATATCCAACTGCCGCGCCAGCTCAATCAGCGCTGCCTCATCTTCAAGATCAACATCATGTTTGCGGCCCGCAAGACCGATTAGACGATATATGGCACCGCTATCAAGGATATGGAATCCCAGTGTTTCAGCAATACGCTGGGTAATCGCTCCTTTTCCAGAGCCACTCGGCCCATCTATTGCTATTACCGGTGGCGTCTTAGCCACGGTGATCCTTGAGTTCAGAAAAGTGATCCCGGGCTTCTTTAGCGCGTTGCAACACGGCCTCGAGGGCCACAGGATCACCGGCGACGATCAACTCTCTGATATCCCCGAGTTCTGATAGGAAACGATCGAGAATGGCAATCAGCGCGGGGCCGTTAGCCTGGAATATATCGCGCCACATGGCAGGATCAGATGCCGCAATGCGGGAAAAATCCCGAAAACCACCCGCGGCATATTGGAAAATCTCCATGCTATCGCCCTGTGCTGAAAGGGTATCGACTAAAGCGTATGCCAGTAAGTGTGGCAGATGACTTGTCTGTGCTAGCACTTCGTCATGGTGTGCCACCGTCATTTCAACCACCACTGCCCCCAATCTCTGCCAAAGGTCTCGCACATGCGTCAGTGACGTGGCGTCGGTATCCGCATTCGGGGTGAGTATGACTTTATGATGTTCAAACAGGTCGGCATTGGCAGCCGCCACACCGTGTTTCTCAGATCCGGCGATAGGATGACCCGGCACCAGGGTCTTGGGCACAGCACCATAGACAGTTTCACAGGCATCAATAACCTGCTGTTTAACACTACCCACATCGGTTATCAGGAGACCCGGCGGGATTTCCCGAAGGATGCTCTCGATCGTGAGGACCGGCACAGCAATCAGCACAAGGTCTGCACCGCTTACTGCGTCGGCAATCGATGGCGCTGCAGAATTGATGATGCCACGCTGCAATGCGAGTTCGAGGCTCTCACCCTGTTGGTCGTAAGCGACGATATGGGTGGCCAGCTTGCGTTTTTGTATTGCCGCAGCGACGGATCCACCGATCAGCCCTAACCCGATGATGGCAACCCGAGAAAATACGCGCATTATGATAGGACTCTTTTCAGTGTCTGTACGAAGCGCTCGTTCTCCTCGGGTAGGCCAATGGTAACCCGCAGGTGATTAGGCATTTCATAGACGCCAATGGAGCGAACGATAACACCTTCATGCAACAGGGCATCGTATACGGGCGCTGCATCTCGCTCAAAATCGATGGTGAGGAAGTTGCCTACGGAGGGGATATAGCCAAGCCCCATCTCATCGCAGGCGCTTTCCAGAAAACGCATCCCTTGTCGGTTCAGCGCCACTGATTTTTGTACATGTTCCTGATCATCAAGTGCTGTGTACGCCGCCGCGAGCGACATTGAATTAACATTGAAGGGCTGCCGGACTCTATTCATCAAATCGGCAATATCAGGATGGCTGACAGCATAACCAACCCTTAGCGCTGCCAGACCATAGGCCTTTGAAAAGGTACGGGTTACGACCAGATTAGGATACTTCTTCAGCAGGGTAATACCATCTGGATAGTCCGACTCCTCGACATATTCGAAGTAAGCCTCGTCTAACACGACCAGTACATCTTCCGATACCTGATCCAGGAAATTGACGAGTGCTTTTTCTCTGACCCAGGTTCCGGTCGGATTATTAGGGTTCGCAATAAAAACAATGCGCGTCTTGCTGCTAATGGCGGCAAGTGTTGCATCTAGGTCCTGCGCGTAGTTCATTGCCGAGATCACGGTGAGTTTGGCGCCGATGGCGCGGGTGACCAGGGGATAAACCACGAAGGAATGTTGCGATACGATGGATTCGTTGTCGGGGCTTAAATAAACCCTGGCCATCAATTCGAGTACGTCGTTTGAGCCATTACCGATGGTCAGACTCTCGGTGCTAACACCGAGATATTCGCTGAGGCGATTTTTCAGCAGGTATGCGCTACCGTCAGGATAACGGGCCAATTCTGGTAGGACGTCGGCCAGGCTGTCTTGTACTAGTTGGCTGGCACCCAGTGGGTTTTCGTTGCTGGCTAGTTTGATGGAATTGGTTAGGCCTAGTTCGCGTTCTAGTTCTTCTATGGGTTTGCCCGGTTGGTAGGGTTGCAGTTGCTGGACGCCGGGTAGGGCTAGTTTCTTGAAGTCAGTCATATCGTAAAAAATCCTGTGCTAGCTAGGTTGTTCGCAAATGGGCCAGGCGGCTGGTTTGCTTTGCATCGTGTTGCACCAACGCTATCCTCCAGAAGCTATCTTGCTGGGGGTTATCTATTTATCTGTCTTACATAAAGGAATTCTACCGGGAGTCATTCTAACCAGATAAAGCTTTCGGATAACTACCCAGTACTTTTACTTCTAATGCGTCGGCGTCTATTTCGGTGAGGACTTTGACGATTTCCGGGTCGTCGCGGTGTCCTTCAAAATCGATGAAGAATACGTAGGACCATTTGCCGGTTCTTGAAGGTCGGGTTTCGATGGATGTGAGCGAAATATTGTGACGGTGGAAGGGTTCCAGGAGTTTGTATAGGGCGCCGGGTTGGTTGTGAGTTGAAACCATAATCGAGGTTTTGTCGTTGCCACTGATACCGACATCTTCCCTGCCGACGACCAGGAATCGGGTGGTGTTGTCTGCCAGATCTTCGATCTTTCCAGAGACGATTCTTAATTCGTAGATTTCGGCACAGAGTTCAGGCGCGATTGCCGCGGCGTTCTTTTCATCGGCCACACGTCTTGCTGCTTCGCCGTTGCTGGTAACAGCGATCTTGGTTGCGTTGGGGTAATGGGCGTCCAGCCAGCGTCTGCACTGACCAAGGGTTTGCTGGTGCGAATAGATTTTTTTGATGTCCTGATCAAGGGTTTCTGGCGGCACCATGAGGAAATGGTGTATGCGAAGTTGGACTTCACCACAGATTTTTAAGGAGGATTCCAGGAAGTTATCCAACGTGTGGCTAATAACGCCTTCTGTGGAATTCTCGACCGGTACTACACCGTAGTTACAGGATTCGGATTCTACTTCACGAAACACGTCATCCTGGGTCACCATGGGTACGCCAATCACGGAGTCTCCGAAATTTTTCATGGTGGCGATTTGCGTGAAGGTACCTTCCGGGCCGAGGTAGGCGACCTGCAATGGCTGCTCTAAAGCGAGACAGGCAGACATGATCTGGCGGAATACCTGGGTGACTTTTTCGTTACTTAGAGGGCCCGCATTTTGTTCCATTACGTGATGGAACACCTGGGCTTCGCGTTCGGGGCGGTAAAATACTGGCACGCTATCGGGGGATTCCTCTTGTTTTACTTCAGCTACGGTTAACGCGCACTGCGCGCGTTCATTCAATAGCTTCAGAATTTCCTCATCCAGAGCATCGATGCGCACGCGTTGCTCTGCAAGCAGTCCAGCCAGATCCGGCTTGGTGGTTTTTTTTTCACTCACGATTAATGCGCATCATTATCCGCGCCCTCTCCTGCATCGTCGCCTTCATCACCATCGCCCTCGGGCTCCTGTACCTGGGCCAGGCCTACCAGTTGTTCCTCTTTCGACAGGTTAATCAGGCGAACACCCTGGGTATTTCTACCCTGGCTGGACACATCATCGGTGCGTATACGTACCAGTGTGCCCTGATCGCTGATAAGAATGGATTCTTCGCCCGGAAATACCTGGATTGCGCCGACGACTTCGCCATTGCGCTCTGACATCTTCATGCCAATCATGCCCTGTCCACCACGACCAATCACTGAGAAATCGTCGAAGTTACTGCGTTTTCCATAGCCATTCTTGCTTGCAATGAGAATTTTGCCTTCATCTTCGGGAATCATTAACGCAATGACCTGTTGCTCGGGCTTCAATCTAATACCACGCACGCCCTTGGCGGTTCGGCCCATGGCGCGCACGTCTGACTCTTTAAAACGAATAACTTTACCGCTACTGCTAAACAACATTACGTCGCGACTGCCGTTGGTGATCGCTGCACCAATTAGTGTGTTGTCCTCTTCCAACTCGATGGCGATAAGACCAGAGCTGCGCTGGCGAGCAAAATCCATGAGCGGGGTTTTCTTAACCGTACCGTTGGAGGTCGCCATGAAAATATACTGATCCTCAGCGTATTCATGCACGGGCAACATGGCGGTGATACGTTCATCATCCTGCAATGGCAGAATATTGATCACCGGCCTGCCTCGAGCTGCACGCCCTGCCGGGGGAATCTGGAACACTCGCAGCCAAAAAACTTTACCCCTGTTACTGAAACACAAAATGGTGTCATGGGTACTGGCCACCATTAACTGTTCGATATAGTCCTCATCCTTGACCGTGCTGGCCATTTTACCGCGACCGCCACGACCCTGAGCGCGATAAATATCTAATGGCTGTGTCTTCGCATAACCCCCATTGGAAAGCGTGACCACCATCTCCTGTTCCTGGATCAGATCTTCCATGGTGAGATCTTCCTGAGAGTCAATAATCTCAGTCTTACGCTCATCACCATATTCGTCACGGACTTCGATGAGTTCTTCACGAATAAGACTCATCAGCCTAATGGGATCCTGCAGAATATTGAGCAATTCAGAAATGGTGTCGACAATTTCGTTGTATTCCTCGAGGAGTCGGTCCTGCTCCATACTGGTCAGGCGGTTTAAGCGCATGTCCAGAATTGCCTGGGCCTGTTCTTCGGTCAGATAGTAGCTGCCATCATCCTTCAGACCGAACTGCTCATCGACATCATCGGGTTTAACTGCGTCAGGGCCAGCACGCTCGAGCATCGCAATGATATTTTCTGACTGCCAGGGTTGGCTGATCAGTTTTTCCCGCGCCACTGATGCGGACTCTGACGCCTTAATCAGCGCAATAATGGCATCAATATTCGATAGCGCGACGACTAGCCCCTCGAGGGTGTGTCCTCTAGCACGGGCACGACGCAGTAAATAAACAGTGCGCCGGGTAACTAACTCGCGCCGATGTAAGACAAAAGCTTCCAGTATCTGCTTCAGGTTGAGGACTCGGGGCTCTCGATCCACGAGCGCCACCATATTAATACCAAAAACACTCTGCAGCTGCGTTTGCGCGTATAAATTATTAAGTACTACCTCACCAACTTCGCCACGCTTGAGCTCAATGACAACCCGGGTATCTTTTGCCGATTCATCCCGTAACTCGCTGATCCCTTCAATTTTTTTGTCTTTGACCAACTCTGCAATACGCTCGATCAGGCGCGCGCGATTTACCTGGAAAGGTATTTCCTTGATGATAATGGTTTCTCTGCTGGTCTTTTCGTCGACCACAATTTCACAAAGGGCTCGAATCTGGATACGTCCTCGCCCAGTACGATAGGCCTGCACGATGCCGCCACGGCCATTAATGATTGCCCCTGTTGGCAGGTCCGGCCCCTGAATGTGCTCCATCAGACCGTCAATATCCATCTCCGGATTATCGATCAGCGCAAGGCAGGCATTCACTACTTCAGTGAGATTATGTGGTGGAATATTGGTGGCCATGCCAACTGCGATACCGGTAGAGCCATTGAGCAATAGATTCGGTAATTTCGAGGGTAATACCTCTGGCATTTCGAGGGTGGCATCGTAGTTCTCGACAAAATCTACGGTCTCTTTGTCGAGGTCAGCCAGCAGTTCCTGTGCAATTTTCGTCATACGCACTTCGGTATAACGTTGTGCGGCTGCACCATCGCCATCCAGGGAACCGAAATTGCCCTGGCCATCTACTAACGGGTAACGCATATTAAAATCCTGCGCCATGCGCACGATAGTATCATAGGCTGCGTTATCACCATGGGGGTGGTATTTACCAATGACGTCGCCAACCACTCGGGCGGACTTCAGAGTTGGCCGGTTGAAGACATTATTAAGGTCGTGCATAGCAAACAGCACCCGCCGGTGTACCGGCTTCAAACCATCGCGAACATCAGGTAGTGCACGAGCCACAATCACGCTCATGGCATAGTCTAAAAACGACTCCTTGAGCTCATCTTCAATGTTTATTGTATCGACATCGCCTTCAAATTCAGACATGGAATCCCATATTTATGCTGGAGTGATGGCCGTAATCACTCGTGAATCACGATCAAATGATCCGTTCATTTGTATTATTGTTTTGTATATCTATCGTGTGGATCTTTGTTTAATTCTTCGCTCGATTCTTTGATCAGTTGTTTGCCTGGTTCTTGAAGCTAGCACGACCCACCAGCAAGTTTTTGTCCTCTTCACTCAAAAGCGAATAATAACATACCCGGCATCAAAGGCACACCCAAAAGCCGCATTAATTCTCTCTCTAAGTCATTGATTTAATGATTATTTATGACCCTGACCTAGTGTCAAAACAGTATCCGCTCAAAGTCTCAAACCCGAGGTGACATAACGTCAAATTCACTCATGTATAATTCGCCGTTCCTGCCAACCAATAGACCAGTCGACGCATGAGTAATACACCCGCAGACTTTGTAATTTGCGCCCGTTGGGTAGTCCCTG
>JAQWMV010000003.1 GCA_029246605.1 Pseudomonadales bacterium | reverse complement strand
AAGGATGTACGAAAATGACCCCAAAACAGGAAAGCCAAACACCACAGTTTTGTAGCATTTTGGCCGTAGTATCAGGTGATACGGAGCCGGGTAGTGGGGTTTTGAGTCAGGGAGGGCTGTTATGTCATTGAAAAAAAATTTACCAAATTCACCCAGGATAGATGGCCATTTGTCCATCTACTAAGTTGTTATGCGTCCACGCAATTTTTCTTAGAAAAATAACCGTTTTCAAAGTGTGCGACACCGAACTCACTAATCAGCACGACCATTCAGCAACCCGCATCCCAACACTCCGATCAGCACCTAGCCCAATCAGTCAGGCCATTTCGGCAGTACCCACCATCAATTCGAGGAAACAGCAACTTCTTAGTTGCACATCTTGGCAATCAGCCCGCATGAGAGTACGGTTATCAGCGAATGGAGCACAGAAGGGAGTCTGAGGTATATCCAATGTTGCCAGCACCAAGCTTTTCAAAAGATGCAGCGAATCAAAGCCATTCGTTGCCGACGCATAACATGCAGTTGAAGTCATTCCCTTCGGTCATTCGGACCAAGCACTGAGTGCTTGGCCGCTTAACTGGGTGTTAGGTAGCTATGCATATCCTCATTATCGTAACTTTAGTCCTGCTTGGTGTAATCATCGTCCTATCGAGGAAAAACCAGTGTCTGCAATACAGACACATATGAACCTGCCTTATAAAATTGGCTATAGCGTGGGGACCGTTTCCTATGATCCTGAGCGCCACTATCAGATAGATGATTTGCTGATGGAAGCCGATGCTGCCATTTACCGCGAGAAAAAAGCGAGCAAAGGGGAATCTAGCGACTGATTTTCTAGAATTTGTCGTACAAAGGCAGTGTTTACGTGGTTTCGCGGTCATTTATGACAATGCCCTAACATTTGCCAACCTCATGATGTGGTAAATTAACGATCAAATAGCGGCGTCCCGCGTTCCTGAACTAAAGAGAGATCACACCTTGACGAAATACGTAGGATTGATTGTTTTATTGCTACTAGGCTTTGCCGGATGTGGTGACGCCGATGAATCGACGGATTCAAAGGACAAACCTGCGGTGTCTGGGGATGCGAAGGCGGGCAGTGACGGAAAGACGCCGTCGCAGCAGGCCGCCCAGAAAACCGGTGGCGATAGAACGAAAGCGAAGGGCCGCGGCGGTCCTGGTGCAGCTGAGGGGCGTCGCCGAGGGAATGATGCGGCAAAAGTTGCGGATTTAAGAGCACAATTTGCAGATCGCCCGGTACCGGTCGCAGTAACTGAAGTCACGAGAGGCCGTGCAGATGCCTTTTATTTCTCTTCCGCGTCATTGACCGCTGAAGAAGAAGCGGCCGTCGTCGCCAGAACCCAGGGTGTTGTCATCAAGATCTTCGTGGAAGAGGGTGACCTGGTTGCCGTCGGGGCTGCTTTAGCACAACTCGACACCCGGCGTTTACAGCTTGAAGTCGAGCGAACACGAACGAATATTGAAAGTTTCGAAAGAGCGTTGGAGCGTTCGAAACAATTGTTTGAAAGCAAAATGATATCGCCCGATGCCTACGACCAGGCGCACTACAATGTTGAGCGAGAGAAGGCGACACTGAACCTGCAGCTGTATGAGCTGGAGGAAGCAACGATCAAGGCACCTATTGAAGGCGTTGTGACACTTCGACATATCAAACTTGGCAATACGCTGAATGCCAATGATCCCGCATTTGAGATTAAGCGCTCCGCTATCGTCGAGGCGATTCTTAATGTGCCTGAAAAAGAAATGATCAAAATGGCGCCTGGCCATTTAGCGATTGTGCAGGTGGATGCGTTGAACGAGGCGAAGTTTGAGGGTGTTGTTGAACGAGTAGCCCCAGAAATCGATCCCAATTCAGGCACGTTTAGGGTGACGATCTCTTTGAATAACCCAGACAATGTCTTAAAACCCGGTATGTTTGCCCGGGTCAATGTGCGTTATGACTCCAGTGATAATACTTTACTGGTAGCGCGCGATGCAGTTGTGACTCAGAAAGATGAAAATGCCGTATTTGTGGTCAGGCAGGGCAAAGCAGTGCGCCAATTGGTAACGCTTGGTTACAATATGGGCAATCTGGTGGAAATTATCGAAGGTGTATCTGAGGGCGACCAGGTCGTCATCTCGGGTCAGGGTGGTCTCAGAGACGGCACCTCAGTGCGCGTAGTTTCGCGTTAGAAAATCAGCATACCAGAGGCATAAATGGGAATAATATCCGGGTCTATTGGACGACCGGTCACCGTGGCCATGGCGACCTTTGCGGTAGTGCTGTTCGGTTCGATTTCCCTTGATCGACTGGGTCTCAATCTTTTACCTGAACTGACCTATCCAACGCTAACCATTCGTGCCGAATTTGAAGGTGCCGCGCCAGCAGAAGTTGAAGAACAGATTACTCGACGGCTCGAACAGCGCGTCGGGGTGTTAAACGGTGTGCGCAAAATGCACTCCATATCGGCCGCCGGGCAGTCAGATGTGGTGCTTGAGTTCATCTGGGGCACCAATATGGATCTGGCCTCGATTGAGGTCAGGGAGAAACTCGATCTGGTCAATCTACCACTGGATATAGAACGGCCATCGATACTCCGGCTGAACCCGAATCTCGATCCAATATTTCGCCTGGCTCTGACCCGAAAGGAATCGCTGGGGGATCCTGTTTACGATTTGCAGACTCTGCGCCGGTTCTCTGATGATTTTCTAAAACGGCGTCTTGATCCGGTATCCGGTGTTGCGGCAGTGATTGTCGGCGGTGGCTATGAAGATGAGATATCGAACGAGGTCGATCAGGAAAAACTCGCGCAGATGGACATTACCGTGCAGGCGTTGGGCCAACGACTGCAAAACAGTAACGTTAATTTGTCCGGCGGCAGTCTGACCGATGGCAGCCAAGAATACCTGGTACGCACTCTGAATCAATTCAACACCATCGAAGATATCAGTAACACCATCATCTTTCAGGAACAGGGGCGCATTTTGCGTCTCTATGATGTGGCAACGGTTACTGAAGGTCATAAGGAACGCGACTCGATCATGCGTGTTAATGGCCGGGAGGCTATTGAGCTATCGCTCTATAAAGAGGGTGACGCAAATACGGTGGCAGTCGCGGAGAACGTTAGGGTCAGGCTGGAAGAGATTAAAGATCTGATGCCGCCAAACTTTGAGCTGATCACCATTTACGATCAGTCTGAGTTTATCAGTGCCGCTATCAATGAAGTTAAAACAGCTGCCATTTTGGGTGCCGGGCTCGCTATTCTTGTGCTCTTCCTGTTTCTAAGGGATCTGCGCAGCACGCTGATCGTTGCAACGACAATTCCAGCATCGGTGATGGTTACCTTTGGTTTGATGGACCTTGAAAGCATTACGTTAAATGTGATGAGCCTCGGGGGTATTGCACTCGCGGTGGGCATGCTGATGGATAATGCGATCGTTGTGCTGGAAAATATTTCTCGTCATCGGGCGCAGGGTAAATCTTTAATCGAAGCGGCAGACATCGGCGCCTCGGAAGTTGGCGGTGCAGTGTTTGCTGCAACCATGACGACCGTGGCAGTTTTTCTACCACTCGCTTTCGTCGAAGGCATTGCCGGGCAGTTATTCAGGGATCAGGCATTGACTGTAACATTTGCGATACTCGCATCGCTGATCTTAGCGTTTACGCTGATGCCCATGTTGTCGTCTATTGGTGGCAGACCCCGTTATGAGGTCATACAAAATAGCCAGGCTACGACCGGCTGGCAGCAACCAGTTAGTCGAACCTTGCGAGCGATCTTGATTGAAGCGCCCAGGTTCGTGCTGGTCATCACTATTAAGGTCGTTTGTACTTTGCAGAGGCTAATTTCGACGGTCATTAATCCGCTGCTTTCTGGTTTTGACCTTGGATATGAAGCGCTTGCACGATCCTATGGTCGGGTTCTGCGCTGGGCACTTGGACATCGGCTGGTCACGGTTTCGGTCGCGGGTGCCGCGTTTTTAGGTAGCATTTCTGTCGTGCCCGTATTGGCCGTGGAATTGATTCCAGCGTTGTCCCAGGGCGAGTTCATCGTTAAGTTTGAGGCATCCCCCGGCACTCGTTTGGAGCGAACTGATAACGTGCTCAGCGATGCACAGTATCGGTTGCTGCAGATGGATATCGTGGACAAGACCTACGCGGTCGCAGGGACCGGTGGCAAGCTTGACGTATCATCGGGGAGTGCTGGAGAAAACTCCGGTGAGCTGAATGTTGTTATGCAACCAGGCTCATCGTCTGAAGATGAAGCGGTTGCTATGGACACTGTACGTCTGCTTCTTGACGATATTCCTGATGCTCAATATACCCTTGGCCGACCGCAGCTATTCAGTTTTTCAACGCCATTGGAAATTCAGATTAGCAGTTCGGAACTCTCGGAAATTCACGAAGTTGCCGACCAACTGGTTATTCAAATGCACCAATCTGCAACCTTCCGGGATGTTGAGTCGTCAATGCGGGAGGGTTACCCCGAAATCCAGATCGAGTTTGATCAGGAGCGTACCGCTGCGCTTAACCTGTCTGTGCCAGAGGTTGCCAATCTTGTGGTACGCAAGGTCCGGGGTGATGTGCCGACGGAATTCAGTTGGCAGGATAAGAAAATCGATATTCGTATCCGGTTAGAGGAAGATGCGCGCGATTCGCTCACTGATATTGAAAATATTGTGGTTAATCCAGAAAGCGACCGTCAGGTTCGTCTCTCTACCGTTGCTGATGTTTATGTTGGGATGGGGCCTGCGGACATTCAGCGTATTGGCCAGGAACGTGTTGCCATCGTCAGCGCCAATGTCCCAGGTGGCGATCTTGGTGCCGCAGCTGCAGAAGTCACCCAACTACTGGAGAACATTCATCATCCTACGGGTGTAAAAAGTATTGTCGGTGGGCAAAACGAAGAAATGCAGGCGTCGTTTGATTCACTGAAATTTGCGCTACTACTGGCACTAATTATGGTCTATCTGGTGATGGCCTCGCTCTTTGAGTCGTTGTTACACCCCTTTATTATTATGTTTACCATACCACTCGCAGCGGTCGGGGCGATTCTGGCGCTGGTCATGACCGGGACGAGTGTATCGGTGGTGGTGTTTATTGGTTTGATACTACTGGTCGGTATTGTCGTGAACAACGCAATCGTGCTCATTGACCGGGTTAATCAACTTAGGGAATCCGGGATGACCAAGCGTGAGGCTTTGTTCGAAGGCGCGACCCAGCGGCTACGACCAATACTGATGACTACCCTGACTACGATACTGGGTCTTTTGCCTATGGCGATTGGCCTCGGGGAAGCATCCGAGATTAGAACCCCAATGGCCATCACGGTGATTGGCGGTCTGCTGGTATCAACCTTTTTGACTCTGGTGGTGATTCCAGTGGTGTATGATCTTATTGATCGCAAGGTACTTGAGGTAGATTCACACCTGACGGAGGAGTCCGGTTCATGATTGTTTCTCATGCTGCTATAAGAAGACCCGTCACCGTTGTTATGACCTTTGTCGGTCTCGCGATTATTGGCGTATTCGCCGCCTTTAAGTTGCCCGTCGAAGAGTTTCCAGAAGGCGAATCACCCTATGTGAATTTACGCATCAACTATGGCAATTCCTCCGCACGGGAAATCGAGCAGAACATCACTCGGCCGGTGGAAGAGGTATTGGGTACCATGTCCGGTGTTGATCGTATATTCACCTATACGCGGCCGGGATCAATGAGTGTTGGTATACGTCTCGATATGGATGGCGATATTAATGCCAAGAGTATAGAGGCCAAGGAACTCGTTGAGGGGATACGTCACCGATTACCAGAGGATGTCACGCGTATCCAAATCAGCAATTGGGGCAACAACACAGAAGAGTCGCCTCTTTATAACGTGTTGATCGTTGCGGAAGACCTGAATCAGGATGAGGCCTTTGATGTCCTCGATGTGAATGTGCGCTCGCGTTTGGAGCGGATTCCGGGTGTTAATTCGGTGAATCTATACGGCATCCTACAGAACAGTATCAGGATCACTTTGGATCCCAGCCGGGTTGCGGCACACAAACTAGATTTCACGGATATAAGACGGCGACTGCAACAGGCAAACTTTTACGTCACCGCCGGCATGATGGACTCCGGTAGTCGTGAGTTTCGTGTTCGCCCGATTGGCCAGTATAAAGACCTGGAAGCCATTGAAACCCTGCCTCTCAATAATGCAGGCCTTAAGTTACAGGACGTGGCAACTGTCACTAAAGAGCCAGATGACGAGGTGACTCGAAATCGGGTCAATGGTGCGGCCTCGCTGGGTGTTTCTGTCTTCAAGCGCCCAGAAGCCAATCTGATTGAGGTCAGCCAAGCGGTCATGTCGGTGATGGACGACATCAAGCGCGATGAATTGTTTGCCAACACTATCTTTTTCCCCATGGACAGTCAGGCCGATTCGATCATGAAGTCACTCAATGACCTCCGAGACAGTGGCTTTTTGGGCGGTTTGATGTCAGTCATCGTACTGTTTTTGTTCTTGCGCCAGGTTCGCGTATCACTGCTGATTGCTTCGACCGTTCCGCTGGCGCTGTCCGCAACGCTGGGCGTTATGTATTTCACCGGGATGACGTTAAATACGCTTTCCCTGGTTGGTTTGATGTTGACCATTGGGCTGCTTGTCGACAATAGTGTGGTGGTGTCGGAGGCGATCTCGTTGCGTCGCAGGGACCCGGGCGCTCATCCGCGGGATGCGGCCGGTCTTGGCGTATCGGAAGTTGGGCTTGCGATTTTTGCCGGTACGCTAACAACTGTCATTGTATTTATCCCCTCGTTTATAACTGACAACATACAGGTCGCCACGACTCAGCAGAATGTTGCGCTGCCGCTCTGTACGGCACTGATTGGTTCGCTGTTGGTGGCTCAGACGTTGGTCCCAACGGTGATGGCGAGAATGCCATTACCACTGGTAGAACGACAGCATCCAATTATCGATGGTATCGGACATTATTATGAACGAATTGTGCGTTGGACCCTGCGGCATCGATTGTTCAGTGTTCTGGCAGTCATTGCCATTGCGGCCAGTGGTGGATACGCGTACACCCAACTCACCGTCAATATGAATCCGAAACAGGAGTCAGAGCGTATTGGGATGCGTATCCATGTGAACGGTTCGCCGGATATCGAATACATCGAGGATTACGTCAATCGTTTTGAAGGCTATATTATTGAGAACAAGGAACGTTTCCAGATTGATAATTTCTACCTGTCCTATGATACCGATAACGGCAATGTGACCTTTAATGTGAAGGAGGACAGTCCGTTATCGACCACGGCTATCCAGGGCATGATTAGCGAGGGTTTGCCGGAACAACCCGGTATGCGTACTCGCTTCACGGGCAACTATCGCGGGTTTAGTAGACGTCGTAGCGGCGGTGGCCTCGGTATCCAGATCGCCGGGGACTCCACTGAAGAGTTACTGCGTATCGGTGATGATCTCGTGCCGCTGCTTGAGGCCCATCCCATGTTGGATAACGTGGAACACGATGGTGAATCGGGTAGTGAAGAGATTAGGGTAAAGCTCAATGCTGAGCAGGCAGGCAATCTTGGGGTCACATCCGCAGAAGTATCCCAGGCTTTGGCGGCGGCCTTAGGCGGACAGACTATGCGCCGTGGCTATATCGAAGACGGTAAGGAACTCAGTATTTTGCTGGAATTAGAGGGCCGTGATGAAGCCAATATCGCTACCCTCAAAGGCTTGCCAATTTATGTGGAAGCGGGTGGCACGGTCCCGCTCGAGAATATTGCAGAGCTCACTTTCGACACTTCAATGAAGCGAATTCGCCGTGTGAATCGCGAGACCTCCATTGACATCAATTTCGAGTTAAAGGGTGATGGCTCACCAGAAATGGCACAGGCGATTGTCGAAAATATTGCCAGCCAGTACGAGTTTACGCCAGGGTATCGCTGGCAGCTCGGTGAAGATTTCCAGTTTGATGCCGACATGTTCGCTGAAATGGCGGTTAATTTGGCGCTGGCAGTAGTGTTGATCTATATGCTCATGGCGGCGTTGTTTGAATCGGTATTGTTCCCGACTGCCGTTATTCTTGCTATTGGCTTTTCCGCAGTGGGTGCGTGCTGGACTCTGCTGTTAACCGGGACCACAATGACCGCGATGGCGTTGACCGGGATGTTATTGCTTGCGGGTATAGTGGTGAACAACGGCATTGTGCTTTTGAATCGGATTATTCAGCTACGTAATGGCGGTATGGATCGTATGGAGGCTATAGTGGCCAGTGGACGACATCGCCTGAGACCTATTCTGATGACCGTATGTACAACCACAGCGGGTATGTTACCGCTGGCAATAGGTGAAGTCCGAATCGGTGGCTCCGGTCCCGCATACTTCCCTATGGCGCGCACCCTGATCGGGGGGCTTGCTTTTTCAACCGTGATTACGCTCATTATTCTGCCGTTGATCTACGTCCTGTTTGACGACATGAAGAGCGCCTGTATCGGCTTTTGGCGAGAATCGCTTAAGCGAGCGAGCAGCCCTAGCTAGGCCCGAAGCGGTAACGCAACTTCATGACGAGGTATTCGTTGGCGGGGTTGCTGAGTGCGTTGTTAAACAGCGATCCAAAGCTGTCGTCGATGTCCGCAGTTGTCAGCCTGCCGCCCCGGTTATAAACCACAAACAAGTCCGAGAGGGGTGCAATTTCCCACCGATATCTGGCTTGAATAGTAAGATCACTGATCGCGAAACCGTCTGAATTGTCATCCAGGGGCCGCTCCACATTCAGCAGATCACCGCCACCGAGAGGCACCTGCCAGTAGTTTGTGTCGTGCGCCTTGATACCAACCCACTCCATCTGAACTCTGAGCTGCTGTTTGGCGCTAAAGAAGGTATCGAAGATTATTTTGGGTCGCCATTCTTCCGCCTTTACGGTGGTGAAATTCCGCTCGCCCGAGTAGATTAACCAGGCATCACGACGGGAGTAGTCGCTTTTTAATGCGATTCTATAGCGATCCGATGGCCTGTATTCAACAAGGGCGCTTAAGGAGTGTTTGTATCCTGATTCGGATTCTTCACGCAAAGATGTTTTGGCAGAAAATGACCAGCGTTTTGCTTTATCAGATTGCCATTGCAGCACCGTTTCCCAGGTACCCTGGCGTTTAAAGTCGCCGTTGTTGAAACTATTTCGGTCATCCCAGTGCGCCGGTCGGTAAGCTAATTCGACTTCCATTGTGGAATTGTCCTCGTACCGCCAGTCTCGTTCAATTTCGAGCTTGCCACCTATCCTCTTCTGGTCGAGATTTTTTTTCGTCTGAAATTTAAGTTCTGTTTCCCGTTCCCTCACGTTGGGCATGTTGTTTTCTCTATACTTGAATGAATAGTACAGGGTCATAAACTCTGACCTTGGCAGGAACCCAACATCGTTGAGATTGAGTTGATCGTCGAAGTAGTCGAATTCCAGTCGATGGGTGTAGTTCTGTTTGGGCGTGAATTGTGTCCCTGCACGATAGCCGAAACCCTGCTCACCTTCGATATCGCTCATGAGTAGCTGACCGTCCAGAACGAGTCTGCCATCTGCCGATAGTAGATACCCGTCTATACCTTGGGTAAACGCACTTCGGTTGGGATGATCTGTCGCCGTGCCAAGCCAGCCGAGGGAACGTCTGCCCCCGCCGCTGCTGTCTTCGTACTTAACACGCACGATGCTGAAGTCCCGGCCGGCAAGACTGAGGTGTGCATTTTCTCCTTTAACGGTAGTATTAGCCTCGTTCGCCGCCAGTACACCGTAACGTAGGGACCCTGATTGTCCGGTTACTTTTACGGCGCCGATTAGATCAACCGGCTTCTGGGTATCGAAAGCATCGATATCTTCAATGGAATCTGGTTCACCTTGACGTGAACTAATGTTCGCACCGATTCTGCGGGTATTCAGTAGTTTGCCTGAGTTGGACTTGCGGTAAAGAGCAGAGAATACTTCCTGATTTTCAAGAAAGAATAGCCGTTTTTCTGGGAAAAATGTTTCAAATGCAGTCAGGTTAACGACAACATCATCAGCCTCCACCTGACCAAAATCAGGGTTTAACGTGGCGTTTAGTTGTACCGATGTGGATGGTCGCCAGAATATATCCATGCCCACGCGTGCGTCTGTCGTGTGCCTGGTATTGTCGATTGCCGCGGAGGAGTAGGGAAACAGACTGTACTGCTGCTTAGGTGGAAAGACCCTCACGTCAACTTTGTTGAAGACCGATAGATATCGATTGGAACCAGATGGTCGGTAGGGATTTGTCCAGCGCTCGTTTGTTTTGCCGAGGCTCCTGGTAACTTCGAGCCCAATGGTTCTTCTCGATGTATCTACCTGGGGCATATTGAGGATAGACCAGGGGATCAGCATCTCTGCAGCCCAACCATCATTAGTCGCTTGGGCTCTGCCATACCAGGCACCATCCCAGTTCAGTTTGAAATTACTTTCTGGCAGGATCACACCATCGGTAATGGAACCCCCGAGGTTTATTGCGAAGAAATAGCCATACAAACCTTCACCAGAGCTATCAATAGAAATGCGTATGCCATCCCGTTGCATAAAACTATCCCGTGAGGAAAGCCTTGAAAGTAGCGTCTCTGGTGGCTGCTCTGCCCACACCCCAACGTAGAGCCCGTATTCGGTATGGAAATACCGGACCTGTGTTTGAAATTGACCTGGCTCTCCACGGTCTGGAGACGAAACTATCAGATCATCGTGATAGGCGACCTTTTGCCACAGCGGTTCATCCAACTTGCCGTCGATGGTAACGCTGACGTCGGCACGGTCAAAGTAAGGAATTTTTAGGTTTGTCGAATGCGCCAGGGAAGGTGTGAGGGCTAGCGTTAAAACGGTCATCGATAGGATGACGCAGCGGGAATACATTTGAATTTCGGTTAGCTAGTGGTGAACGAGGCGCGGATTATTGCATGTAAGCCATTGAATTACAAGGCTGTCTAACGAGAAAGCTAAGGGCGATGACCGTTCCCTGACATAAATCAAAAATTTGATCTCTGTGTTGAACCCTGCATATGATGGAATCCTTGTGGCTTTCCACCGACACACTATTTCAATGAGGAGTTAGCATGGCGTTCTACGAACTGCGACAGTACAAGATTCAACCGGGCAAGATGAACGACTGGGTAGACTATATGGAGCAGGTGATTATTCCGTTTCAAACCGCCCAGGGTATGGTGATTACAGGCAGTTTCAGAGATGAAGAAGATGACAACGCCTATATTTGGACACGCCGTTTTATGAGTGATGAAGCGTGCAAGGCGCTATATACAAAAGTCTACAAAAGCGATACCTGGCTGAATGAGATCGCGCCCAAGGTAAAAGAGATGATAGATTCTGTAGTCAGTGTTTCCAGGATCCAGCCAACCCCGAAGAGCCCTGTGCAATAGCGTAGGCAGGCTCGGTAGGTAACCCTTTTGTAATCCATTCGACCAGACCCAGTAGATAACCTCTATCACGAGCCCAGGGACTTTGCGGGCCGTTTTGCTGCGACAAGCTTGCCGATAGATTACACTTAAGTAAATTAAGGGATGGGTTCCATGGCATCGAGTTACCTTATTGATACGATTATTCTGCTCTGTGCAGCAGTAGTCGTTGTGCCAATTTCCCAGGCGATCTGTCTTGGAGCTGTTCCTGGCTTCGTGATTGCAGGTGTCGTCATTGGGCCTTAGGTCATTCTTTGGTGCTTACGCAGATTAGGTGCTACTGGCGCCGTTTCAGAGAATGTCGAAGCGAGCCTGGAACTTGCGAGGATGGCGTTGACGACCTGTGGTTTTAACGAGAATCGTCGTGAGGCGATTCTGAATGATTTTCGTGATCGCTACCGCGCGCAAATTGATGACGCGCTGGTAGAGGAGTAAGCATGAAAACGGTTAACGCGGTAATCACCGGTCGGGTACAGGGTGTCGCTTATCGGTACTGGACTGCCGGAGAAGCAGTAAAACGGGATCTTACTGGTTTTGTCAGAAATCGTGTGGATGGTAGTGTTGAGGCTGTTTTCTGCGGTGATGATAACAGAGTGGATGACATGCTTGCAGCCTGTAAGACGGGCCCCACAATGGCAGTCGTTGATAGCGTGACAGTTTTACTCTTTGATCAAGGACCAAAATTTATGGACTTTGTTATCGAAGCGACTTTGTAGATGGATTACCGTGTTGTTGCCTGGTTGCTAACCTATAGTCTGGTATTTCTCTGGTCAGCTATTGGACCGAAAGATTACTTTACCTGGATACTGGAAGTATCGCCCGCCGTGATCGGCCTCATTCTTCTCTGCTTGAGTTATCAGTCTTTTCGACTGACCGGTCTGGTCTATGTGCTCATTCTTTTACATTGCATTGTCCTGATGGTCGGCGGTCACTATACCTATGCAGAAGTCCCATTGTTCTCACCCGAAATGCTGGATGGTGAGCGCAATAACTACGACAAGGTTGGGCACTTCATGCAAGGATTTGTCCCGGCGATGGTTGCGCGGGAAATATTGCTTCGCCTGGCGGTGGTAAAATCAAAACGCTGGATGGCGTTCTTTGTAGTCTCTGTGTGTCTGGCGTTCAGTGCGCTCTATGAAATGATTGAATGGGGCGTAGCCGTGTTGTCGGGGACTTCCGCTGACGCTTTCCTGGGAACTCAGGGTTATGTGTGGGATACCCAGTCAGACATGGCCTGGGCGCTGACAGGTGCGATAACGGCACTACTATGTTTGTCCTACTACCACGATAAGCAACTGTCGGAACTCGATTAACCGGATACGGCGACATCCGCGAAGCGGACATGGGGCATGTAGGCAGAACGTTCCAGATTCCAAAAGAGTTCATCGCCAATGGCCGAGATCTTTTTCAGCATGTCATAGAAGTTACCGGCGACGGTGATGTTTCGTACCGGTTGTATCCGCTCGCCATCGCGACATAGATAGCCCGCTGCACCAAAACTGAATTGTCCTGAAATGGGATTGGCGCCGGAGTGTAATCCGCTGAGATCGGTGATCAATAAATATTCGCCGCTAAATAAGGTCTCGGGACTGTCGGACCCTTTGTCAATGTGCAGCTGATGCAAACTGACGCCCAGAGTCGACTTGGGTCCGCGGATACCGTGCCCGGTCGTTGATACCCCAAAGTGTGCCGCGGTTGCGCTGTTGTGGATGAGCGTCTCCAAACGGCCCTCAGTGATCAGTGGCGTTGCTCGGGTGGCAGTTCCTTCGGAATCAAATAACGCATAGCCAAAACCATCGGTGAGCAGTGGCTGATCACTGATTTTTAAACGGGGGTCAGCGATGATATCGCCGAGTTTGTCTCGCATGGGATTAACCCCATCTTTCGCAGTCTTTCCGGAAAACATGGACGCGAAGGTGCTGAACACCTCGACCTGAAATTCTTCATCAAATATCAGGTCATAGTGCTTTGTTGGTACCGGTTCACCGTGAAGTAGACCGACGCACCGCTCATAAGCTTCCTCGACGATGCCGGCATAGCTCAGCTGATCGAATTGCCGCGCTGCGCGGCCGCTGCCATCCATGACGTTTTTGTCGCCATCAACCATGAGAGCATAAGCACTAGCGACACACATGCGTTGTTTTAGACTGGCATCTAAACCGCTGCTGGTAAAAACCCGGCGCTGTACGATTGAATCACTGACACTGTTGTAAGGTACATTCTGGACTTTGTCTTTTGCGGCGAGATCACCTTCCATATCGAGTACAAATTGGATCTTGTTTTCGATGCTTACCTCGTCGCTCGGGCAGAGCAGTGCATCATCAGTTACTAATGACCCCGTTGTGTTAAGAATTTTTTCGTCGGCTTCAACTTTTGCGAAGGTTGCGTTGATCAGGGCCTGGTCAACCATCGAGTTAAGCGTCTGCTCGTCGGCAGCTTCACTGTAGGCAGTGCCCACATGCGCATCTTTGATCACACGAACTCCGTAAATCTGACTGGAACTGACCTTGTGTTCTTCGAGTTCGCCGTCCCGGGCTTTCAGAGACAGCGCCTGACCCTCATCGACGATTAAATCTCCCTCGGCACCTTTTGCTCTGATTCTATCCAGGATGGTGGCAGCGTTATTTTCAACATCCATCTAGGCATTACCTCCAACCAGGATGTCATCCACTTTTAGTGAAGCCTGCCCGACAGTCGTTGGTACGGCGCCAGACACAGAACCGCACATACCGCATGCCAGGGAAAAATCTTTGCCAATCATTGAGATTTCTTTTAGTACCGCGGGACCCGTACTTATTAACGTGGCAGCTTTTACGGGGTATTGGATTTTACCTTTCTCTACGTAATAGCCTTCCTGGACGGCAAAGTTAAACTCGCCGGTGCCGGGCTGAACTGATCCACCACCCAGGTGTGAGGCGTAAATGCCTTTATCAATGGAAGCGATCATGTCATCGAGTTCGTCCTCCCCGGGTTCGATAAAGGTATTGCGCATTCTTGATGCGGGCGCAAAGTGGTAGGACTGGCGTCGGCCGGACCCGGTACGTTCATAGCCGGTTTGCTGAGCGCCGAGCCGGTCTGCGAGAAAATTGGTTAGCTTGCCATCTTTGATCAGTTGCGTGTTTTGGGTTTCCAAACCCTCATCGTCGATATTGATTGATCCCCATTCGTTCGCCATGGTGCCGTCATCTACGGCGCTGACCATGGGGTTCGCAATCATTTCCCCCATCTGGTCGTGAAATACCGAGGCTTTCTTCGCGACAGAGGTTGTTTCTAACAGATGACCGCAGGCTTCGTGAAAGATGACCCCGCCAAAACCGTTGCCAAGTACTACGGGCATCCTGCCGGATGGACAGGCTTTTGCGGAGAGGTTAACCAGGGCCTGACGGGCAGCTTCTGAGCCGGTCTCTGCCGCGCTTATATCGCTTCTAATTTCCCAACCACGAAGGCCGCCATCATTCCAGGAGCCGGTTGCCTGCTCACCATCGTCCGAGGCATAGGCGGTCAAACTGGTGCGTATATAGTTGCGTTTGTCACCGATATGCAGACCTTCACTATTAAATATTTCAATACTTTGTTCTCGCTGCATGCAGGAGCCCCGGGTTTGCGAAATCATGTTGCTTGCAGCACGCGCTGTTTTGTCTGCTGCCAGAAGATAAGCGACTTTGCCGTCGATGCAGGCATCAAGGGAAAGAACGTCTGATGCAGGATGGTGTTCCTCGGGTTTTCGGTAATCGAAAGCGAGCTTTTGGTTGATCGGATCCCGTAGATCCTTGGCTGACAATTCAGACACGATACGCCGCAGTTCATCGAGATCTGTCTTGTTGGTATAGCCGTACAATACTTTGTAGCCGTACACGAGTCTGATACCAATGCCAAAATCGATGCCGGATTGGACTGATTGCACCTCGTTACTCAACGTTGCGATATTGTTGACCTGATTTCGATCGACGAACAGTTCTGCGAAATCTGCCCCCAGAGAAAGTGCGTGGTCAACCACCGAGTCGGCAATATTACTTCCGAGCATGTTGTTATCCTAATTGCTTCGTATGCCCGACATTCTATGCAATAAAAGCCCCGAGGTCAGGTGTATATCGCTCGTCTACCAATACTGCCATCATCGCCGAGATCATAAATAATGGCGCCGGGTTTAATCGAGGTTAAGCCGTGTCCCGCCGGGTCATGGTCGAAGCCAATACAGGTAGAGGGACAGGTGGAGAACAACGTCGAACCGGCGCGATGGGTATAGTCATCGTGCACATGACCGCTGATTACCAGTTGAACCGAGTCGAACCCGGTTAGTGCTAATAGCGCCTCTTTATTGCTGAGCCCGCATTGACGTTTGGTGCAGGGATAGTGCGGTGGATGATGCACTGCCACGAGGGTAAATGCCTCGCGCTGCTCGAGTTGCGTTTGCAGTGCGGCGAGATCATAGTCGCTGATTTGACCTTCAGGATGCGCTTCCCAGTGACTATTGACCGGCAGTACCCGCCAGGGTCCGATATCCATAGCGGCCATCGGCATGACGGCTAACATGTTTGCTGGAACATCATGATTGCCGGGGATAGCAATGAGATGCTGGTAGTCCAGATACTGTAGCATATCGACTATTCGCTGGTAAGTTTCGATGCTACCGTCTTCGGCAATATCACCCGTAAGAATGACCAGGTCAAAGGGTGCGTAGGCTTTCGCTGCGGCGATTGCCGCCACAAAGTTTGCATTGACGTCCTGCTTGTAGAGTGTCACACCGGGCGGCTGCAAATGTGAGTCACTTAATTGCAATACGGTAGTCAAGATTGTTCCCGGTAGGGTGTCGTATCCATACCAGGGCAACGTGCATTGACACCGGCGATGGCTATTGGAAAGCTATTGACGATGGCGTAGCCGTGAGTCCGGTAATGTTCGAGACGTTCGTCGCTAATTCTCATGGTGGTTCTACAATGTCCTGTTATCGGGTGAAGCGTATGGTGTAGTATTCCGCGATGACGCTGCATTTAGCAACATCAATCGCCGATCGTGAAGGAGAACTTCACGATAAACTGACACAGATTCTGCCAGCGCTGTTAACGCGTTTTGGTAGTTTCTCTGCCCAGGTTACTCAAGAGACTGATCAGAAGGTCGTAAGCCTTTTGGGGCAGTATCTTGCCGTTATGGACCAGCTACCTTCAAATGTTGATCATATTGGTATGCACCGAAGACGATCCGTTGAGCTTGCGCTGTCGTCGTCTGGTGGCCAGGGAACAATTCTCTATATCGATATAGATCATCTTCTGCGCTGGTTCGAATTGGATGTTGTTGAGTTGGACCGGGTGCTGGGTTTTTTGCCCGACTATGACTGCAGCGTCATTGGGCGCGGCCCGCTTTCCATGGCGACCCTTCCGGCACGGCTCCGTGAAACAGAGCGCTGGGTAAATCACACGTTTATGTTAGCCAAAGGTTTCCCCTGGGATTTGCTGATGGCGGCCCGGGGATTATCGGTGGCTGCGGCAACGCTGATTGTTACACAAAGCCAGGTGCAAACTGCGGGTAATGATGTGGATTGGCCGCTATTGTGTGTGAAGCATGGGCTATCGATGAACTACGTAGAGGCGGAAGGTCTAACCTATCAGACGAATCGAGTCTATGCGGCAGACATTGAAGATAATGAAGATCAGGATCTCGGTACCTGGGCGTTACGGGTCAAGTTAGCCAACCAGCAGATTGAGGCGATGCAAGCGTATTTTTAAGGTGCTGAATAAAACCATCCTACTTGCCATGCAGAATGACAGGAAGTTCTGAATAGCCTCGGACAAAAGTAGAGTAAATTCTCTTCGGTTCACCAACAACTTCGATGTTGTCGAAACGTTTCATGATCTCTTCCCAGACTATACGCAACTGCATTTCAGCGAGCCTATTGCCCATACAGCGGTGAATGCCGAAACCAAACGCGAGGTGTTGGCGGGGCCTGGCGCGATCGATAATAAGTTGTTCAGGATTGTCGATCGCCTCGTCATCGCGGTTGCCGCTGACATACCACATAACGACCTTATCACCGGCCTTGATCTTCTTCCCACCGAGGACGGTATCTTTTAGAGCGCGTCGCCGCATATGTGCGAGTGGGGTTTGCCAGCGAATAATCTCGGGCACCATACTGGTGATGAGTTTAGGATCGGCGCGTAATTTCGCGTACTGTTCCGGATACTTATTCAGCGCCAATACACCACCGGTAATTGAGTTTCGGGTGGTGTCATTGCCACCCACAATCAGAAGTACCAGGTTGCCCAGCAGTTCCATGGGTCGGGTGAGTAAATCTTTGGTGGACTCGCCGTGTGCGAGCATAGTGATGAGATCATTGTTACCTGGCTTTACCTGTCGCTGTTTGAATATCTTGCTGAACACACCGAGGCACTCAAGTAATTCTTCTTTACGCTGATCCTCAGAATCGATAATACCGGAATCTTCATTGGCAGTAGCTATATCAGACCAACGCGTGAGTCGGCGTCTTTGTTCAAATGGAAAGTCGAATAGGGTGGCGAGCATCTGTGTGGTCAATTCAATGGAGATGCGATCGACCCAGTCAATTTCTTCGCCGAGTGGCAGTTCGTCCAGTAAGCCAGCAGCCCGTTCACGGATAGTTGACTCAAGCAGTTTGAGGTTCATGGGCGCGACCACCGGACTTACCACTTTACGTTGTTCGTCGTGGGTCGGTGGATCCATAGCAATGAACATTGGCAGGGTGAAATCTTCGTCCTGATCGACAATGGTTATACCGGTTTCGGAAGAATAGATATCATGGCTGGTGTCGACTTCCATGATGTCTTTGTATTTGGTGACCGACCAGTAAGGTCCAAAGACGCTGTCTTCACAGAGGTGGACCGGCGCTTCTTTACGTAGTCGTTGGAAATAGGCCCAGTGGGCATCCTGTTGGAAGAGTAGGGGCTGGGCCACATTAAACTGGCCGTCGAGTGGTATGGAATAGGGATCTAAGACCAGTTCTTCACTTGTTGTATCGCTCATGAGCTTGTCCTCGCGGCAAAAAGCACCTTTATAGTACCTTTTCTGATGCCGATAGACATCAGGCTGGATCGATTACATGCGTGTTCTGTCAAATTAATCTGTTGGGACTACTAGTGTCCTGTGAAGCGGGCATCTATTCGATGTGGCGAACGATATCCTGAAATTCCTCGTAGATTTCTTCTTCCATATAATCACGGAATTCCCCTGTATTGAAATAGGCACCATGACAGTCAGGGCAGGATTGAAATTTGACGAGGAAGGGTTCCTCCTGAAATACATGGCTCATTTTGACCTTGCACTTCGGACACGAGACATCGAGGATTTCGTTAAACCGGGCACCAACGAAATCATCGCCGATATCGATTGATTTTGCCCCTTGAGCGTTTTTAGGTCTTCCTTTTCCAGGTGGTCAAAGAACATGCCAAAACAATCAGTGCAACGATCGATTTCGATACCCTGAAAGTCAATGACTTTCATTTTTGACAGACACTTTGGACATTCCATTGGATTGCTCCTTGTCGACGAATTTGGTCGGTTTACCCTAGTTTCATTGAAGTGTTTACCGCTTACTGAAACGCAGACCAGCATCTGCAATCCACTGCTCATTGATTTGATAGGTACCGTCAATAAAGATCGATTGTAGATCCCCGGACTGTGTGGAGTTGGTTCTCAAAATATCATCGGCAGAGAAACAGCATGCCAGACCTGCATTGTGCAGCGCGCGCAGCACGTGAAATTCTTCCTGGAATAATGTGTAGTCAAAGTCGAGATAGTAAAACCCGAATGAGTAAGCTAGCTTCTCATTGTGTTGTTTGTGCTGCGTAACTTCCTGGCTGAACTGTATGTAGGTTTGTTGCCGGGTGGCAGAGTAAAAATCAACGTGGGATGCATCCCAGTCAATATTGGACAGTTCTGCTGTTTTGCGAGTACCTGTAGTCGATGATACTTCATAGCCTTCGAAGTCAAAATTGAGGTTGAGCGTTTGGTAGTCACCCTCATAATGACGTTCGTTACTGAAGTTTTGTGCGGTTAATACTTTGCTCTTGGTTTGTGGCACTTCCTCGGCAAAGCCGCAGGTCTCTTCAGATGTTCCGGATTGAATACAAAGTTGATCACGGCTGGTACTGATATTGAGCAATGCTGGGGTATCACTGTCGTCGTCTTCGGTATCATAGATATAGTGCGCAGTGAGGTTGTCGCCAAATGTAGCGAGCAAAGCGATAGCGCTGGCAGAGCGATCCTCTTCATTCTCACGTCGATCTACGGTGATGTTATTAATATAGTCACCACCGTTCCGCTTGGCACTGTGAGTTACCTTAGCTGCGATTGATTCCGTGATTGGGAAATTGACCACAACATCAAGTTCTTTGCGGTTGTTCTCACCAAAACTGGTGCGCAGATCGATATCAAAGGATCCTGTGGGTTTGCGTCGCATGAGGTGAATCGTTCCACCTAAATTGGGGCGCCTTCCAATGCCCCCTGGGGACCGCGGGCAACTTCAACCTGTTCAAAATCAAACAGTACCTGCATCTGGCTGGCATGAGTGCCGACATATACGCCGTCTACTTTGAAGGCAACACCTGGCTCGAAAAATCCATTATTGACGTCCGATGTGCCAACGCCTCGTATACTGATGGCAGCACCCTGGGGTGTACCGCTCAGACTATCGACTATCAGTCCTGGGGCCAAGCCCTTTAGATCTTCAAGGTCATGACGATAGGTGACGCCAATTTCCTCATCTTTAATGACAGTCACTGCATGGGGAGTCCATTGTAATGGCTCCTGTTCGCCACGGATGACGGTGGCTTCCTCTGCCGGTTCATATTGCTTTTCAGCAAAGACATGGCTTGCTAGCAGTACAGGCAGGAGTAACGCGTAACTTTTTTTATTATTTGGGTCAGCTTTACGTCACAAAAGGGCCATGCTACCACAGGATTTGTAATCCGCCCATGTTAGGCTTAGTCTGGTTTTAACGAGTTTTACAGGGCAGCGATCAATCAGTGACCAACAGTAGTTCGAGGGGGAAATCGGGGATCTTTTACACGAAAGATCCTACTGGCCTTGTCGTCATGTTCCGCGGCAAGCAGGTCTTTCGCTATAAATCGATTGAAGAGTTTATTGAAGCGCACATCAAGGGTGCCAAAGCGCTCGAAGAGAAGCAGGAAAATGCATTAAGGAAGTACTATCAGGACAACCAGTAGCGCTTAGTCTGAAGCGACAACTTTGATGCTGACAGAGTGCATGATGTCTTCGGAATCCCAGAATAGATGGCGTACGTTTTCCACTTTCACTTTCAGTTGAATTTGTGGGTCGGTACCGGACAAAATATTCAGCCAATCCTCCTTGCTGATTGTGTCGCCAATGTTGATGCAATAGGGCAGGTCTGCTTCGTTGATGATGGGTTGGCTGTTGTACGAATCCATGTATACCTTGAGTCGGTGGGTACTCATTTTAAATCTCCATGTAGTTTCTAAGTGACCTTGAAGATGTATTTAATAGGATCGAGGGGGCTAGTTCTGTGAGTGGGATCACAGATTCTGTTGGCTAACGAATTGAATGATCAAACTGTGAAGCAGGTCACATTTGTGCGTGCAGAATTTTGTGGGCATCCTGGGAACGTCATCAGACGATTCCCGGTGCGTGCCCACAGTTCTCAGTCAGGGTCGACATATTGTGGTGCGCGTTCTTCGAAATTGGATTTTACCGCTTCCACCTGATTAGGTTGCCCGATCAGCTGGCCCTGTAGTTTGGCTTCAAGCGTGAGGCCTTCCTGTTCGCCGTCACGCCAGGCGGTTTCAAACAGTTGTTTGCCGTAACGAATCGCGCTCGGTGATTTCGAGGCGATTTCTTCGGCCATCTGCAACGCTGTCTCGAGAGGTGAATCACTGATTTGGGTCACAATGCCGAGTTCTGCGGCTTCAGTACCCTCAAAGATACGTCCAGTAAAGGTGAGTTCTTTGGCGACATCTAGTCGGATCAGGTCACGCAGGGTTTGGGTAGCGCTACAGTCGGGAATTAGCCCCCATTTGATTTCCATCACTGAGAACCTGGCATCCGGTGCGGCAATACGAATATCAGCACCCATCGCAATCTGAAATCCAGCACCGAAGGCGACTCCATGGAGGGCTGCGATGACCGGTACCGGGACTTTTTTCCAGACCATGCCGCTTTTCTGGGCGGAATTTCCAGGTGTTCTGTTGGCATCCGTTCCCGGCTTGATGACCTGGCTGCCGCCATCGTCGGCCATGTTTTGAAAACTGGAGAAATCCAATCCAGCGCAGAATCCGCGACCATTGCCGGACAGTACCACCGCGCGTACCGACTTATTGTCCATAAGCGATTCGCCTGCTTCGGTAACCGTATTGAACATGTCGGGTGAAATGGCGTTATATTTTTCCGGGCGATTTAGCCGGACGTCGGCAACGCCATTAGTATTGATATCTATCGTGACAATATCTGACACATTGTTCTCCATTTACAATCGTTAAACGACTACACCACACCCAGCTAAGTGGGGTCAATGGTGGTTTAGGTAGGCAGAATCGAGCGCGCAAGCTGTTGTGTCCTGTCAAAGTCATCCCCCCAACCCCCGATGGCCAGACGGGCAAAGGTCCATGCACGGACACGGTGTTCATCGACACCGAGCAGGCTGGCAAAGTTTGAGATCGTTTTATCCGGGTTTTCCGCCAACCGTTCCCGACAATTGAGCAGGTGTTGAGTTGCGTCATAACAGGGGTCGCCGGTTTAGGGTTTTGGGTCGATCATGAGCCGGGGTGCTCGTTTGGCTTGCAAGACGTTACCCGCATGAAGGTCTGTGGCCAGAAATACCGTATCATTCGTATACGAAAGTTCACGGTAGAGTTGTATCCCTTCCTGCGCGAGTTTCAGGTCAGGTCTTAAGTGAAGTTCAGATTCTGTCTCGCTGGCCCAGGATTCCATCATGTCCGAGAGTG
>JAQWMV010000221.1 GCA_029246605.1 Pseudomonadales bacterium | reverse complement strand
TCTACCTGTGCGGCAGCATCTCCAGGAGCAGCCAGAAATACGAGCGTAAAACGCCCCTTTTGGCTTTCATTTCTTTTGACCTCAATCAAGCCCAGCATACTGTAAAATTTCAACGACTCATCAATATCGCTCACTCGAACCATAGTGTGAAGGTATTTCATCGGCAACTCCTTTTAGAAATTTAATTAGACGAGCAAGACAAACCATGCCCAGATCAATAAGACAATTGATCTACTTCATAATCCTTTGCGAGCAGTTTAATAATGCCCTGAGGACCACCCATATGTAGCGTACCTGCAACAATCAGGTAATTTCTGCCATCTTCAAGATACGAGCGAATCTTATTGACCATTTTAACGTTTCGCGACAACATCAGGCGATTCATCTGACTTTGCAACTCTGGATATTCATTGACTGAATCCAACGTTAGTTGGTACATCTGATCGGCATCGCCATTTCTCCAGGCGACCACCATGGATTCCAGCTCTTCAGCCATCTTGGCGCGATCACGAAGTGAAACTCTAAGTGACAAATCTTGAATATCTATGGAATCACTGTACAGAATCTTAATCTGTTGATCGAACGACTCCAGTTCCTGAATTTCTTTACCCTGTTTAAATGCTAGATGCTGCATATGCTGATCCAGACCAAGTTCAGTTTTGTATCCCAGACGACTTAACTCCATGACACCGATATTGAGTGACAGGTGCCAGGGCTTTAGATACCGCACCCGATCAATGTTTATTTTAGTCTCCCGTAAATATTCTTCTAGTAATTCAATGGTTTCATCGGACAGATCATCATAGATCGACGCGGGTGGTTCATAGCTGCCCCTGGATTTCATGATCTCAGCAATTTCCTCCGGATCAATCCGCATTAGATCAACTTCAAACACTGTCACCTCTGCAGTCTCGAACGCCTCCATTATTGGGCGAGGTAGAGGGTACATATCCTCTTTCATTGCATGTATCGAGCCCAAAATGTAAACCACGTTATCGTCGTTCACGATCTTCCAAAGGCTCAAATTCCTATCTTGTGCATGGAGCTGATTGACCGGAAATAAAACTATTAGCAGTGTAAATAACATGGCAGGCCCCCAACTTTTAGTCAGTAACATCAAAACCTCCAATGTAAACAGGACTGGACCAGATCATTTGGTCCTGCAATCCCTGCACGCGAATATAATAGTAATCACCGGCTCGGGTGTTACTGGTATCAATAAAACGGAATTTAGCCATTCTCGGAGCCTCAGCACTAACTAATGAAATCTCGATCTGATCGTTATAACCATTCGAATCATAGGCCCTAAAGACGGCGTCACTGATTAGAGCATCAACATTTACAGATAATCGTACCGCGCGAGTCACAGATGGTGCACGATATTTCGGAATCTGGCTCATATCTTCAAACCCCTCCTTAATGTACGCATCAATGAAAATTTCTTCATCGTCAGATTCAACATCAAGGAGAAAACTGCTACTTCCACCATGGGTCCAAGTAATGAAATCGACTCTACGACTATCACCTGGATTGACCGCTATACGACGGAAATTACTCTTATTATATCCATCGGCTACGATTCCATTAACGGTACCACCGGATAGCTTCAAATAACCTATCCACTCGCGGCCGTTACGCGGAATGTCCCACGGCATCGCATCATTTGGCGACGTGAGTTTGACTTGGATCCTGCCTGTGTTGCTGGAACTGACGAAAGACTTGGAATCGATAACGACACCATTTTTAAACAGCTCGATTTTGTCTATGGCGTAACTCGCATATACCTCGCCAGAAATTTCACGGCTAGGAGAGAACGCAACACGACTTCCCGGTAGCGCATTGTTTACGGATGAAATCAGAATCGGCTTCCCTTCTGACACGACGTAGGTGTTACCCGCCTCTAGAGAGTCCCGCCAATCCTTACCAGTCGGAATAAGTAAGGCGGTCTTAGCATTTCCACTAACGGAAGCAGAATAGTGTGAACTCTGCGTACCAAAAAAAATTGTTCTATGACCCATGTTTGCTATATTTTTGCCAAACCATTCGTACTGAGAATGGCCTGCTGCAATTTCCACTGCAAAAAATGGCGAAGCCTGAAGACGCCTCACATCAGTTGGAGTATGAGCGATTGCCATCTGGATATTATCTTCAAGGGTAATCAGGTCACCCCCCTGCTCAATAGACCGCCGAACCTCGTTAGAACGAGGCACACTGCTCTCTCGACCAATGATCGAAAACGCGTCATGCGTTGCACCGAAACGGGCTTCCAATGCCGGTGAGGTAAATCCCCCGTCACTATGCTGATCGTGTAGATGAAAATCAGTCCAGGCTATACGATTCGCCACATCTTTCTTGACATATAGGACATCAGAAAGTCCGGTCACTCCACCACCGGCAGACCGCACTGCTATTCGGTGTAGCCCCGGTTTATCAAAAACAAAATCTTCTAGCAGCACCCAGGATGTATCATTCGGGGCTACGCGGCGATTGAAAATACCGTCAATCATGATTTCCAGCGCAGGGGTAACATGCTCGACTGGATTTCCATATGCATCTGTTACCAACAGGCGCACATCGAATCGTTCACCTACATTCAATAGCGATGGTGCAGTTATGCTGACTTTTGCTGCGCGCTTTGGCGCAATTTTCAATACACCGCCATCTATTTTTTTCAGTCCCTCGGTGCTGGCTATAAAAATTGGCAGCTGAAAATTGTCATAGGCTATGGATGGCATCCTGAGATTCTTGTAGTTAACCTGCAGCCTGCTTTTAAGCGTCGCACCAGAAACCAGCTCAATGATAACGACAAACCGACTAACGCTCGGCAAACCGGGAATAACTTCTCGCTTCACTGTCCGTACGACAACATTTTCATCTGTAACTACTGATATAAAGTTATCGTCCATCGAATCTAGAGACTGCAATTGCCACGGGTAAATGGCAGGCTGATCGACTACAAGCACTGTCCCAGGTGGTAACTCATTACTGAATTCAATTACTCGCTGAAGGTCTGCCCGATGGGTGACCACGGTATTTTCAGTAGATAGCCAATGTGTGCTAGCTGGATTAGATGGCTCTGGAAAATCGGGAGATATCTGTGCGGAAACGCCAAAGCCTACGGTCCAAATAATAAAAACAACAAGATATCTCAAAGCCATGGATCCCTGTCGGGAGCTAGATTTTTGCACGCAAGAATGTCATCAAATCCTGCGTAGTTTTATCATCAGCTGATCCCAATTGCTCATCGATCGAGCCTGATGTTTTTTCATTTCCAGGAATCATTATGGTTTCAACACCTGCCTGGTACAGAACTCTAGCGAATCCTTTAGTTTGCAGCGTACCTCATCATCATCTGCTACATATAACAACGCAAACGCTGGAATCCCTTTATCGGCCTCGACATGGCTCACCGGTGAAGCCTCGCGCCGATATTGTTGTTCGTTACCAAAAAAAGTCGATGCTGCCGTCGTTCTATAAAGCTACCTAATTCAATCATTAACCGCTCAATATCGTAGCTGGCTGTATCTATCGATATCACCGCGGATATATCACTGAGTTGGAGCCCTCCTGCTTTCATGTGACTTTCATTTATCCCAACTAAGGACATGAGATGAGCACCCGCTGCGTGCCCCATAAGAACAATTTTTTTCTCATCTAATCCATAGGTAACCGCATTATCCTGGACCCATTGATTGACACTAACGATGTCTTCAAGCTGGTCATAGGTTTCATAATCCCAACGTAAACGATAGTTCATGCTGATCAGGGCGACATCCTGATCGTCAAAATTCTGAGGTTTATAGTGAACTTCTTTTTTATCGCCAAATGCCCAACCCCCACCATGTATATATATGACAACCGGTAGACGTGCCGTCCCTGATCGGTAGTAGACATCTAGCTTCTGCTGATCGACATCGCCATAGCTTAAATCCCGGGCCACCAGAAAAAGATCGGAATCCTCAGGGGCACCGTACACATCAGGTATCATCAAGCTGAGGAGAAGAAATAGGTGCGTTGCTTTCACAATTGTTGTTCCCAATGTAGTCTCATGGTGCTCATAAAGCGCTTAGCCTCCAATTAATTTCATCACGGTAACCTCACCTTCAAATGCTAATTTCTTATCGCCTAGCGCTTGGACCAATATACCCTGAAGCTTTGGCAACAATCTGTGCGAAGGAAGTTCCAACAGACTTCCTATGTCGTGCTTATTGGAACTGCTAAGACAACCGTACAAAAAGCCATCCGAGGCCAGACGTAAACGGGTGCATGCTTTGCAGAAAGGCTCGCTCTCATTGGCAATAACGCCAAATACCCCGGCTTCAGGAATTTGGTACCTGACTGCCGTAGAATCATAAGGCGCATCAGTACGTTCAAACTCGTACTTACTGCCAATAACATCTAGTAACGCTTCCATAGACACAAAATCATTAGCAAAACCTGAACTATGCAATAAATGCCCCATCCGCATGAGTTCAATAAATCTAAGTTCTATACCGCGCTCCAGACAATAATCGAGCATCGGTACCACGTCGTTAATGTTCTGAGATCGCACCGGTACCATATTGATTTTTACTTTGAGACCCAGCTCAAGCATTGCATCTAAACCTTGCAACACCGTCTCGAGATCTCCGCCTCTGGCAATTTGTTTAAATCGCAGTGGATTCAAGGTATCGAGGCTTATATTAATCCGACGTAATCCTGACTCTCTAATCACATCCTTTTTCTTCATTAACAGCTGACCATTGGTCGTCAAGCTGACGTCTGACAACGGGAGATCCATAACACCGAGGAGAAATTCATCAAACTTGGGCGTGACCAGCGGTTCACCACCAGTAATCCTGACTTTGTCGATGCCGGTGGCCTGTTGCAATAGTTTCACCGCTTTCAGCAATTCATTGGCCGGCAATTCATTTTGCGCCTTTAAGAGACGTTTACCGTCTGGCACACAATACGTGCAGGCGTAGTTACAGGCCGCGGTAAGGCTTACCCTCAAATTACGAAAACGTCTTCCTAATCGATCTACAATCATGGGGCAGGATTATGGCACGGTTTAGGCACCCTTCCTAGCAACTCAGAGTGCGGTACAATCCCATATATTCTGCAATTTTGACTGTTTATGGCTGGTTTTGGCTTACTTTCTAGACCCATCGTCGCATGGTTAAATCAAGAACGATCTATTCGCTCATACCCGTTAAGCGACTTTGAGCGAATCAGTTACGAATTACGTCCTTGTGACATTCTGCTCGTCGAAGGAAGGGCCAGAGTCAGCGAAGTCATTCGTTGGATTACGCAGAGCACCTGGACACACGCAGCGCTTTACGTGGGTCGGATGCATGATATCGAAGACTCAGAACTCCGTGAGATCGTAAAACATCACTTTAGCGGTGATAAAAATGATCGATTGATTATTGAAAGCCTGTTAGGTAAAGGCACTATCGTCAGAAGCCTGGAAAGCTACGCTCGCGACCATTTAAGAATCTGTCGTCCAAGTAGATTAGGGATCAAAGACGGCCAGCAGGTAATTCGATATGCCATCAGCAGATTGGGGGTTGAATATGATGTGCGACAAATATTCGATCTAGCACGATTTTTATTCCCTTGGTATATCTTACCTAAGAAGTGGCGATCAAGCTTATTTCAGCATCACGCAGGTCGCTCTACTCGCACAGTGTGTTCGACTATGATTGCAGAGGCATTTGCGTTTGTTCAATTCCCGATACTACCGCTAATCAAGCAGTCAGATGAGTCCGTACAGTTATTTCGCCGAAACCCAAAGCTGTGTACACCAAGTGATTTTGACTATTCGCCCTATTTCGAGATCATCAAATATCCATTCGTAGATTTCAGCCATGATCAGGACTACCATTTATTGCCGTGGGAAGGCCGCGAAAACCTTACCGAGGATGAAAACCGACTGTATTTCGGTCCTGACGATGGGCCAAATAGAAAGATTGTTGAAGAAGCTATCGAAGTGGCGCTGAAAACTAGTCGTGAAGCTCCGTTGGAAGGAGAGTTTGAGCCCTCCAATGATCAGAAAAAAAACGACGGCTAAATTTTTTCAAGTGCTGTCTTTAGCTGGCTGACAAACTTGCTCGCCCAAAAAACCTTATTGGACCCCTTTATTAATATTGCATCTCCAGGTGCTGTCTTTTCTGCAAAAGCCTTGATATCAAAATCACCCACCGAATCGTAGTGCCCCCAAAAATTGTCCGTCGGGTTCTCGACAAAGTTAAAGCCAGCACCAACCGTGACGACAGCATCCACATCTTCACTTTCTCTAAGAATTTTTTGATGCATTTCCTCACTATGTTCACCGAGCTCTAACATTTCACCAAGCACAGCAATGCGCCGTGTCGATGGCTGGGCAACCAGCGAGCTAAGCGCATAGCCCATGCTGACAGGATTAGCGTTGTAACTATCATCGATAATTAAGCGGCCGTTGACCTTGAGCTGATTTCCTCGACCTTCCGGGAGGGTCAGGCTCGCCATATGTTCCGCTGCCGCATTAACGTCAGCACCTATCGCGTGCACTACAGCAATGACAGCTAATGACGTCATCAAAAGATGTTGACCAAGGCCCCCGAGTTTATATCTGAAAAGCTGTGACCCAATACGAACCTCGACACGATCGCCGAAAAACCGTCCATAGACATCGGCATGACTGTCACGACCAAAAGTCAAAACCCTCGTATCGCCAATATCACCCACCTCTAGATCAGCAGGGATAACCAACACGCCGTTTTTCGGCAACCCGTGACGAATCTCCAATTTTTCTTTACGGATAGCGTCAAGACTCCCCAACTGGCCGATATGAGCAGGCAATACATTTAGAATGACAGCAACGTCAGGGACGACTAACTCGCTGAGTGGACGAATTTCGCCAGCGTGATTCATACCGATTTCAAAAACACCATATGCCGTATCCGCTGGCATACGAGCTAAAGACAGTGGTACGCCCCAATGATTATTGTAGCTCCCTGTCGAACCGTGCGTCACCGCCTGGTTTGACAACAAAGCTTCCAACCACTGTCTGGTCGTAGTCTTACCGGCACTGCCTGTTACGCCAATGACTTGCCCTTGTATTCTTGCTCGCGCATAACGCCCTAATGACCATAGAGCCTCCAGGGAGTCATCAACATGAAGCGTAGGTAGATTACTATCGACTGGTTTGGTAACCAGCAATGCTGCAGCACCCGCAGCCGCTGCGTCATGAACGAATTCATTCCCATCCCGACCGCTGGTACCTGATGAATGAAATCGCGGTCCAGGATCGTTCGATAGCGCTACAAACAAATCCCCATCAGAAAGTGTTCGCGTGTCTATACTGACTCCCGCTACATCGGTCCCTTCAGAAGACGATAGGCCCAACACTGCGCATAACTCCTGCCAACGCCAAAGCATTTACGGTCTTTGCCTCACAATGTTTCGATCTCCCTCAGCCAGCGTACCCATTTCAGGTATCGGGCAAATCTGCGCTGGATTACTGTTCTGTTTTTGTAAAGCTCATGTTGTGTGGAAACACGACCACACTCCCAAAGTTACCATTTCCACAATTGGATTTCTGCTCTTTCCTAGTTTGGCCTAACACTATAGCAATATCTGATAGGCCAAATTCCCTGTATGGTACGATCATTGTTTTACAACCTACTCAGCGCACATGAAGCTTCTATCCTCAATCTGGCGGCTTATCACCGGCATCAAAAATGCGATAGGCAATATTCTCTTTGTCTTTCTCATGGTCATCATCGTGGTCGCTATATCAACACGCAGCCAAGTTGATATTAATGACCACTCAGCTTTAGTCATCAACCCAAAAGGCATTATTGTCGAACAACATTCCACCGTTAACCCGCTGGAAGATCTTATGAGTGGCTACCAGCAACAGGAGACGAGGTTACGGGATGTTCTCCATGCACTTAATGTCGCCCGAGATGACCCCCAAATAACGGCCCTGGTTCTTGATCTCACCAAACTTGAAGGGGCCGGCATGGGACATCTGGAGGAAATTGGAAATGCGTTAGAGAACTTCAAGACCTCCAACAAACCAGTCTACGCATTCGGACCGGCATATACGCAGACGCAGTACCTTGTCGCAGTACACGCAGATCATATTGCCCTCGATCAAGACAGCTTCCAGACAATGGGTGGCGTATTTCTAACAGGCCTGGGCATCTATCCCACCTACTTCAAGTCAGCTCTGGACAAACTAAAGGTGGATATCAGGGTGTTCTCTGTTGGAGACTACAAAGAGGCAGTGGAGCCCTATATCAGTGACGGCATGTCCGATTATGCACGACAGGCAAATGCTGCCTGGCTGAAGGTGATATGGGATGACTTTTCGAAGGTCATCGTAGAACAACGAGGCATTACCCTTGAAGCCTTCGAACTGTACACCAACGACTATGCTGAGCTTTTGGCATCAACATCAAATGATCCAGCGACGCTTGCGCGGGCTCATAACCTCGTAGACGCAATCATTTCAAAATCAGAGTGGCGTGATCTTCTGCTTCAGACTGTAGAGAAATCCAACGATACATTTCGTCAGATCGAATTCAACGATTACATTGCTGCCAAAAATCTGTCCCCGTCTACAGCAAATCATGCGGGTAATAAAATTGCCGTCATCACTGCGTCAGGAACCATTTTGGATGGCCAGCAACCCGCTGGATTCGTCGGCGCGGATTCCCTGACAGACTTGATCGATCAGGCGAGAAGAGACAGTGAAATCAAAGGCATCGTGGTCCGGATAAATAGTCCGGGCGGCAGTGCGGCAGCCTCTGAGCAAATCAGGCTTGCACTATCGCGCGTTCAACAAGCTGGCAAACCCGTAGTGGTCTCAATGGGTAGCTATGCGGCTTCTGGCGGGTATTGGATCGCCAGCACAGCAAATAAAATTTATACCATGGCGTCAACCGTTACCGGATCCATTGGCACCTTCATGCTGTTTCCTACATTTGAGCATACCCTGGCTGAAATTGGGGTACACACAGACGGCATAGGCACAACCGAACTAAGTGGTGCGCTAACCCCTTTCCAAGATATCAATCCAATTCTGCAAAGCACGCTAGAACAAGCAGTCGCGCTAACCTATCGGCGATTCACTTCACTGGTAGCTCAAGGTCGCAACATGCCCGTCGAGGAGGTTGAACAAATTGCCCGCGGAAGGGTTTGGGCTGGCGAAACTGCACTCGAACTTGGCTTGGTTGATGCAATTGGTGGACTTGATGATGCCATTGCAGCTGCTGCAACGCTATCGAGTCTATCTCATCACGAAGTCATATACCTTGAAAAAGAACGCTCGCCAAAGGAAATCATTATCAGCGAACTCATCAACACCAGTGTGTTGTTTATCAATGCCAACTATCCACCAATGCAGGAGAGTTTTGACCCGTTAACCTTTCTACCCAAAGAATTGGCCAGTCTGATATCGATGAGTCAAACACCTGGGGTTTACCTTCAGTGCCTATATTGCAAGATCCATTAGTTTTCAGACAAATATTCGACTACAGACATGTAATCAGCAACGCGTTGTAGATGTCCATCCACGTCTGTCTCACCCGCAGCGTGCAACGATTTAGCAATGCCGGTGCAGCGCCATGGGTATCGTCGCAGACGGTCTTGGATTAATACTGGCAAGCGGTATCTCGTGACACTTTCCAATGAAATCTACAGTCTCCTGCGCGGCTTCTGTAATATCCGGTATATCTTCATAACTTAGTTTATCTGTCCGAAACAATGGTCCTTTGCGGCTGTATAGTCGAACATAGAGTCGTTGAGCAGGAAGACTTAGGTGCTGAAAATCATCAAGGAATGACAATTCCTCAGCATTTAAAATGGCGTGATAGCGCTCTGCAACGAATTCAAGCAGATAGGTAAAGTTTCGGTCGTAGTACCCCTGGGGCAGACCTTCTGGCATCGACGGACAGGTTACGGGTGACCTGTCAGATATTAACTTGTATTTATATACGGGTATAGTAAAAAGCGCTTACGGTCTATTTCAAGCGTGAAAATTGCTGAACAGAACCCGTCAATGGATCTGTCTGCCACATTTCATCTTCGCTGGGGAAACTGACGATTCGATTACTGGCACCAATACTATCGACTAAAAGAGAATCTTCCACTAGCTGGTAGGCAACAGCATCATGGCCTGAGATAGAAACAGTATTTTCATCATAGATCTGCACTATAGGAAAACCGCGGACGTCTGACTGCCAGGCACCTAGTATTTTTTGCGAAGGAGTATTCGGTACAGCTTGACACCCGGCTAGTATCGTCAGAAACACACAAAGGTATAAGTTTTTCATTGCAGCTCTCGCGTTCATGTCTGGCTATAGTAACCGAGTTCTGTACTTCAGAAAATATAGTCAGCCATGCTGGAAACGCTATCTAATCCAGCTTTTGAAAAGCCAGCACAGCGTTAGTGCCCCCGAAACCAAAACTATTAGACATAACAGTGCGCAATCCAGCGTTATCTATTCGCTTAGTCACAATGGGGACCTCGCCAAATTCAGGATCGAGATTGTCGATATTGGCCGACGCACAGATAAAGTCGTTTTCCATCATCAGTAGAGAATAGATCGCCTCATGCGCACCAGCAGCACCAAGAGAATGGCCAGACAATGATTTCGTTGAACTAATTTTCGGTATTTCGCCGAAAGTTCTTCGGATAGCTGCTATTTCGGGAGGATCCCCAGCGGGGGTACTAGTACCGTGCGCATTTATATAATCGATTTTTCCCTCAACCGTCGCTAATGCCATCCGCATTGCGCGTTCACCACCTTCACCTGAAGGGGAAACCATGTCATATCCATCCGACGTAGCACCGTAGCCAACAAGTTCAGCATAAATTTTTGCCCCACGTGCCTTAGCATGTTCCAGTTCTTCGACGATGACAAATCCAGCACCACCAGCGATCACGAAACCATCTCTGTCTGCGTCGTATGCTCGAGAAGCTTGATCTGGCTTATCGTTACGCGCTGTGGACAGGGCACCCATGGCATCAAACAGGGAAGTCATACTCCAATGCTCTTCCTCACCCCCGCCGGCAAGAACCACGTCCTGTTTACCCAACTGTATGAGTTCCAAGGCGTGGCCTATACAGTGCGCACTCGTCGAACACGCCGATGTGATGGAATAATTTACCCCCTTAATTTTAAACGGCGTCGCCAGACAAGCTGAAATCGTCGAGCTCATTGTCCTTGTGACACGGTAGGGGCCAATTCGCTTTAGCCCCTTCTCTCGCAGAAGATCAGCAGCCTCTGTTAAATTTGACGATGATGCACCGCCCGAACCAGCAACAATACCGGTGCGCTCATTGGATACATCATTTTCATCCAGGCCGGAGTCTTTGATTGCTTCATCCAGTGCAATATATGAAAAAGCTGCAGCGTCACCCATAAATCGACGCAATTTACGGTCTATGCGACCCTCAATATCAATGTCAATACTACCCGCAACATGGCTCCGCAGTCCCATTTCCTCGTAGGCTTCCTGATACTTGATACCGGATTTAGTTTCTCTTAGTGAAACCAAAGTCTCCTGGGCGTTGTTCCCGAGAGGTGAAACCAAACCTAAACCTGTAATAACTGCTCGTCTCATTTGAATACCTTAGAAATCATCTAAAGAAGTAAACAATCCTACCTTCACTTCCTTTGCTTCGTAAATCTGATTGCCGTCAACAGAAACGGTGCAGTTCGCGATTCCCATGACAGTCTTACCTTCACGTAACTTTGTAATATCAATTTCGTATCTTACTAATTTTGCATCAGGAAGCACCTGACCAGAAAACTTCACTTTGCCGCAGCCCAACGCACGTCCCAAGCCCCAGTTCCCTTTCCAGGCTAGAAAAAATCCAACCAATTGCCAGAGGGCATCGAGCCCGAGACAACCAGGCATCACGGGGTCACCGATAAAGTGACACTTGAAAAACCATAGATCTGGATTGACATCCAACTCGGCAATTATTTTTCCTTTCCCATTGATCCCGCCGTCCTCAGTGATTTCGACGATACGGTCTAGCATAAGCATCTCACCCACAGGAAGGTGAGCCCTGCCAGGGCCAAACAATAGCCCATTTCCACAATCGAGCAATTCTTCTTTAGAGAACGAGTGTTTCTCAATCAACGATCTGTCAGGTTGTGGTACAGTATTCAAATTAGAAGCCATGTAGAAAGCATGCTTTCGAAAGAAGCAGGATTATATCACTGAGCAGATAAAATAAAACAAACTGTGTTGATGAGTTTTTAGTGAACTTGAACCACCCACCGACTGAAGAAATTTAGTGAATATAAGCACCTCTTGAAAGTCACCAAATTCTGCTTCAATACGCCAGAGAGCCTCAGTTTCACTGAGGTCTGATCGAAAATACAGTTTATGGGCATCCGCGATTGCACTGATAGTTTCTCGGGGGAAACCAGCCCTTTTAAGCCCGACTATGTTCACACCTTTGATTTGAATACGATTTCTGTAACCCAACGCATAAGGAGGAATGTTCTTATAAATGGTGGAAGCACCACCAATACAGGCATAGGAACCGATACGCAAGAACTGAACGACACCAGACTGACCACCTACCGTCACATGATCATCAATCGTGACATGACCACTTAGACCGACATAATTAGCGATAATGTTGTTATTACCGAGGACACAATCACATGCAATGTGAACATATCCCATAATAAGATTGTCATTACCGATACGAGTCTCACCGATACCCGTCACGGTACCCCTGTGCACAGAAGCTGATTCTCTAAATACATTGACATTACCAATATAAAGCCCGTTTTTTCCTGCTGGTACTTCATATCCTGGGGTTCCGGACCAATAATGCAAAATGGGAAGAATATATTCTCGCTGCCAATATCGGTATCACCATCGATTACAACGTGCGAGATTAGTTTCCAGCCATTAACCAGTTTCACGTTCGAACCAACTGTACAAAATGGCCAGATTTCAATGTTATCGCCAAGCACAGCATTTTGATCAACGATTGCTGTCGGCTGTATTGAGCTCACTATCGGCGTACCTATTGAATTCCAAATTTGACTAGTTCAAACAGCGAATGTTCACCTTTGCAGCAGGCCGTCACTTAAGCCCCCAAAGCGGCGATGCTTTATCTCATTGCTTGGCCTATTATACTGCTATATTCCAATGGGTCTGATAAATGATTAGCGCAGTACTATGGGACTTTGGTGGTGTAATCACCAGCAGCCCTTTCGAAGCTTTCAACCGCTACGAATCTACCAATAATTTACCGATCGACTTTATCAGAAGCGTCAATGCAACCAACCCCGAAAGCAATGCCTGGGCGCTTCTCGAGAGCAGCCAGATTAATGTCCGGGAATTTGACGAGAAGTTTGCAACGGAAGCACGTGCAAAGGGGCATGAAGTACGTGGACGTGATGTCTTGGCATTGTTATCCGGAGAGGTACGTCCTGAAATGGTTGAGGCACTTAAGATTATCAAGCAGCATATGAAAATTGGTTGCATCACAAACAACGTTAACACTGGAGAAGGTGCTTCGATGGCAAAGGATCCCGCGCGGGCCGCCGTCATGGATGATGTCTTGGCCCTATTCGACGTCGTTATAGAATCAAGCAAGGTAGGCATTCGAAAACCAGACCCGAGGATCTATCAGTTAGCCTGTAATGAAATTGGTGTCGTACCTGAAAACGCAGCATTTCTCGATGACCTCGGCATCAACCTCAAACCAGCACGAAAACTGGGGATGTCTACCATCAAAGTGCTAAGTGCAAATCAGGCATTGAACGACCTTGAAGCACTGTTACAGTTTCCACTTCGATGATAGTCCTACTCACCGGTGGCGCAGGGTATATTGGTTCACACACCGCTATTGAACTCATGGCAAGCGGACATGAAGTCCGCATCGTTGATAATCTCGCCAACAGTTCACTGACTGCAATACGACGAATTGAGTCGCTGACCAATAAGGCGGTAGATTTCCATCAAATTGATTTACTTGACGCCTCCAGTGTTGATCAGCTATTTGCTGAACACCATATTGACGTTGTCATTCATTTCGCTGGATACAAGTCCGTCGCAGAGTCTGTAGCCGTACCACTCGATTACTACCAAAACAATATTGGCAGTACCATAAACCTATGCAACGCAATGGCAAAACACCAGGTAGAAAACATAATCTTTTCTTCGTCAGCAACAGTCTACGGCGAACCTGAGTCGCTGCCTATAGATGAAAGCGCGCCCATCATAGACGCAACGAATCCCTATGGCCGAACGAAGCTGATGATCGAAAAGTTGCTAGAGGATATCAGTAACGCTAACGCTTCCTGGAACATTGCTGTGCTACGCTATTTTAATCCTGGCGGTGCGCACGCTAGTGGTGAGATAGGTGAAGACCCCAATGGCATACCGAATAATCTTCTACCGTTTATCTCACAGTTTGCCGCAGGGAAACGACCACAATTAACAGTATTCGGCGAAGACTACCCTACCCCTGACGGTACTTGTATTCGAGACTACATCCACGTTGTTGATCTAGCCAAAGGTCACCTTGCAGCGATCAACAAGCTGTTAGAGCACCCCGGACTTGTAACCTACAATCTTGGCACCGGACACGGCTCATCAGTACTGGAAGTTATCCATGCGTTTGAGAAAGCCATCGGCAATAAACTGCCCTATGTCGTTGGAGATAGAAGACCCGGCGATATTCCGGAAAGCTACACTGACCCTAGTAAAGCGCAAACGGAACTTGAGTGGCGTGCAGTAAAAACGCTGGATGACATCTGCATTGACGCTTGGCGCTGGCAACAGAAGAATCCGAACGGATACACGGGCTAGGAATCAACCGCCAGAAATTCGATACAAGAAGTGAACTTCACTGCCCTCTTGGATTTGCTCCAGGAATGGATCGTGAATAATTTCGCCATCAATAGCGACCGCCATCTTAAGGATTTCGTCTTCTGCCAGATCTGGATATTTAGCAACGATCTCTGCGACGACGCCACGGTAGTTAGTGGCTTGAACCTGGGCCTGAACTTCTCCAGTGAACTTTTGCAGTTCACTGGAGAAGATAACTTTTGTGGCCATTTCCTAAAAAGACAAAACTTTAAGCTTCCAGAATGGCTTTCAGAACCCGAGGTGGCGACAACGGCAATTCGCTCATTCTGATACCGATAGCCTGGCTCACCGCAGTGCCACAAGCGGCCAATGGTGGAATGATGCCGGTTTCACCTACACCTCTAACACCGAAAGGATGAAATGAATTTGGCACTTCAACGATGATCGCTTCGATCATGGGCAGATCCGAAGCCAGTGGAATCCGATAGTCAAGAAACCCTGGGTTTTCCATTAGCCCATCCTTGTTAAAGATGTACTCTTCATTCAAAGCCCAACCAATGCCCTGAGCTGCCCCGCCCTGATATTGTCCCTCAACATAACCGGGATGGATCGCTTTACCCGCATCCTGGATGGCTGTATATCTAATGACATCCGACTTACCTGTGTCAGTATCGACCTCGATATCAGCAATATGAACGGCAAAGCTTGGTCCAGCACCGCGCGCATTGATATTTCCGAGACCAGTAATCTGACCTCCAGTACGACCGGCGGCAGCACAAATTTCCGCCGCGGTCATTTCGCCATCACCGGATGTATTGATTGCAATACCATCCTTCCACTCGACCTGTTCCGGCGTAACATTCCACACCGCTGCTGCCCGTTCTTTAAACTGTGTCACGATATCCGCTGCAGCTTCAACAACTGCCATGCCGGTCGCAAATGTTGTGCGACTCCCACCGGTGGTATCACTGTGTGCTATGTGCGCGGTATCTGGGATGATGGCTGTAAAGGTGTCGGTGGGCATCTGCAATTCTTCCGCCGCCATCATCTGCATGGAAGCTCGGCTGCCACCGATGTCCGGGGAGCCTTCCAGAATAGTACCTGTACCATCTTCATTCATATTAATGATAACACTAGACACACCACCGATATTGAACCAAAAGCCCGCTGCAACACCCCGGCCCTGATTTTTCTCTAATGCAGATTTGTATTGTGCTGAATTTTTCGCAGCTTCCAGACACTCAACTAATCCCACGGCCTTTAACTTAGGCCCGTAAAGAGTTTGCGTGTCTTCTTTTGCCGCGTTTTGTAAGCGAAAATCAATTGGATCGATACCTAACTCATCTGCCAATTCATTAATCAACATTTCACAGGCGTACTCTGACTGTGGCGCACCAGGTGCTCGGTAGGCTGCAACTTTGGCCTTATTGACCACAACATCGAATCCCTCAACGTACTGATTCGGTACATCGTAAGGCGTAAAAATAGTCATACAACCTGGGCCGAGTGGTGCAGCACCAGGAAACGCTCCAGACTCATAGTATAAGTGCGCTTCCATCGCGGTGATGGCGCCATCTTTCTTGGCGCCAATTTTCACCTTAATACGTGTCGCTGAACCGGGCCCCGAAGCCTTGAATACCTCATCGCGGTCCATTTGGATTTTTACGGGTCGTCCGGATTTCTTAGAGAGAATGAGAGCCAAAGGCTCGAGGTAAACAACGGTTTTTCCACCAAATCCACCTCCGATCTCGCTCGCGATGACCTTTAATTTACTTTGCTCCAGGTTCAGAAGCCCAGCGGTTGAAGCCCGCACACCAAAATGTCCCTGCGTGCTGCACCAGATCATAGATTGACCATCTTCATCGAAGCGAACGGTACATGCATGAGGCTCGATATACCCCTGATGAACAGTGGGCGTACGATATTCCCGTTCAACGATGACGTCAGCTTCTGCAAATCCAGCGGTCATATCACCCTTATTCATTTCCATTCTAGAGGAAACGTTAGAGGGACTAGTGGGCTGCTCGGCCATACCCTTGGTAATTAAATTTTCATGAATAAGCGCGGCGCCATCTGCCATGGCGTCTTCAATACTCATAATGGGCGGTAACACCTCGTAATTAACCTCGATCAAAGCCAACGCAGCTTCGGCTGCGGTTTCAGTCTTCGCGGCGACACCCGCAATGGCGTGACCGTGATACAGTGCCTTTTCTTTGGCAAGGATATTGATTGCACCTGGATCTGCCTGGTTAGGGATATCGGCATGTGTCGCCACAGCCATAACATCTGGCAGCGCTTCAACTTTACTGATATCAATGCTTACTATTCTTGCGTGAGCATGGGGGCTACGCAGCACCTTCGCCCAAATCATGCCAGGCAATGCTAAGTCTGCTGCATAGTTGGCACGACCAGTAACCTTATCGTAGCCATCGGGACGAATGGTTCGTTGCCCAATGTGTTTATAGTCTTGTGCTTCGCTCATTATGCAGTTCCTCGCATAGTTTCTGCCGCATCCATCACAGCCTTGATAATCTTGTCATACCCTGTGCAGCGACATAGATTTCCAGCCAAATAGTATCTAGCCTCCTCTTCTGTCGGACTAGGATTCTCTTCCAGCAGGGCTTTTGTCGAGACAATCAACCCAGGCGTACAGATGCCGCACTGCAGCGCAGCATGCTCCAAAAATTTTTGTTGAATGACGTGAAGTTTATCCGGCTCACCAATGCCTTCTACCGTGCCAACTTCGGCACCATCAACTTCTACGGCAAGGACCAGACAAGAACAAACCAAACGTCCGTTGACAGTCACCGAGCAAGCGCCACAGTCACCTGAGCCACAGCCCTCTTTAGTGCCGGTTAATCCAAGTTCGTCTCTTAGAGATTGCAAAAGCGTATCGCCAGGTTCACAGAGAAATTCCCTGACATCGCCATTTATTGTTGCGGTTATATGTGATTTTGTCATGTTTACTCTCCTGCCCGCTGCGCAGCAATTTTGGCTGCACGTTTGACCAAAACACCTACTACATGTGTCCGAAATTCCACCGTACCGCGTCTGTCAGTAATCGGTTTAGCTGCTGCACTTGCTGCATCAGCAGCTGCCTGCAGTGCTGCTTCATCAAATTTTGTTCCGATGAGTGCCGTTGCGGCATCTGGTACCAACAGCGCTGTTATTGCGACCGCACCGATTACGACTCGGGCTGCGGTACAGGTTCCATCAGAATCTAGTGTGACGCTAACGCCGGCTCCGGCGACGGCGATATCCATTTCTGTCCTAGGAATGAAACGTAGATAGGCATCAGAAGTATTTGCTGCCGGGCGAGGGATATTGATCTTCGCCAACAGCTCGCCTTTTTCCATAATATTCTGGCCAACACCGGCCACGAAATCTTCAGCAGCAACCATGCGTTCACCGTTTGGACCGACTATTACACATTGTGCGTTGTTAGCGATCAATGCGGGAATTGTGTCAGCAGCAGGTGATGAATTACATAGATTACCCCCTACACTGCACCTTCCCTGAACCTGCGTTGAACCTATTAGGTAAGCAGCTTCAACGAGGCCTGGATACACGGCTTTAATATCGTCTCGTGCTGTAAGCTCTGCACAGGGTACCGATGGACCCAGCGCCAGACCATCTTTCGACAACTCTGCCTGCATCATGCTGGGTATTTTCTTAACATCGACAACCAACCGCTCTTCCTGAAGGCCCTGCATCTGGATTATTAAGTCAGTACCTCCAGCAAGCACACTGGCTTTAATCTTTGAATTAGCGAGTAAATTTACCGCACCTTCAATTGAATCAGGATCTTCAAACACTACAGAAACCATTATTACTCCCTATTTAGAATGGGCTAATCTTCTTATCAGTATGCAAATTAAACGAACGTTATTTATAGCACGACCGTGAACTATGCGCTATGTTGGCTAAATGGACGTGATGCATTACATAAACCACACTTAGAATATCTTTTTTTTCGTTTCAGATAGTAAACTGAC
>JAQWMV010000197.1 GCA_029246605.1 Pseudomonadales bacterium | reverse complement strand
TGACCATTTCGGCTAGTGAGCGGCCTTTACCGCCGGCTACCTCTAGAGTGGCTTCTCTGGTATCGATTGGGAGAATATTCGGAATAGCCATGTACTAAATTTCCTTACAATTTGGTCTTCATACTGTATAGCGTCAGCGCTGCATGTCTAGTGGTTGATGTCAGAAATTTGTAAGAAGTTACCCTGAAAGTGTTTCAATCGATTGTCTGATGACCGCCGAGACAACGTTTCGGATTTATAAGCAAAATCTCATCAAAATTGTGGGTATCAAGCCAATATTTTTGCCAGAGTTTTAAAAAACCTGGGCTAAAACGGGCGGCGTTGCGGTAGCCTAGCCATAATCACGTCTCCCGTGATCATCGTACTGATATTGAGTACTGCTTCATCGCGCGCCATCGTAGCGTTTTGCACGGCCGCTATCGCGAGCGGTTGCGTTAGTACGTCAGGCCGGGTGGGTATGACCTGCAGCAACCCCTCGATAATTTGCTCTAGGCCCTGGGTAATTATCGGGTTCAAAGATTCCGCACTCAATGTGACCTCTGCATCATCGGTAATCATGCCTTCGAGCCAAGCGTGGTTGATTAATGCATACATCGGATTTGCAGTTTGAAACGGTTTGAGATCGAGTGCCGCCGCTGAAATATGTGAGGTACTTTGGTTGACCTGTGTAACACCTCTTCGTATTTCTGATGTTGGGCCGGACTGCCACTTCACCAATACATTCGCTACTACTTCTGGATTACCCATCGCCATTAAGTCTTCCTTTAGCAAAGCGGCGATTTGTGGGCTGCCGTACTCGCTTTTATAGCGACTAACCTGCAGTGCCGTTGGATGAGGTGCTGTTTGCCAATCCTTGTTGCGCTGCATTTTCTTGATGACTTTATCTTTTTTAAAGTCCCCTTGGAGTAAGACTAATCCTCCTTCCTTGGCAGAGAACGCAAACCATGCATAACTCAAGTTTTTGAGTTTGAACCCAAAATCACCATTTAGGCGGGTATTGAGAGAGTTGTAGTTGTCGCGCATGCGACTGCGTGCAGATTTTCCGAGGGGCGTACCGAGCACTGCTTGTATGTCGGCTTTTGCGATTGCTATGGAGTCATCAGGGACTGCAAGATCGATCCATGCGGCGTTGTCCGCAGACACCAAAGAGAGATGTCCCAAGAGTATAATGAAAACGAATTTTCTGATGGTCGGTAGCATTTTTCCCTCCAAAAATTACTGATTAATCACCTTAACGCTGGAACAGGAGAATTGAAAGTGGTTGCCCTCTAGGCCGAGTTCAGAATGAGTTCAATCACTGTTCAGCCAGAACACAATAGTCTGTTTTCCAGGAGGAACATTAAAATGAAAAAACAACTATTTATGTTCGTTGTATTGGCCTTGAGTACAGGAATTGCTTTTGCCGGCAACCCTGTAAATAGCATTCGCTTTGCTCACCAGATCAATGATTGGCGGTATTTAGACGATACTCATATAGTGGTTACGAAAGGGGTGAATAAAAAGTATGTCCTTCAGCTTCGGGATAATTGTCGATTGCTGCGGTACTCTGAGACCATAAAGCTGACTTCGACTAATGGCACTAACCGGCCTGGGTTTGATAATGTGGCTTACTGGCATACATTTTGTTAGATCACTGCTATCGAAAAAATCTCCAAAGAGGACGTGCTGGCGGTGAAATAGTCTGCCCAGGTCCTCATCAAGCCTCGCTTGTAGTAGATGTCGATTGGCAGTTAGATCGGTGTTTGGTTGGAGAATGCTATGGATATTGAAGATCTGCAGCGCTATTCGGATGCCTGGAATGCGCATGACATCGATAAAATGATGTCTTATATGTCGGAAGACTGCATTTTGAAACCGGTGGGGGCTGAAAGGTGGTACCCGTACCGAGGGTTTTGACGAGGTAAAAGCTCGCTTCATCGAGGTATGGACGGAATTGTCCGACCTGGAATTTTTGGACGAGAGACATTTTGTGCAAGGTGATCGTGGGTGTTCTGAGTGGGCGTTGGTCGCAACCCGGGCGGATGTCAGCAAACTGGAAGTCGATGGTTGTGACCTGTTTACGTTCGGTCGAGGCAAGATTCAGGTCAAGAACTCACTTCTCAAGAATCGTCAGTAGTGCTATGACATACCACCGAAACACATCTTAATTGTCTGCAACGACTGGTATCATGCAGCGCTATGGAAAGACTGTCCGCACTCGATTACAAAGAACTTCGTGCCAATGCTGAAGTAGTTACTGCTGATCCCTTTGGAGACAAGGTACTGCTCCTTAAAGATGGTGACTACCTTAAGTTATTTCGGGTGAAACGCCTGTGGACTTCCGCAAGGTTACGGCCCTATGCCAAACGCTTTGCCAATAACATCAGGCGGCTAGCTGACCTTGATATTCTCGTCCCCAGGGTACGTGCGCTGTATCAAATCCCCGATATTGCAAGGACTGCGGTCCGTTATGCGCCGCTCCCAGGGAAGACGCTTCGGGATCTGGGTACAGAATTTGATGCTGATATAGCGCTGAAACTGGGTGCTTTCTATAAAGACCTGCATAGTAAAGGTATCTACCATCGATCATTACATCTCGGCAATGTTGTATTGACACCTGAACGACGTCTGGGATTAATCGACGTTGCAGATCTCAATATTTACTGGGGGTCGTTACCCAGACGTTTGCGGCTTAGAAACTTTCAACACTTGTTTCGTTACGACAGTGACCGTGCTGTGGTTGCGAAATTTGCCAATGAATTTAATGAGGGGCTAGGTGACAACAGCCTGGTTGATCCCATTCTGAAAATGTTGTCGGAACCTTTGTAGTTCTGATTGAACAGTGTCGCTATAATCGAAACCAAATG
>JAQWMV010000155.1 GCA_029246605.1 Pseudomonadales bacterium | reverse complement strand
CGGTGCCTCCGAACCTAGCGGCAATTCATTTGCCTCTTCCTCAAACTTTTTACTAAAGTCCGCCTGACCAATTGCTTTTTCCTGCTTGAAACTCTGTAATGCCTGTTTCGCCTCGGGTGTAGCCTGAATAACAACATCCGGGTCAGAATCACGGTGATCCCTCAAAACTTTCAACATCAATAGTGCATATCGCCGGGTGATCTAGAATCGAAATTCTTTCTTATCCGCAGAGTTAACTCTGAAGAGAATTCTATCTTCCTCAGGGATATACATCATTTACATCTGACTAATAGACCCGCTCATGTCCTTAGTATATCAACCCTTGTAATCTATTCACCGACTTGTACTATAGCAAACGCAAAAACCTGTTGGTTAAACAACAGTTTAATGAGTTTCAATCAGCGTGCCGTTCTACCAAAAATACCCATATTATGTGCAGGTATGCCTCGCGCGTGAAATTCGTGAATTGGATTATTCAATTAACTTGAAAGAGATATCTAGATGACTACCACAGATTTTAAAGTTGCTGACCTTTCGCTCGCTGAATTCGGACGCATGGAGATTGCTTTGGCAGAGGCAGAAATGCCAGCACTCATCTCTCTGCGAGAAAAATACAAAGATGCCCAGCCCCTTAGAGATGCGAAAATACTTGGCTGCATTCATATGACCATACAAACCGCTGTATTGATCGAAACTCTCGTCGCCTTGGGTGCTCAAGTACGCTGGTCATCCTGCAATATCTTTTCAACTCAGGATCATGCCGCCGCTGCCATTGCAGCACAGGACATTCCTGTTTTCGCCTGGAAAGGTGAAACTGAGGAAGAATTTTTCTGGTGTATAGAACAGACAATCTTAGAAGATGGTAAACCCTGGGCCGCCAATATGATCCTGGATGACGGTGGCGACCTCACTCAGATGGTTCATGAAAAATATCCGGATATGTTGAATTCAATCCACGGTATCACCGAGGAGACCACCACAGGTGTCCATCGATTGTATGAAATGCTAGAGCTAGGTGAACTCAAAGTGCCTGCCATTAACGTCAATGACTCTGTAACCAAATCCAAGAACGACAATCGTTACGGCTGCCGGCATAGCCTTAACGACGCCATTAAACGCGGCACCGACATGCTGTTAGCAGGCAAACGTGCATTGGTCATCGGTTATGGTGATGTGGGTAAAGGCTCTGCACAAAGTCTGCGCCAGGAAGGCATGATAGTCCGAGTCGTAGAGATCGATCCCATATGTGCAATGCAGGCTTGCATGGATGGCTATGAGGTGGTCTCGCCCTATGTTAATGGTCGCAATACCGGAGACATCAAGGATATAGACACACGACTGCTAGAAAGTACCGATCTTATCGTTACCTGTACCGGTAACGTCAATGTCTGTGACAAAAACATGCTGCAAACTGTCTCGAGCAATGCTGTTATCTGCAATATTGGTCACTTCGATACTGAAATTGATACGCAATATATGCGGGATAACTGGCGTTGGCAGGAAGTTAAGCCCCAGGTAGATAAAATCTACCGAAGTGATGACCCCAGTGACTATGTGATTCTTTTATCCGAAGGTCGATTGGTTAATCTTGGCAACGCAACTGGTCACCCATCAAGAATTATGGATGGCTCCTTTGCTAATCAGGTCCTGGCGCAAATGTTCCTTTATGAACACGCCTGGGCCAGCCATGATCCAAAACAGCGCCAAGACATTTCTGTAGAAGTTCTACCGAAAGCATTGGACGAAGAAGTAGCCGCTTACATGGTGCAGGGTTTTGGTGGGACTGTAACCGCACTCACCGACCTGCAGGCCTCCTATATTAATGTTCCTACGTCGGGGCCTTTCAAGCCTGATTCCTATAAATACTAGATGAATCAGGAGCTTAGAGACCTTCTAGATCTGCTGGATCTGGAGCAAATCGAAGTCAATATGTTCCGCGGTACCAGCCCTTCCGAGGGCTGGCAACGCGTATATGGCGGGCAGGTTATTGGACAAGCTCTTGTTGCAGCCTCACGGACCGTCGAAGATGAAACCCGCTCGGCACACTCTCTGCACGGTTATTTTCTACGCCCTGGCGACACCACGATCCCTATTCTGTACTCAGTTGACCGAATTCGAGATGGCAAGAGTTTCACCACACGTCGTGTAGTGGCCATTCAAAAAGGCGAAGCAATCTTCAGCATGTCAGTTTCTTTTCAAATACTAGAAACTGGACTTGAGCATCAGATACCAATACCCGATGTGCCGCCACCGGAAGATTGCATAAGCGAGCAGGAATTATACGAGAAAAATCCAGCGACAATACCCGAGTCCTTTCGCGATCGAATTGAACGACCTCGGCCAATAGAAATGAGATTCGTCGACCCCGTCAACGAGTTCCAGCCAGAGCCCAAGCCGCCATACCAACATGTCTGGATCAGAACGGTAGACGAGATGCCCGAAGACGTTAGATTAAATCAATGCTTGCTGGCCTATGCCTCTGATATGACCCTTTTAGACACCAGCTGTCGACCGCATGCAAAAGGCTGGGGAGAGGGGGACTTTCAAGTTGCCAGCCTTGATCATGCGATGTGGTTTCACAAGTCCTTTAAGACCGATGAGTGGATGCTCTACCAACAGGACAGCCCTTATTCCGGTGGTGCCCGCGGCTTTTCTCGCGGAACTATATATGACGGCAACGGTGACCTTATCGCTTCAGTCGCCCAGGAAGGCTTAATCAGGGTACACGCGTCGCCATGACCGGATGCGTTAAGTAGCATCTTTCCCAGGTTTTTATAAAAAAAACCTCGCTGTACAAATGCTTTGGACATCCACATAATTGCCCGCTTTGCCCATTTAGCGGGCGATTTCATCTGAACAAAAGGAAGCTGAGTGTCAACCAAGAACGAAAGCAGACTGGCCAATGTCGAGGTTATTGAAAGTAACTTCGAAGCCCTGAACTACATTTGTAACCCGCAAATCGCTACCGCGGTTTTTCTCGCGTATCACCTCGAGAAACCCATTTTAATTGAAGGCCCACCTGGCGTTGGTAAAACAGAACTTGCAAAAACTACAGCTGAAATGCTCGACCTAGAGTGTGTACGACTACAGTGCTACGAGGGCCTGGACGAATCAAAAGCAATCTACGAGTGGAAATACGGTAAACAGCTACTCTATACCCAGGTGTTGAAGGAAACCCTAGGCGAAATCCTCGGTGGGGCTCAAGGCCTTTCCCAGTCCGTTGACAAGCTCCACGAGTTTGGCGATATATTCTTCTCCGAGCAGTTTCTCGAACCACGGCCTCTGTTAAAAGCGCTGAAACACGAAGAAGGCTGTGTACTGCTCATTGATGAAGTCGACAAATCCGATCACGAGTTCGAATCCCTGCTCTTAGAAATGCTCTCCGATTTCCAGCTGTCAATTCCTGAAATTGGCACTGTTAAAGCGAATCCGAAGCGTAAACCGTTGGTGTTTCTAACCAGTAACAATACCAGAGAGATTAGCGACGCTCTGAAACGCCGGTGCCTGCACCTGTATATTCCATTTCCAGATGCAGATCTAGAAAGCAAGATCGTACATGCCAGAGTGCCTGAAGTGCCCGAAAAGCTTCGTTTACAGCTGGTTGCGTTCGTTCAGGAACTGCGCGACATGGACTTAAAGAAAGTCCCCGCGATCAGCGAAACAATTGACTGGGCCAGAACGCTGATTCTCCTGCATTCAGAATCTCTGGATGCTGACCTGGTCAGACAGACCTTAAATGTCATCCTCAAATTTCAGGAAGACATCGAAAATGTTGAGGCCGAGTTGCAGGGCGTTACCAATAGAGCGCTGAAAGAGACTTAGAGGCACGATTCAGTTGACTTCGATGATTGATCGCACAGTAGTTGATTTCGTCAAGGTGCTGCGCACAGCGGAACTGGCTGTCAGCCCTGCCGAAACTTTGGACGCTATGCGAGCCTTGAATATCGTAGGTTATGAAGATCGCGAATTCCTGAAGAACAGCCTGTCTATTGTCTTATCCAAAACTCCGGACGAAAAAGAAGCTTTTGAGACCTGTTTCGAGAGTTTCTTCTCCTTTGACAAATTCTCTAGCGCTGAAGCGCAAGAACAACAACCAGGACACCCTGAAAACGACGGTAAGTTCGACCCGGCGTCCGAACAGCAGGAAGGCGGTGGTAAACCTGGTGGACAGGGTATGGGCCAGGGTGGCGGTAGTGGAGAAGAAGCGTCAGATGATGAGGGCGGGCTGGAACCAACGTCCAGTCTGGGAAAACTTCTCCTGGCACGAGACAGCAACGCTATCATGATCGCGATAGTTGAAGCTGGTTGGGAAGTCCAGGTTAATGAGATTGTTGTTTTTACTCAGAAAGGCCTCTATGCCAGAAAGATTATGGACGCCATGGGTCTGCCTGATCTCCAGAATGAAATCGGCGCACTCCAGAATGAAGGTAGCAACGCTCGCACAAACCTCGCCGGTAAGTTAACAAAAGCCAGAGACCGTCTTCGGGATAAAGTTAGAGACTACGTAGAGAAGCAATTCTTCCTGCATGCAGACGAGTCAGGAAAACAACTTCGTGAAGAGCTTCTTAAGAAGGTAAAACTATCCAATCTCGAAAAGCGTAACTTTAAGGACGTTCAGGAAATCGTCTTTAAAATGGCGAAAAAACTTATCGCCGTCCATTCGAAACGGCGCAAACAGTTCCGTCGTGGACATCTGGACATCAGAAAGACGCTTCGCCACAACATGCAGTACGATGGTATGTTTTTTGATTTACACTGGAAATCCAAAAAAATTGACCGACCCAAGGTCATGTGTATCTGCGATGTTAGCGGGTCAGTGAGTAATTACTCGCGCTTTCTACTAATGTTTCTGTACAGTTTAGCGGAGGTACTACCCAAGGCCCGGTCGTTTGCCTTTAGTTCAGACCTCGGCGAGGTTACTCGCCTTTTTGCCCAGTCAGACCTTGAAGAGGCCATGGCGAGGACCATGCGCGACTATGGTAATGGCTCCACTGACTATGGTCAGATGCTGCTCGATTTCAAAAATAATTGCATGGATGACGTTGATAAAAAAACCACGATCATCATTCTGGGTGACGCGCGAAATAATTATGGCGACACTCAATCCGAGATTCTCAAAGAGATGTATGACAAAGCGAAACGCGTTATTTGGCTCAACCCTGAACCTAAAATGAGCTGGACCGTAGGTGACGCTGAAATGAACAAATACGCACCGTGTTGCCATCAGACTGAAGTCTGTAATTCACTGATGCACCTCGAGCGTGTGGTATCGAACTTACTAAGGTCATCCACTTAGGCTACAAGCAGTCATTTTGATATCTAATGAAATGATTTTACTTATTAGTTTGCGCTCGAAAGTTGTGCTACCGTTTTTCGCAGCAAAATTTTGACTTGTACTATCAGGGAAGGGCATACGACTGTATAAGGGTCAATACACCTTAAGGAGAGACAATAGGAGCGGTGTATTGCTTGAGGTTGATTCTCCCAGTGCTAACGAGAATATTTTCGATACTGCTGGTTTTGATCTGGAAATAAATTACGGCACGGATCTTAACAACTGGGTCGATGCACTACAGGGGCAACTCAGTTTTACGCTGTTCTTAAATCACCTGACGCGATGGGATGAAACCGGCATCGTCAGTGGTGATATCGATGATGATGTAGGTGAAGTCACCAGGCCGGAAAACCGCTTCACAGGCACTCTGGCCTATGACATCGGTGCCTGGAACATTTTCTGGCGCTTTCGTTTTTGGGATGACGTCAAGGATTCAAATACCGGTCACCTGGGTAACGAGAATGGTGGTTTTACTGCCGATGGCACCATCGGTGAGCTCAATAATCTGGACGCCATCTCCTACCACGACTTGCAGATCAAATGGGATTTCAAAGACAACATCAGCGTGTACGCGGGCTAGAACAATATCCTGGATGAAGATCCACCTATCCTCGGTCAGGGAACTCAGTATGGCTCAGATGGCGTTAATATCAACCGGGCGGCTTATGATGTGTATGGTCGTTCCATCTACGTCGGTTTGAGAAGCAACTTTTAAGGCAAGTTCTGATTAAGAGGCTGCCTTAGTGCTACAATTTCTTAACTGAATGACCTAAAAGAATTACCCATGAGATTGATCCTGGCAGCACAGCTATTGTCAGTGACGTTCTGCTGCTACGGGCAGGTCGCTGCGACATCCGTTGACTACGCAACCCAAACTATTACGCACGCGCTTACCGAAGAGCCCCCACAACTCAATAGCATGAAAGCGACCGATCAGGTCAGCGTTGAAATACTCGGTCATGTCATGGAAGGCCTGGTACGTTATGACCGGCGCGGCAACATTACACCGGGCGTTGCAGAGCGCTGGGAAGTTACTGACAGCAGCGCTACTTTCTGGTTGCGACGGAATGCCAAATGGAGTGACGGCAAGCCCGTCACCGCGCACGACTTTATCTTTGCCTGGCAAAATGCACTGGATCCTAAAACCGCTTCCGAGTATGCCTTTATCCTCTATGCACTCAAAAATGCAGAGGCCATCAATCAGGGAGAATTACCAACATCCGCGCTGGGGGTTACCGCATCTGACGACTACACACTTATCGTCACACTCGAGCGGCCAATCGGGTACTTTATCAAACTCACTGCTTTTACAACCTACTATCCCGTACGCAGAGATTTCTACGAGTCCCGGGGGACTCGCTATGCTGCCGATGCAAAAGAATTGATCTATAACGGCGCATTCACAATTTCCGAGTGGGTACACAGTGCATCACTCAACATGGCCAAGAACCCACACTACTGGGACAAAAATAGTATTACCCTCAATGCCATCAACATTGACTACATCACGGCAGATAGCCGCGCACACCTGAATCTTTTCATCGATGGTAAGATCGCTCACACTGGACTTGATGGTGAGACTTACAAGGATGCATTAACGCAGAAACTCCGTATAAATAGCTTCTCCACAGGTTCTATATTCTTTCTTGAATACAACCACCGCCCCGGGCGCGCAACCAGCAATATTAATATCAGGAAAGCGATACAGCACGTGTTCGATCCTGCTGAAATGGTCAACAGAGTACTTGCAACACCCGGCAACTTACCGGGTAAAAGTCTATTTCCAGTCTGGGTCAAAGGTGTCTCTGTAAGGTTTCGCGATGAGTACCCACCACCCACAGCGACCATCGACTTAAACAAAGCAAAGCAATATCTGTCGGACGCCCGGGCAGAACTGAAAGACATTCCGCCCCTGGTGCTATTGGTCAGTGACAGCCCAATAGCCTCGAAACAGGCCGAGTACGTGCAAGGATTATTGCTCTCGAAACTGGGACTAAAAATCGTGGTCGACAAACAGACCTTCAAGCAACGCTTAGCGAAAATGAGCAGCGGCGACTTCGACATCGTGGGAGCAGGCTGGGGACCAGACTTCGACGACGTGATGACCTTTGGTGATTTGTTTGCTTCCTGGAATCTGAATAACCGTGGTCGCTACACGAATCCGGAATATGATCGGCTAGTTCGAGTCGCCATGGATAGCACGGTACCTAAAGTTCGCATGGATGCGATGGGTGAACTGCAGCAAATTCTCTTTGATGATGCAGTGCTACTGCCACAGTACGAGCAAGGAATTATTTATTTGCAACATCCTAAACTGAAGGGCGTCACGCGCCGTGTTTTCGGTCCAGACCCTGATTTTACCTACGCCAGGGTAGTCAAATAGGCACTCAGCAACGATGCTAATCTACACGTTAAAGCGCCTGGTAGCGGGGGTCATCACAGTCTGGTTTATCGCGACTGCTACGTTCATTGCGATGCACCAGGTCCCTGGCGACCCGTTGATGAACGACAAGGCGGTTTCAGATGTGATCCGTCAAAACCTTGAGCAACGCTACGGCCTCGACAAACCAGTTTCACAACAGTACCTGATATTTCTAAGCAACATGCTTCCCCCTGATCCTGACTTCGGCATCTCATTCACACAGCAAAACCGTCGTGTAAACGACATTATTAAGGACCACTTTCCCGTATCTGCCATTCTAGGATTGTTGGCGATTACGTTTGCCACCCTCGGCGGCATTCTTTTCGGTGCGCTAACTGCAATTTATCGTAACCGATTGCCGGACTTCATCATCATGTTCCTGGTTATTCTCGGGATTTCGGTACCTAGTTTTGTATTCGCCGCGTTGGGACAGTTACTACTGGTCAATGTGAACGCATTGATTGGCTATTCATTCATCCCGGTTGCTGGATGGGGCACGCTAATGCACATGCTGATGCCGTCTTTGGTTCTGGGACTGGGAACAATGGCCCTGTTAACGCGGTTAATGCGTTCCTCAATGCTGGAGGTCGTCAACGAAGACTACATCAAGACGGCACGCGCCAAGGGTTTATCGCCCATTCGTATTTTCTTGAAACATCAATTGCGCAATGCGATTTTGCCAGTCATCACGATTCTTGGTCCACAGATTGCCGCGATCACGACCGGTGGATTCGTTGTCGAATTCGTATTCGCTATTCCGGGGTTGGGTCGATACTTTATTCAGGCGGTTCAGCAACTCGATTACACCGTCATCATGGGTACAACTGTGTTCTATGGCGCGTTCCTGGTGCTCATGGTCATTACCGTCGACGTCCTCTATGGTTTCATCGATCCCAGAGTAAGATTGAAATGATTGATTTTTCTCCTGCTGAAAAGTCTGTCGCAATCGAGCAGATTACACGGCCCTCTTTATCGTATTGGCAAGATGCCTGGCAGCGCCTCAAGAAGAATACGCGCGCCATAATTTCTCTTTATATCATTGTTTTTATTGCATTTTTTACACTTTTTGGACCATTTTTATGGCAGGTAGACCCTGCCCTGCAGGATCTAAATCAAGTCTCACAAGCACCAGCATTGCCCAAGCAAGCGCTACTGTCTGCCGCTTATATACAATGGCAAAGGATCGTCATTCAGGACTTTCCGGCAGAACCTGATAGCTACCGCGACCAGGTATATGCACCAAAATCATTACGTCTAATCAATATGGCAACCACACAGGGCGTTCGATTGTCATGGAATCCCGTGGTGGGTGCAGGTGGTTACAACATCTATCGTAACGAACGTTATCCCGAAGGCTTTAACGATCTCGGTTTACCTCTTGGATCCACATATGCTGGCAATGAGATCGGGTACGAAGATCGACTGGGCCTGGAACCACTGACTTACTATTACTCAGTTGTACCCACGGATGGCTTCGACGAGTACGAAGTTTATTCAGTGCTAACGGTTACACCACAGTTAACTATTACCGTCGATGAAGCAAAAGCGCGGAACCTAGTTTCCGACACAGCTAGGCCCGGTGATGTGATATCCCTGGAGTTTCACCCACTGGGAACTGACTACCTGGGACGGGACATGCTCGCAAGACTGATGGAAGGTGCCAGGGTGAGTTTGTTTATCGGTATTTTTGCGCCACTTTTCTTCGTTTTATTCGGTATTGCCTATGGCGGTTTTGCGGGTTATTTCGGCGGTAGACTTGATGCCGTACTCATGCGCTTTGCAGACTTTGTGGTAGCACTGCCCTTTCTGCTTTTTATGATCCTCTTTAAAATTGCATTTGGTGTTGGCCCCGGTGAAAGTGGCATCATACCCATGCTGATCGCACTGGTGCTTTTAAGCTGGCCAGCAACCGCCCGACTGGTCCGTGGTCAGGTATTACAAATCAGAGAACAGGGCTACATTGAAGCTGCGCGACTACTCGGTGGCCGGGATCATTACCTGATCTTTCGACACATCATCCCCAATACCATGGGCGTTATTCTGGTCACCTTAACCTTCGCCGTACCCGCTGCTATCTTTACCGAGGCATTTTTATCCTTTATCGGCATGGGTGTCGTGCCTCCCACACCTTCCTGGGGCTCAATGTGCAACGAAGGCGTCAAGACCATGCTCAGCCATCCCCATGAGCTCATTTTCCCAGCGCTTCTCATCAGCATCACAGTACTTGCTTTTAATCTGCTCGGGGACGGTTTCACGGAAGCCCTGGACTCTCGCCTTAGATCCCGGGAATGAAGGTCTAACAATGGACGACACTATTTTAGAAGTGACAGACTTAAGCGTAGAGTTCGCAACCTATGGCGGCGTTGTCCAGGCCGTTCGCGGTGTTTCCTTTACTGTACAACGGGGCAAAACTCTCGCCATTGTCGGTGAGTCCGGTTGCGGTAAGTCAGTAACCGTACAGTCAATTATGGGTTTGACACCGGTACCCCCAGGGAAAATAAACAGTGGTACGGCATTACTGAACGGGAAAAATATTCTGGGTCTGGATACCAAGTCAGCCAATCAGTTCCGTGGCGTAGAGATAGGAATGATATTCCAAGACCCCATGTCCTCTCTCAACCCGACGATGACCATCGGCAATCAGATTGCGGAAACTCTGATGGTGCATCGTGGCAAAAGCAATCGTGACGCCCTCCGTGAGGCGACCGTACTGCTCGAACGAACACAGATACCTGAAGCCGCCAAGCGGGCAAAACAATATCCTTTTGAGTTCTCAGGCGGCATGCTGCAACGAGCCATGATTGCACAAAGCCTCGCCTGTAATCCCTCTATCTTGATTGCTGATGAGCCGACCACGGCCCTTGATGTCACCATTCAGGCACAGATTCTGGAACTCATGCAGGAATTACAGCGAACCGAGAACATGTCGATTATTCTAATCACCCATGACCTGGCCGTGGTCGCTCGCATGGCAGATGAAGTTGCCGTGATGTATGCCGGTGAGATCGTTGAATCTGGCAGTGTTGATGACATTTTTTATAAATCAGCACACCCCTATACTCTGGGGTTGAAACAAGCGATGCCTTCAAACACTGCTAATCGAGAGAAACAGCTCATTCCAATTCATGGCAGCCCGCCGGATCTCTTCGCACCACCGGTGGGGTGTGGTTACTATGCTCGCTGTCCCCATGCAATGAAGACTTGCGAGAGGAATCCACCAGAACTCTTTGCACTTGGTGATGAGCATTACGCCAAATGCTGGTTGCAACATCCCGACGCGCCCACAGTCGACGCACTGAATCAGATGGATAACTGACATGCTGATATCGACCAAACATCTCACCAAGCACTTTCAACTCGGCAGGAAGCAAACCTTGCATGCAGTCGATGATGTCAACATCGGGATCGAGGAAAATGCCACCCTGGGATTGGTCGGTGAAAGTGGTTCAGGGAAATCTACGCTGGGAAAAATGTTGACTGGATTACTACGCAAGACCAACGGCGAAATACTCTTTCGTGGAGAACCTCTGCCGGACAAGTTTACCGCGAAAGACCACTTGTATTACGCGAAAGAGATACAGATGATCTTTCAGGACCCCTACTCGTCTCTAAACCCAAGGATGACTATCCTGGATATCATCGGTGAAGGATTACGCATTCAGGGCAGCGACCACAACATCCGTGACCTCGTTGCATCCTGGCTCTCCAAGGTTGGGATGGACCCTGATCATATGTCCCGCTATCCACACGAGTTTTCCGGTGGACAGAGACAACGGATTGGCATCGCACGGGCAATGATTATCGAACCAAGTTTTGTTGTTTGTGATGAGCCAATTTCTGCGCTTGATGTTTCCGTGCAAGCTCAGTTCATCAACCTGCTTGATGAACTAAAGGCGTCTCTGGGACTCACGCTTTTGTTTATAGCCCATGATCTTTCGATGGTGCGCTATGTTTCCGATTACATGGCAGTCATGTATCTAGGCTCGGTGATCGAGTACGGCCCCTCGGACGAAGTCTTCTATTCCCCTAAACATCCTTACACCAGACTGTTGATCGAATCGAACCCTGAGCCGGATCCGAAACTTGAACGATCGCGGGACGTGATTCCGATCAAAGGGGAGATAACCTCACCGATCAATATACAATCGGGCTGTCGGTTCTCCGATCGTTGCCCTAGCGTTAAACCAGAGTGTAGGCACATTACACCAGTCATGACCACGATAGATTCTAATCACACGGTAGCCTGTCATCTTTATACTTAGATTTTCAAATCACCAGCTTTGAAGCGCAAAGTCTTATCTACCATCCGATCTATGGATTCTTCATCGGTATATTTACGGATGTCAGACAATTTAATCCACGCTAGGTCATGGGATTCTTTACTGACGACATAAGCATCGTCACCCAGACAGCGCAACAGAAACCGGCAATCATAATGATAATGTTCAGGCTCATCACCACGCGCCGGAATCACATGAATATCAATATCCAGCAAGGCGTCACTGACTAACTCGATTTCTGAAAGGCCAGATTCTTCTTTTGCTTCTCGTAGGCAAACCGCAGCAATGTCGCTTTGCCCATCCGCATGACCTCCGGGTTGTAGCCAGCGATTGAGTTTGCGATGGTGTGTCAGTAACGCGCGATCAAGGCTTTCATCCAGCAACCAGGCAGATCCCGTCATATGGCCATTGGGCAGTTCCCGCTCGAAGCAGTCACTATGACTATTGATGAACTCAATCATACGAGATGTGGTGTTATTTTCGCCAGGAAATCTCTGCGCGTAGGCGTCCAGCTTCGAGAGTGTATTACGACGATGCACGGGTCAATGCTATTTCTTTTTGCCGACCGGCGGGTACCTTGTTGGATTCCTTATCAAAGAGATCAACCAATTGTTCGATCATTGCATCACCTAACTGCTCTGCATCGGTAATCGTTACTGCGCGGCGATAGTGATGAGTAACATCATGCCCAATACCAATGGCAACCAGTTCCACTTCAGAATGATTTTCTATCTCGTCAATCGCATATTTCAAATGCTGCTCGAGATAATTGCTGGGGTTCACCAGAAGTGTGCTGTTATCCACAGGCAGACCATCAGAAATCACCATTAGGATTTTCCGATCCTCCGGCCTGCTCACGATTCGATTATGTGCCCATAACAAGGCTTCGCCATCAATGTTTTCCTTTAACAGCTCTTCGCGCATCATCAAGCCAAGATTTCTACGCGCACGTCGCCAAGGCATATCAGCAGCCTTATAGACGATGTGCCGAACATCATTCAAACGACCTGGCTGCGGAGGCTTGCCATGTTGCAACCACAGTTCTCGGGACTGACCGCCCCGCCAGGCTCGCGTGGTAAAGCCTAGTATCTCGACTTTAACTGTACAGCGTTCAAGCGTACGGCCTAGTATCTCAGCGCACATGGCCGCAATCGTCATAGAACGACCGCGCATAGAGCCTGAACTGTCTATCAACAGGGAGACCACCGTATCCCTGAAATCCATATCCTTTTCCTGCTTGAATGCCAGGGGGTGAAAAGGATCGATGATGATGTTCGGTAAACGGGATGTGTCTAACATCCCCTCTTCCAGGTCAAACTCCCAGGTTCTGTTCTGCTGTGCAAGCAATTTACGTTGTAAGCGATTCGCAAGCTTACTAATTACAGCCTGTGAATTCTGCAGGTGTTTATCCAACACATCTCTCAGGCGATCCAGTTCCGCCGGTTCACACAGTTCGTCGGGAAACACCAATTCGTCAAAATCCGTGGTATAAGCTTTATAGTCACTTTCCCTCGGTCGTAGCCAGTTTTTGTCACCGGCAAAATCTGGAGGTGCACCGGCTTCATCGTCTTGCCCTTCAACTTCGGCCATATCCGAAGAATCCATATCGACCGGGACATCACCTTCGATCGCATCAGTCATGTCAGCCTCGGCAGACATTTCCTGATCGGATGCTTCATCTCCTGGCTGGTTCTCTTCATCTTCCAACTGCTCATCGAAATCATCATCGCTGGTCGATTCTTCCTGCCCCCAGTCCTCAGACAAACCAAGTTGGTGAAGCATCTCGCGCGACAACGCCGTGAACTCTTCCTGATCGAAAAGAAGTTCACTTAAGCGTTCCACATCACCACCAATTTTTTCTTCTATGTGGTCGCGCCAGAAGTGCAGGATATTTCTCGCTGCGGGAGGAACTTCAGTGCCTGTCATTTTTTCACGGATGTAAAGACCTACTGCCTCACCAAGGGGTGCCTTACTTTGATGATCTATTGTCGCAAACCCTTGATCAATACAATGCTTCTCCAATTCAGCGTTCATGTTTTGTTGAACGCCCTTCATCAGGTAGGCACCAATCGAAGCTATTCGAGCATCTTCTACACAATCAAAAATGTCCTGAGCAATACCTGCTTCCGGCCGCTGCTGCCGATGAACACCGTCGTCGTGAAATCTAGTGTTCAGAGCGAACTTGTCGGCGGCACCCCTTAACAATGCCAACTCTGTCTCACTCAGATTGCTTTCAGGAAGGGGGATACGCGCACGATTACCCTGCATATACGGTTTGCCCGGACCAAAACTGACATTCAGTTCCTCATTGCCGGAGATGGCCCGCATAGTGGAGGTTACAGCCTGCTTAAATTCCTCGCGTGAGTCGCCCTGTGCCACGTTCTAATCCACGCTAGGCAAGCACAACACTTGCACTAGATTCTGGTAACTCTTCACCCATACAGCGTTGATAATATTCAGCGACGATTGATCGCTCAGTATCATCACACTTATTGAGAAAGGTTAGCCGAAACGCGAATCCGAAGTCATTAAATATCTGAGCATTCTCAGCCCACATGATGACAGTTCGAGGCGACATGACGATCGATATATCGCCATTGATGAATCCCTGCCTTGTCAGGTCGGCAACGGAGACCATGTTCGCCACGATCCGGCGATCAAGTTCTGGCATCTTAGACATGACGATATCAATTTCCGCTTCCCGCTCTAAATAGTTCAGCGTTGTTACGATATTCCAGCGATCCATCTGCCCTTGATTGATTTGTTGTGTGCCGTGATACAAACCGGTCGGATCACCAAGACCAATGGTATTGGTCGTCGCAAACAGACGGAATGACGGATGTGGACTAATAACTTTACTTTGATCAAGCAACGTCAGTTTGCCCTCAACTTCCAAAACCCGTTGAATAACAAACATGACATCCGGACGGCCGGCATCATACTCATCAAATACAATGGCGCAGGCGCGCTGCAATGCCCAGGGCAATAAACCTTCTTTAAATTCCGTAACCTGCTTGCCATCCTTCAAGACAATGGCGTCTTTTCCGATGAGATCAATGCGGCTGACATGGCTGTCCAGATTAATTCGAATACACGGCCAGTTGAGCCGCGCTGCGACCTGCTCTACGTGCGTGGACTTGCCTGTACCGTGATAACCCTGAACCATCACTCGTCGGTTATGGGAAAATCCCGCCAGGATCGCCAGCGTTGTCTCATGATTGAATAGATAACTTTCATCTACTGCAGGTACATGCTCCGAGGTCTCTGAGAAAGCTGGAACCATTAAATCTACATCAAGACCAAAAGCGTCTCTAACACTTACCTCGGTATCAGGTATTCCGACGTCTTCACTTTCTTTCTTAGCCATTGCCACAACCAACCTATTGCATTGTTTTATATAGAGTTTTCCACACGATTTCAGCCTGCCTTGTTATCCACTCGACAAGATCAAAATTACAAGAATCTAATAGAATCGCGGGGACGCAAGAATAGCCCGTAAATTAATAAAATACCATTTTTGCCGACTACCTGGCACGCTGCGAAGACAGATCGAGCACTGCGCTGGTTAACTCGTCCCAGGCACTGCCCTGCGTAAGGCCTTTTACCATTCTGTCGACGGCACCGAGCCTAAGTTGCATCTGCTGAAGTGCCACTGTGCCATGACGCTGTAGACATGCCCCAACGGGCCCTTTTCGATTATCCCAAACCCTAGCACTACGCATGACGGCATCGGGTGTTTGGCCCTGTTCAATCTTGAACGCCATGCCTGACAAACTGCGGATCTCTCTGGCCAGCATACTATTCAAATAGATCGGCTCAACACCTTCGAGTTGCAGTCCATCCAGAATCTTGATGGAGCGCTTAACGTTACCCTCCAATGCCGCATCTATTAACACAAAGATGTCGTATCTGGAGCTGTCCGCAACACCGCTCATTACCATATCAACATCGATTTTATTATCCGTTGCGCATAGCTTCATACGCTCAATTTCCTGAACGGCTGCCAGCAAATTGCCCTCTACTTTCTCCACCAATGCAAGAACCGCATCGCGGCTTGCTTTGAGACCCGCTCGTTTGAAGCGATTGTCGATCCACCCTGGTAGACGTTTCGCATCTACCGGCCATACCTGAACAAAGCCTGCAACCGCATCCAGGGTCTTAAACCATTTAGTCCGTTGCGTGTTAGCGTCGACTCGCGGTAGCACCAGCAATACGCAGGTATCCTCAGAGACACTGCCACACAATTCGGTTAGCGCCTTGGCACCCTTGTCGCCGGGTTTAGCCGATGACATTCGAAGTTCCAGGATTTTTTTCTCAGCAAACAGCGACATAATATTGTTACTGTATAGCACCTGCTGCCAGTCAAAATTGGCGTCCACATGAAAAAGGTCTCTTTCGGTAAAACCAGCTTCGCGGAGTGCCTGTCGAAGGATGTCGGTACTTTCCTGAACCAACAACGGTTCATCACCACTGATGACATAAAGTGGCAACAGCCCCCTCGCCAGCTGCCCTTCGAGTTTATCCGGATATATCTTCACGACTATTCTGATAGTTAGTGATACTGATATTCACCCTGCGATGTATCTGTTCACTTAGGTCGCGGCGCATCTCCTCGCGCAACAGGGCCTCTTCTTCCGAGCTACTTTCCAGACTTTCGTTGTCGAAACTGTATGAACGTTCTGTTGCAACCCTGACGGAGAATATAACTTCTACCCGATCGCGGGTTAACAAACGCACATCAACCGCCTGTACCAGTTCGTACTCCGCCACGCTGATGTTGCTCGTGGTTGCCACCGCCCGTCTGCTATTACGAATGCCCGAAACGGATAGAGAATACTCGGCCGCACTTGCCGTCGTTGTCACTTCTTTGTTAGCTCGCTCAAAAGCGCGCCGCAACAGCGCCAACATTTCACCACTGGCAGCGATATGAATCGAATCAAAATCCGCAGCAGTCGCGTTTTGGGTACCACGTAAATGAAATCCGCAGCTCGCCAACACGCAGGTTAAACATAGCAGGATCGCTCGCGAACTTACTTTGGTATTACTGGACAACAAAATTGAGCAGCCTGTTTGGAACGTGGATTATCTTACGAATTTCCTTTCCGGTTAAGAATTTCTCAACGTTGTCTATTTCACGTGCCTTCTTCATAAGTTCATCTTGAGTCTCATCTGGCACGGCTTCAAGCTTTCCTCGCAATTTGCCATTAACCTGAACGATTATTTCCACCGAACTTTTTGCCAGTGCATTTTTATCAACCAGGAGCCACTCGGCCTCTTCAATGTCTCCCTTGCCCAATTTCTGCCATAGTTCTCGACAGATATGCGGGGCTATCGGCGACATAACCAACACCGCAATGTTAAGAAGCTCATCAATCACTGCTCTGCCCTGCGCCGAGGTATCCTCGAATTTCTGCAACTCATTCATTAGAGACATCACACCGGAAACAACCGTGTTGAAATTAAGCCGACGACCATAATCATCATCGGCAGAAGCTAATGTTTCGTGGGCTACTCGTCGAAGATCACGTTGCGCGTCGTTTAGCCCTTCGATGTTTAATACTTCAATGGGTCCGTCTTCCACATGATTGATCACAGGATTCCATAATCGCGTTCTCAGCCATCTGTTTGCAGATTCCACACCATGTTCAGACCACTCAAAAGATTGCTCTGGTGGCGCTGCAAACATCATCGCCATTCGAACCGCAACATCGCCATGGGCGTCGAGTAAATGTTGTGGGTTACCGGCATCCCCGGATGATTTCGACATTTTGGCACCGTCCTGTAACACCATGCCTAACGCCAGGAGATTCTCAAACGGTTCATCTGTATCCACCATGCCTTCATCGCGCATGACCTTGTGAAAAAACCTGGCGTACAACAGATGTAGTATGGCGTGCTCTTCACCACCCACATAATGATCCACCGAGTTCCAATATTTTGCTCTTTCATCCAGCATACCTTCAGAGAAACTACTGCAGGCGAAGCGAGCGTAATACCAGGAAGACTCCACAAAGGTGTCAAAAGTATCAGTTTCACGCTGCGCCTTGCCACCACAGTCCGGACAAGTCGTTTCGTACCACGCAGACATTTTCTTGATTGGAGAAATGACGCCATCCAATTCAACATCGGTTGGCAATACCACGGGCAGGTCTTCATCAGGTACGGGTACCGCACCACATTTCTCGCAGTGGATGATGGGAATGGGACATCCCCAATAGCGCTGACGGGAAACACCCCAGTCACGTAGTCGATAATTTACCTGACGCTCACCAAGTTTCTTAACCTGTAACGCATCCGCAATGGCATCAAAAGCCTGGTTAAAATTCAGCCCGTCAAAATCACCGGAATTAACGCAGACGCCTTTGTTAACGTAGGCACTTTGATCCAGATCGCAGGTCTCTTTACTGGTCTCTTTACTGGTCTCGGCGGGCGCGATGACCTGGACAATAGGCAGTGCATATTTTCTTGCAAACTCCCAGTCACGTTGATCATGACCCGGCACACTCATCACAGCACCGGAGCCATATTCCATCAGCACAAAATTTGCCGCCCAGACAGGCACAGGCTCACCGCTGATGGGATGTTGAACTTTGATGCCGGTGGCCATGCCTTGCTTCTCAAGTTTGGCCATGTCGGCTTCGGCAGCCTTCCCCTGATTGCAGGACTCAAAAAATTTCGCAAGGTCATTGTTGTTTTCAGCCGCTTCCTTCGCAATGGGATGTTGTGCAGCCACGGCAACGTAAGTCACCCCCATCAAGGTATCCGGTCTGGTGGTATAGACATCAATCGCTGCACCATCAACCCGAGGAAAAGTAATCTGCACCCCCTCTGATCGACCAATCCAGTTTCGCTGCATGGTTTTGATCTTATCCGGCCAGCCTGAAAGCTTATCCAGATTGCCAAGCAATTCTTCCGCATAATCAGTTATTTTTACAAACCACTGCGCTAGTTCACGTCTTTCAACGAGCGCATCTGAGCGCCAGCCCCGACCGTCAATAACCTGTTCATTCGCAAGGACTGTCTGGTCCACTGGATCCCAGTTAACCCAGGCAGATTTCTTTTCTACCAGGCCTTTCTTGAACATCCTTGTAAATAACCATTGCTCCCAACGGTAGTATTCAGGATCGCAGGTCGCGAATTCCCGCGTCCAGTCATAGGCAAACCCTAAAGTCTGCAGCTGGGTTTTCATATTCTGGATATTCTGAGCGGTCCACGCCGCAGGCGGCACCTTGTTTTTGATCGCTGCGTTTTCCGCAGGTAAACCAAACGCATCCCAACCCATGGGCTGCATCACATTGAACCCCTGTAGCCGTTTATAACGTGATATCACGTCACCCAAGGTATAGGTTCGAACGTGCCCCATATGTAGTTGCCCGCTGGGATACGGGAACATGGCGAGGCAATAGTACTTGGGCTTGCTGCTGTTCTCTGTGACAACGAAGGAACCTGAATCCTGCCAGTGCTGCTGCGCGGCCGACTCAGTCTCCTTGAAATCATAGAAATTGGTTTTATCTTCCATGGTGGTTACAGTTTCGGAAAAAGGGGCCATTCTACCCGAACGACGAAGCGACAAAAACTAATCACGAACAAAGTATCGTTTGCCGGCCAATGTCACCAGAATAAGCAGGCTGAATGCTAGAACTGGCCAATACCCGAAACGATGGTAAGGAGTCTTGCCCTGCATAACTGAAAGCTCACCTTTAAGAACACCAGGCACATTAGGTGCTAGCTCACTTTGCACACGACCACGATGATCTATCAGCGCTGTGACACCATTATTCGTTGCCCGAATCATGCCTCGACCATTCTCTGCTGCACGCATGCGCGCCATTTGCAGATGCTGTTTCGGGCCAATTGATTCTCCAAACCAGGTATCGTTACTAATGGTTACCAGCAAGTCCGGGAGATCCACTGTCCGTCGCACCAATTCTGGATAAACAACCTCATAGCAAATGGACAAAGACAGGCGCCAATCACCCGCTAACAGCGGTTCCTGGTCATCTGGTCCGGCCCGATTGTGCGACATTGGCAGGTCAAAAAAAGTAATCAGACCGCGAAGCTGATTTTCAAGCGGAACATACTCTCCAAAAGGGACCAACTGCCTTTTTTGATAGATTCCTGACCCATCACCCACGGCAATTGCCGCGTTCAGGAAATTGCCATCGCTATCGCGATCGGGAATACCGAGAACCAAAGTGCTCCCCATTTCCCTACCCCGACTAGACAACTCATCGAGTACCAATGCAGCATTTTCCCGGAAGAGCGTGATCGCCGCTTCCGGCCAGACGATGATATCACTACCCCACACATCTTCTGTAAGGTCAACATAGGTTTTTAAAATAGGTCCTACATTTTCACGTCGCCACTTCGTATGTTGTTCAATATTGCCCTGCACCGCTGCCACCCTGGCAACCTGACCTGTCGTTTCGACCCACGGGAGTTTTACCGCAATAAAAGACCCGGCACCCCAAATGGCGCCCAATACAATCAAGCGGACAGGCCAGTTGTTGCGCCGCAATCCAACCAGCAGCGCCGCCGAGAGCGCGGTAAGAAAGCTCAACCCGAATACACCCCAAATTGGCACGTAACCCGCCAACGGTGAATCGAGATGACTGTATCCAACATAGAGCCAGGGAAACCCGGTCAGGAACCAACTGCGAAACCACTCCAGAAAAACCCAAATAGCCGGGAATGCGATCAGCCGGTTCGATACGTTGACATGGATGAATCCTGCAACCAGTGCAGTCAGGGAATAACTTAAGACAAAGAACAATACGAGGAATGCCGCCAACCAATACGACGCCCCACCATAGACGTTGATACTGACGAAAATCCAGGAGACCCCAACACCATACATACCCACTGAAAACAGGTAATAGCGCAGCACAATTGTTTGATAAGACTTAACGTCGAGGGTAAACAGAAAGGTCGCTAGACATATAATCGCCAAGGGCCAGATATCAAATGGCGCCAATGCCAACGGCAGAATTGCACCACTTAAGAGCGCAATGATATGGCCTACTAGCGGCTGTTGATCACGGATCGCAAACAGACGTTGCACATTCATCCCTATGTTAAGGGCATCAATCTTTCGTCAACCTCGTAAGCTCTAACAAATGAATACGACGACTATCGGCGTTCAGCACCTTAAAGCTGAATTCTTCCACATCAACGCATTCATCCCGCTTAGGCAAGTGTCCGAAATGGCTGGTGACCATACCACCGATGGTATCAACATCTTCGTCGCTAAAATCACACGAAAAGTGTTCGTTAAAGTCCTCAATCGGCGTTAATGCTTTTATCGTATAGGTCCCGTCGGCATGGAGCTTGATAAAATCATCTTCATCAATGTCATACTCGTCCTCAATATCTCCAACGATTTGTTCTAAGACATCTTCAATGGTGACAATCCCCGATACGCCGCCGTACTCATCATAAACAACGGCAAGGTGACTGTGATTGCGACGGAACTCCTGAAGCAACACGTTGACACGCTTACTCTCTGGAATTGGCGTGAACTGCCGCAGAATATCCCGCATATTAAACTTCGATCTATTCTCTTCCAGCGCCAGCGGCAGCAAATCCTTGGCGAGAAGAATACCAATAACTTTATCAGGGTCCTCATCGACAACTGGAAACCTGGAGTGCCCGGACTCAATGATTAACGGCAAAAAGTCTTCCGGGCTTGAACCCATACTGACAAATACCACCTGAGAACGAGGAACCATGATCTCTCGCGTTTGCATATCGGACACGACCAACGCGCCCTCGATAATACTAAGAGCCTCGTCATCCAGCAACTCACGCTGCTGCGCCGAACGCAGTAAATCCAGCAATTCATCCCGAGAACCAGGTTCACCAGTTGCAAGAGACTTCAGCCTCTCTAACCAGCTTCTCTGATCGTTGGAATCATCTTCTTCGCTCATCGCTCTACCGACTCCTGATATGGATTAGCAAATCCAATTTCTTTCATAATCTTGATTTCCAAAGTTTCCATTTCGCGTGCCTCTTCATCGCCGATATGATCAAACCCATTAAGGTGTAACAAACCATGAACTAGCATGTGCGCAAAATGCTCCTCTACACTCTTGTTTTGAGTAGCTGCTTCTTCGCAAACGACCGGCGCACAAATCACGATATCCCCCAACAGCACACGGCCAGATTCATCCATCGAACCATTATCAAAAGACAGGACATTCGTGCTTGATTCCTTATCACGGTACTGTTGGTTCAATTCAGTTATTTCATCTTCACCAACGATTCTCACCGCAACTTCAGCCTCAGTAGCTGCCAACTGCAGCACCTGGCTGCATTGATTGATCCATTCATTAATTTTTTCATCATTGACGGCAACGCAGGCACGGTCGATACCCCACTGTATATCTACTGTTGTTTGATTTTCCGCGTTAGGCGCGGTCATCTTCCTTAGACTCATGCTTTTCGTACGCTTCCACGATACGTTGTACCAGCGGATGACGAACAACATCTTTAGCAGAAAAATGCGTGAATGATATCCCCGGGACTTTATTTAGCACATCGAGAATGTGGCGCAGGCCGGACCGGGTGTTATGGGGCAAATCTATCTGAGTTATATCTCCGGTGACCACCACCGTTGAACCAAAACCAATCCTCGTCAGAAACATTTTCATTTGCTCGGCTGTCGTGTTTTGGCTCTCATCAAGAATGATAAAAGAATCGTTCAGTGTCCGCCCTCTCATATAGGCAAGTGGTGCAACCTCGATAATGCTCTTTTCGATAAGACGCTCAACTTTATCAAACCCCAAGAGTTCATAAAGCGCGTCATATAACGGTCTCAAGTAAGGATCAATTTTTTGACTTAAGTCGCCAGGCAAAAATCCTAGTTTTTCACCCGCCTCAACAGCTGGTCTCACCAGCAGAATTCTTCTAATGGCTTCACTCTCATACGCTTCAACAGCGCAAGCTACCGCAAGGTAAGTTTTCCCAGTACCGGCGGGCCCAATACCGAAATTAATATCATTGGATTTAATGGCGCGAACATAATTAATTTGATTCTTACCACGAGGCCGCACAATTTTTTTGCTGGTATGTAACAAATCATCTGTGCCATCCGCTTCATGTTGCAGCAATGCATCAACGCCAGATTCCTGCAGAAATAGGTGAACAAGATCTGAAGTTAACGAAGTACCTGTACTGACTTCTCGATACAGATGACTTAGCAATTCCCCAGCAGCAACAACTGTTTTATTCTCACCAGTTAATTGAAAATCATTACCTCGATTTTTGATGGTGATCCCAAGTCGTTCTTCGATCTGCCGTAAGTGCGCATCGTACGGACCGCACAAGTTGGCTAATTGCTGACTATCGTTGGGTTCCAGCGTTACCTGGTGTGGTCGAACGTCCAAATTCATCCGGTAAGAATCACAATATCGCTAGGATATACGCAACGGTTCTGGAGTAAAAGCGTTTTGATCCAGGCTGTGGATAGCCCTAAGAGAGTTAGGTAGTGCCTCCGTTATTTCCACGTCAATAAACTCACCAATCAAACTCTGATCTGCTGAAGAGAAAATAACCACGCGATTGTTTGCTGTTCGTGCCTGCAACTGACCGGGATCCTTCTTCGAGACTCCCATCACCAGGACATTTTGTGTGGTGCCCACCATCTTACGGCTAATTTCGAATGCGTTGGCTTTAATACGCTGCTGAAGAATATTGAGTCGATCTTTTTTCGTCGCCATATCTGTGTTGTCGACAAGTCCGGCCGCAGGGGTTCCAGGACGTGCGCTAAAAATAAAACTAAAGGAGTTATCAAAACCCATTTCCGCAATAAGATCCATCGTCGCCTTAAAGTCATCGTCAGTTTCACCGGGGAACCCAATGATAAAATCTGACGACAGGCTGATGTCCGGTCTGATTTTTCTAAGCGCGCGGATTTTAGATTTGTACTCGACAGCGGTGTGGCCCCGCTTCATGGTTGCTAGTATTTTATCCGAGCCACTTTGCACAGGAAGATGCAGGTGGCTGACAAGCTCTGGCACGTCAGCATAGACGTCGATCAGGCTATTGGTGAACTCAACTGGATGAGATGTCGTATACCGTATGCGGTCGATACCATCGATCTGAGCAATAACCCGAATGAGATAGGCAAGGTCGGCATATTGACCGGAGGCTAGAAGCCCACGATAGGCATTGACATTTTGACCCAGTAGATTGACCTCACGCACCCCCTTTTCGGCAAGGCTGAGTATCTCGCGCAGCACATCCTCAACCGGTCGACTTACTTCTTCTCCGCGGGTGTAGGGAACGACACAAAAAGTACAGTATTTGCTGCATCCTTCCATCACAGACACAAAGGCCGAAGGGCCATCAGCTGACGGCTCAGGCAATCGATCAAATTTCTCAATTTCTGGAAAGCTAACATCTATGACAGGACCGGACAGCCTTTTTTGCGCAAGCATTGCCGGTAAGCGATGTAGTGTTTGCGGGCCAAATATGAGATCAACATAGGGAGCCCGTCCTGTAATAGCCTCACCTTCCTGGCTTGCCACACAGCCACCAACACCTATCGTCAGATCCGGTTTCAGAGCCTTCAGCTTTTTCCACCGCCCTAGTTGATGAAATACCTTTTCCTGGGCATTTTCTCGAATCGAGCAGGTGTTGAGCAGGAGTAGATCCGCCTCTGACTCCTTATCCGTCTGCTGATATCCTTGGCTGTGCTCCAGCAGATCCACCATTCGCGCTGAATCATACTCATTCATCTGGCAGCCATGGGTCTTGATAAATACTTTTGGCAACGTCGTTCAACCTTGAAAAGGGCGCCTATTATAAGCAGCCTGACCTCTTTTCGGTAGCACCCTTGAAATTCGGTCCATCTAGCCGCATATCGTAGTACTAATGGCCAGCAATCCAAAGGGTGCCGGTCAACAACAACATTGACAACAACTGCAATAAAACGAACACTGCAAGTGCAGCGACGATCATTAAACGGAAGGATAGATGTCCGATAAACCAATCTACAAAATCATTTTCTTCAGCATGGGGCAAATCTACGAAGTCTATGCCAGGCAGATCTATCAGTCAGACCTGTACGGCTTTATTGAGATAGAAGAACTGGTGTTCGGCGAACGCTCTCAAATGCTGGTAGATCCGAGTGAGGAGCGCTTGAAAAGCGAATTTGAAGGCGTGAACCGAAGCTACATTCCTATGCACTCTGTAGCGAGAATCGATGAGGTCGCCAAGGAAGGGGTAGGAAAAATATCCGAAGCCAAAGGCAATAACATTGCACCCTTTCCGATGCCAGCTTTTCCTAAGAGTACAGACTAAACCTCTAACAAAGTTGTTTTGATGACCTCTAGTGCAGGCGCTTGCGCGATAAGTGTTGCCAGACTTTCGTTACTCTTTGGGAAGCGAAAATCCGGTGCTATCTCCGCCAGTGGTAATAACACAAACAACCGTTGACTGGCCTTTGGATGCGGGATCGTCAGATCCTCAGAACAGATAACTTCATCCCCAAGACCAATAATATCCAGGTCCAAAGTCCTTGGTGTGTTGACCCCATGATTGGTTGGTCGACCACTCTGTCGCTCAATGTCTTTCAATGAACCAAGCAACTCTGCTGCTGAGAGCGAAGTGTTAAAGCTCACCACAGCATTGCTGAACCAGTCGGATGCTTGCATCTCAAAGGGCTCTGTTTGCCACAACGAGGAACAGGCAATGGGTCCACTGGCGATGGTCTCGAGTAGTTTCACGGCCTGACGCAGTTGCGCCGCGCCGTCACCAATACTCGAGCCTAGGGCTATGAAGGTAGTCTGAAGTCTGTGATCCACGATCTAATCATGCTACTTTACGAACTCTAAATTTGCCATCGAACTGGGCCACAGACAGTTCAATTAAGCGAGGGACAGTGAGTAAAGTAGAAGTAGCATCTGATGTCACCGGTAATGTCTGGAAAATGGAAACCAAAGTCGGTGATCATGTGAACGAGGAAGATGTCCTCATGATCATGGAATCAATGAAAATGGAGATTCCGATAGAGGCCGAGTGTGCCGGCACCATCACCGAAATCCTTGTTAAGGAAGAGGATGCCGTGGAAGAGGATCAGATTGTGGCGATTATCGAGTCTGACGGCTAACACTACTTACCGGCGCTATTCGACCAGATCAATGGCGTCAGAATCTTCGGTTTGTTGTTCCTCTAGAATATCATCCAAGGATTTAACGAAATCATCAAAGACGTAAGATGAGACGCGGTAATCCCAGACAGAGAGGTCTGGTAACGCGGTGGTGATCGCAACAACCGTCTTTGTCTCGCTCGAATCCGCATCACTGGTCTCTTCACCGATCCCTGTTTCAGCACTCTCTGGCGCAGGCCCTACGCTAAAATTTAACCAATTGCCTTCGCCATACTTGGCCGCCTGCACCCGAATCTCTCTGCCATCTAGAAGCGTGAAATTGGCACTTGCAACATCCTGCCAGCGCTTATCTTCATGGGCAGCAACATCCTCCAGTCTGACATTAACAAGCGCGCGCGCCGGCTCACCGGTGATCGCTGGATACTTGAGTTCTCGGTCCGGGGGCAGCTGCCCAAAATCAAACTCGCTCTGGGCATTGCGTTCAAATGTGAGCTCACCGCCCTCGCCCTTCAGAACAACTCGCGCGACGTCCGCTGACTCCACATTGATGATCATAGGTTCAAGCCAGGCGGCAGGCAGCTTTTCGACATCGATGGCGTCTGTCAGCCAGGTCTGCTCACCATCCCGCGCATAACGGCCGGTTCGACCCGATGCGTTATTACCCAGCAATGTTGTGAACTCAGTTTCTCCGGCACGCAGGCTAAGTTGGACAGCCTCGCTGGCCGGGTCTTCAAGATCGACGAGCCCAAGACGGGCATAGTTCTCAGGTCTGGATGTTTTCTGTTCGAGCAACTTCGCCTTCGCCACTTGATTCGCCATAGCTGACAAGGTTTCGCGTTTCGCGGGATAGTTGTTTCGTTCAACGACGGACCATCGCCCATCAATTGCTGCAAGTGTCACTGTCTCATCACGAGTCACGATCTCTACTCGATCAAGGTTAGCCAGTTGTGCTTTAAGTCCCGGCAATAACATTTTCATCTCATCGTTGTTACCTTCATCCGTCGAGAGCAAAACAGCCGCACCAATCATCACCAGCACAGCAATAGTTAGGACTAATACAATCTTCTGAGACATCAGTGATCCTCTCGTCGCAAACGCAATACATTCATAGCCAGCAACAGTAGCGTCATCAAAATAGGAATGAGTGCAATGTTAATAAACTTGAGGGTTGAACCAAGGAGTTCAATATCGCGATCAAGCTGATGTCGTACGTCGCGCAATTGCTTGCGAATGATCAGCTTCTCCTGTTGAAACTGCACCAGCGCTTGCTCCTGTTCTGGAGACAGCCCAAAGAGATTTCCCTCTGACTGCGCTGATTGCAATTCCGTCAAGCGTTGCTCGGTTTCTGCAAGTTGAGACTGTAGATCGTCTGCACTTTCCTGGTAACTTGCTTCCGCCTCCCGCCGCAGATCCTGAACCACGTCGAAAGGTCGGGTAAATCTACCCCTGGACCGAATACTAATAAGCGAAGCGCCACCACTTAAATTGTCCAGTGCATTAATAACCATTTCACCATTGTTGGCCCACGGGCTGGCTATCCGCTGCCCAAAAAAGTTTTGCACCTGCACCCATAATCGATCAGCCAATATATCAGTATCGGCAATCAGGATGACGTTGATATCCTGAGTTTGGGTCAGATGTTCACCTTCGCTGTTCTCGAGGCCATCAGGAAACGCACTGGGTGCGCTGCCGGAAATTCGGGCCGCCACAACATACTGCTCGCCAGTTGGATTGAACGCCCGCATAAGATCCTGCGGATCACTCATGAACTGAAACTGAAATGAGTCTAGGGGCATGGAATAGGCGCTGGAGGTAATCAGGGGCTCGATGCTGCCGGGTGGTTCCTCAGAAATATCCAAAATACCCGCAGTCGCGAGGTTAATGCTCTCCAATGACGAAGTCACAATATCATCGCTGGAAAAATTTTCGCTTTCCATACCAACAATGGCGAGGTGTCGCACCGGAGTACCCGTGCCACTGTCGACCGCGAGCGCTGCCTGGGAATCTCCCAAAACGACATTATCCCGAAGGGTCAAACCCCATGCCTCTGTCAGCCTATTAAGGTTGGAGGATTGCTCAGTGGGTGGTGCCGGCATCATTGGCGATGCCTGCTGAGGTCGATCGGACTCCGCGAGAGGATCAACGAATGCCAGTAGCTTACCGCCTGCCATAACAAACTGATCAATAGAAAACAGCAAGGTTTCCGATAGTTGTTTGGGATGGATCACCAAGAGAATATCCACATCTACAGGTATCGATTCGATATCTGTGGATAGCGGTTCAACATTAAACAGTTGCTCTAGCTGTTCTATCACCATCCATGCGGGTGTCATCTGAAATGTCTGCTGATTCATGCTGGCCTGTACGTCGATACTCGATAGAACCCCGACGGTTGGCTTCTCTGCCACACTTAAGCTTTGCACCAACTTACTGATTTCATACTCGAGAAACTCTTCTTTATCCGGCTGAAAGAATGAGATGATCTCCATATCGTCTAACGCGTTGGTAGCCGCCAAACCGAAATATAATTCATCACCCGCGGCATTGATCGGCACACTTTGCAGTCCAAACTCGGCAGCCTGGTCCTCCTCTTCCGAAAAGGGTTCCGGATCGATAACACTGAGGTTAATTTTGCCATCGCCGATCAGGGCATACTCATCAAGTAATTCCTCAACACGCGTTGCATAGCTTCTAAGCTGCGTGAGATCTTCGCTGCTTTTTTCAGAAAAGAAAAAGTACAGATTAATCGGTTCGTCAATAGCGCTAACGATCTCTTCACTGCCCTCTGAGAGCGTGTAAAGACTGTTTTCAGTCAGATCCAGGCGCCAGCTGTTAAAAAGTAAATTATTCAGTAACGTAAAAACCAGAAAGCCAATCCCCAGGATCACTAGACCTACACCAGAATAGTATTTTTTGTTCATCACTATTCTCCCTGCTTCAGATCGACAACAACCATCGTAGCGAGTAGCCACACGATAATCATTGATAAGAAATAGAACACGTCCTTAAGGCTCAATACCCCCTTGGATATTGCCGAGAAATGCGTCAAGAAACTAAGGCTGGCAAGGGTGTCGACAAAAATGGTGGGTAGCCAGCCCTTGAACGCACCAAGCACCATCGGAAACCCAGCGAGTATAAACAGGAGGCAAACCATGCCGCACAGGATAAAAGCAATAACCTGGCTTTTACTCATCGCCGAGGTGCAGGAACCTATAGCCAGAAAACCACCTGCCATCAACCAGCTTCCAATGTAACTCG